>NZ_JAOQKF010000001.1:242564-317728 GCF_025567565.1 Muriventricola aceti | reverse complement strand
GAAGGCCCACCATATAGGGGTATAGCTCAGCAGGTAGAGCAGCGGTCTCCAAAACCGCGTGCCGAGGGTTCGATTCCTTCTGCCCCTGCCAAAAAAGAATATCAGATGTCATTCTGTTTCATACGTTTAAAATGGCTCGGTAGTTCAGTTGGTTAGAACGCCGGCCTGTCACGCCGGAGGTCGAGGGTTCAAGTCCCTTCCGAGTCGCCATTTTATAGATTTTCAACCATACGGTTGTTTAAATAGTCTCCCAGTTTTTTAACTATCTGTAAAAATTCTAAGCCATATCCTGTTAGAATAGTTTCCGTTTGGGAACAGATTTGCTGCTATAGCTCAGTCGGTAGAGCGCATCCTTGGTAAGGATGAGGTCCCCAGTTCAAATCTGGGTAGCAGCTCCACAATAACCGCTCTTTTCGGCCGAAAAGGGCGGTTTTACTTTGCTTTTCGTGACTTTTTGGCCTGTTTGAAATTTGTGATCAGGGCTTTGACCACAGAACAAGCCACAGACAGAAAAAATCAGGGCTCCGGCGGTTCAATCCCGCCGGAGCTCTGTGCGTTTCAGCCAGCCTTTGCCTGTGTTTTCATGGCAGCGAACTCCTGCTTCATCTCCCGGATGAGGGCGGCCAGCTTTTCCTCACACTCTTTCTCTGTTTTGGCATGTACATTCCGGGCCATGCGCTTTCCGTTGATGGTGGAGGAGTAGCGGCCTTCCCAGAGGGTTTCGCTGATCTGGCTGACGCAGCCGGTGCCGGGCTTGCGGCGCTGACCCTTGTAGGGCTGGAAGGTGGAGGGTGCTGGCTTGGAAGGGAGAATCTCCTGCTCCGCTGAAGGAGCAGCTTTGCCGATTCCCATATCGATTTTGGCGGCAGCAGTCCTCTGCATCTCGTCGGTGACATGGGCGTAAATATTCAGCGTGGTGCTGCTGGACACATGGCCGATGATGGTCGAAAGGGTCTTGACATCCATGCCGTGTTCCAGGGAGGCGGTGGCGAAGGTGTGGCGTAAATCATGAAAGCGGAGTCTTTTGCAGTCGGCCCGTTTCAGCACAGTGGACAGCCGTTTTCGTACTGCCGCGGGGTCCATGGGGGAGTTCTCTTTCTTTGGGGAGGGGAACATCCACTGGGAGGTGCAGAAGTTTCGATAGGTTTTGAGTACATTCAGGACTGGGGGAGGGAGGAGCACAGTTCTCCGGCCAGCCTTGGTTTTGGGCGGAGATACCACCAGTTCCCCTCGTGCCCGATGGACCTGCCGTTCCACTTGGAGCGTCCCGGTTTTGAGATCCAGGTCAGTCCACTGGAGGGCGCAAATCTCACCACGGCGCAGGCCGGTGGACAGCTCCAGCAGGAGCAGCTCGTAGCAGCCATCCTCTCTGGCCTGGATCAGTAACCGCTGGATCTCCTCCGGCATCAGCACCTTTATTTCCCTGGGCTTGGCAGATGGTAGCCTACATCCATCTGAAGGATTTCGGAAGATCAGATTTTCCTCCACGGCCTTGTCCAGCGCGGCGTGGAGGGTGGTGTGGATGCTGTGGACAGTGGTGGTGGATAGCCCGCGGCTCTGGCCGGGGCGGGGATGGACCCTACCATGCTGTTTTAAGGTGTCATAGAGCTTCCGCAGGTCTGCCGGTGTAATTTGTGTGAGCTTCTTTTGGCCCAGATAGGGTTTGACATGGTGATTCATATCCCTGCGGTAGTGGTCCAGTGTGCTGGGTCGGAGGATGGATACCATCTGCTCCAGCCACTCTGAGAGTGTCATCCTGCACTCCTCCGTCAAATCGACACCCTGTTAGGCGGTGATGCTCTGCCGGAGTTTGGCAGTCAGTTCTTTTTGGGTGTCGGCGTAGATGTAGCGGAAGATGGGATTGCCGTTCTCCTCGTGTCCGATGATGATGCGTCCCTCCCAGCGGCCATCCTCCCGCTTGCGGACCATGCCGTCACCGGACGGTCTTCGTTTTGCCATTGTAGTTATCGCCTCCGAGGTTTTTTTATCTTTGATTTGCATCGCAGGACTTGCGTGGTCTACCGGATGGGCGGGAACCTGTGTGGTTCTACCACCCATTGAAACAGCACCGCACCGCAGCGGCGGCAGATCAGGCAGCGCATCCGGTTGCCCAGGATACCGTGCTTCTTGAAGGTGACGATCCCCTCGCCGTGTTGCCAGCCCATTCCCAAATCTTCACTGCCACAGTAGCGGCACTGGCGGATGGGCAGCTGGTTTGTGGTCATGTGTATCCCTCCTTGTCAGCAACACACCACACCACAGAAACATGAAATAGCCAGAGACACGGTGAACTATTATCAGAAAGTTATCATTTTACTTTGTTTTCCGGTTCCAAAGGCTTTCGTGTTGTTTACTGACCCGTAATTTTTGAGGGAGGCGACTCACATTCCGCCCATGACCATGCCGCCCTAGTTCTGCCCCTCCTCATGGCCATCCACCTTGTGTCCCATGGCAATCTTCTGCTCCCGGATCCTCTGCCGAAGCTTGCTGTCCACTTGCAGCCCTGTTCCAGACTGGGGCAGGGACAGGGATTGCTCCTGAAAGATTCTGCTCATGTGGTGGAGCAGATGGGTGACGGCCAGGAACACATGGGGCGGCCTGCTTCAGCCAACGGATACCATCTTCCACACATTATGCACCTCGGGATCATTGGAGAGCAGAAGTTTTCCGAGGGCGTACTGCGCATAGATGTGTCCCTGCTCCGCCGACTTTTGAAACCAGTATCGGGCGTTCACCCAGTCCGGCGACAGCAGCGGACCGTCCCGCCACAGCTTTTCCATGAGATACTGCGTGTGCTTGTAGCCGCTTTTTGCCAGCTCGTTCATTTCATCGACAGCATCGCCGCGCTCCTCCAGTGTCAGGATCTCGTCCCGAATTGAGTCCCGCAGGCTTTCATAGTCATAGGAAGCGTTTCGGAATTCCTCCGGCTCGCTCTCCTGTTCCACTCCCTTGTCCTCAAAGAACAATTTGCTCTGCCGGATGTTTTCCGCTTCTTTTATGACCGCATTCCTAATCTGGCGGAATTCTTTCTGCTGTGACAGCGGAACACGCTTCCGTTCCTTGTCGTGATAGTACCCATCCACCTTGCCCTGGAGGACCATCCACTGATCATAGCAGTCGCGGATACTGGGGAGCCGCTCCATCTCGTCCACGACCTGATCCACCAATTTCTTTTGCGGCTTTGAAAGGTAGCCATAGGACTTCTTGCCCTTGACCGCTTCCAGCTGTATTGCCAGCTCTAGCATGAGCCGTTCCGCTTCCGGGTGGTCAGCGATACCAGCCGACATGGTTTGCACCAACTCCAGCATGGCTTTCCGAGCTTCCTGCACCAGCTCATCTCTGCTGTCAGATTTCTGCTGGTAGAGGTGCAGCAGTTCCCGCTTGAAAATATCATTGGTGAGCTCGGACTTGATCTGCCGGATTCCCTCTTTGGACAAGTACGCCTGCCCCGGCTTTGCAGACTACGCCATCATGTGGACATGGGGATGGTCGCCCTCATCGTGGAAGGCGGCGTACCACCGGAAGTCGTTGGGCGGGATGTTCATTGCCGCGGCGATGTCGTTGCGGTGAGTACGAAGCAGGTCACGCCACGCCTTGGCGGTGTCATAACCCAGCCGCACCGCGTCCTCCCGTTTCAGGGAGATGATGTGGGTCCACACGTTTCCGGTGTACTGTTCCAGTTCAGACATGGCGCTCTCCAAGTCCACACCATCTTCGTCACCGAACAGGCCGTGGCTGCCCAGCCGCTCCGCGTGGGGCCGGGTGGCGATGTACCCGGTGTAACCCTCCATGGTGGAGAGCTTGTCCCAGTTGGACTCCAGTACCATGGTAATCAGCGCGGAGGCATTGGACTTGGTGGGCTTTGCAGCATAGTCCGCATACTCATAGAGTGTTTTGCTGTCAGGAAAATCTTTCGTGAGTTTGTTGATGAGCTGCACCTGCTTGCGTGTGGGCGGACGGTCGTCCGGCATCAGCTCCACCCGTTCCCGTGTGGCGATGTAGCGCAGGTAGCCGCTGAGGGTGGCGTTCCCACCGCACTTGTAGTAGGGACTCTTGACAATCAGTCTTGCCACTCATCCCCCTCCTCCCAGACTTCCCGCACCCGTTGGTCCAGGGAGATGCGGCCATTGGTTTTCTTAACATTGTTGATACTCTCCGTGCGGCGTCGCTGAAGATCATCTTCGTTGAATTGATAGGCATCCGCCAGAATCCCGGCTACCATGTCCTGCTCCACTGCCTGCTTGTACAGCAGAGAGGACATCCGATTCTCCAACTGTCCCAGCCGTCCGTCTAGGTAAGACTTGATGGAGGTGGGGAGGAACAGGCCGGCGTTGTTGGCGCTGAGGTAGTCCAGGTAGAAGTCGACGGCCCGCTCGATGAAGGCGGTGAGACTGCGGCTTCCGTCCTCCCGGTAGCGACGTTCCAGTACCGCTTTTTTCTCCGGTGTCAAGTACAGGGCAAACTTCTCTTTCTTGCTCAAAATAGGCTCCTTTCCGGGAGGTGACCCCTGAATTTTCCTTGTGGCAGTAAGTGTTTTGGGAGAACGACCGCACAGGGAGCGGTTCTCCTCTGTTTTTGACCCCACTTCACAGCCCCACAGAACCCCTCGTAACTGCCCGCACTGCGGGCAGAGGTGCTTCCGATAGGGGTCGCCTGCGACCCCGTCGTTTATCCTGCTTTTTCTTTCGTCCTCGCCTTGCGCTCTCGTCCGGGCCGACAGCGGCCCAAATTTGCGGGGAAGGCCCCGTGTGGGGCTGGGACTCCACCCCGCCCAGCCGGGGCGTACACAACTCATCACAGGCTGCGCAACGGGGTGGTCATGCGCCCTGCTCTTTGTCATGCGGAACGAACTCCACACCGGACTTCTCCGCTCGTAGCTGTGCTTGCCGTTGAGCAGCTGTCTGCTCCAGCGCGGACAGCTGCCGCTCGTGATAGAGAGCAATCGCGTTTTGGATTGGCAGGATGGTGTAGCGAAGACAGCCGTTGCGCTTGAGACCATCCCGGGTGATGACGTCGGTGCGCTCCGTGGAGATAAGAGCATGCTCCTCCAGTTGGCCCACATACTTGGCCACGGTGTTGACTGAGATCCCCAGCTTGTCCGTGATGGTGGGGTAGCTGACCACGCACTGCCAGGGCCGCCGGTCCTCAATCCGCAGCAGGTAGGCGTAGATGGCCAGCTCATACACATGGAGCCCCAGCTCGAACACCGCATTGGGGAGCATGAAAAAATACTTCTTCACATCACGCTTCTGATTTTCTGTCATCCCTGCCCTCCCTTCGTGTGCGCGGAAATCCATCTCCGCAGCTCCTCCTTGGGAATCACGATGCGCTTGCCGATGCGCAGAGAGGGGAAGTCCGCCTCCTGGGCCAGCTCGTAGGAGCTGGCATCCGAGATGCCTAACAACTCAGAGAGCTGCTTCATGTTCAGCATCAGCGGCAGTTCGTCGTAGCTTTTGTAGATTGATTTTTTCATTCAAGTTACCTCCTCATGTTTTCTTCTTTGCATAGTTTTCACGGTCTTGTCTCTTTGACCTGCACCTCCTCTCTGTCTGGCGCATGGACAACTCCTTGCTGCGCGGAAGCGTGGGCAGAAATGATTCTGAGAAAAACAAAACCGGGCGCACAAGAACAACACGACACTTGGCAGGAAGCTACCTGCCTCAATTCGTATGTTTCTCATGCGCCCGGCAATTTGGTGACTCAAAGACAGCGTCTTAGGACCCGTGGCTCGGTGCAGCATTTTGTGGCTATTCAGATTGTACTTTCATTTTAGCAGAACAGATGTTCTGTGTCAATATCTTTATAGAAAATCAGTTCGATTAATTTTAGCATAGAGGATAACAGTAGAATCACAATATGTTCGACTGTAAGGTCGAACCAGGTCAAAACTGATGGCGTGAAATTTTAGCCATCTCCGTTTTCCTTGATTATGGCATAGCGCAAAGAAGGAGGGCGGAACGGCACAACTGTTCCGCCCTCCGTTGGGATTTACGCGGCTCTGAATTTAGTGCGCATCTCGATACAGGAAGGTCACGATCTGGGCACGGGTGCAGGGGGCATCGGGGCTAAACTTGTTGACGCCAGTACCTGCGGTGATCCCCTCGGACACAGCCCAAGCCACAGCCTTAGCATAGTAGGCGTCAGCCGCCACATCGCCAAAGCGGCTGCTGGAGACAGCAGGAGAACCGTTAGCCCGCCACAGGAAGGTGACGGTCTGGCCGCGGGTCAGCACAGCGTCAGGGCTGAAGGTGGTGGCCGTCGTGCCGGAGGTGATGCCCTTCTCAGCGGCCCACAGCACCGCGTCATAGTAGTAGGCATCGGCGCTCACATCGGTAAACGGATTGGTGCTGGTGGCCTTGGGGGCGCCGTTGGCCCGCCACAGGAAGGTCACCATCTGAGCACGGGTGCAGGAGGCGTTGGGGCTGAAGGTAGTGGCGGAGGTACCAGAGGTGATGCCCTCCTTGACCGCCCACTCCACAGCATCAGCGTAGTAAGCATCAACAGGAACATCCACAAAGACGAGGACTTCCGGCGTGGTTTCGATCAGCTTAAAGCTGGCTTCCACGGTGACCTTGGAGCCCGGCATCTTGAAGGTAAACTTGTTGTCAGCCTTCTCGGTCAGCTTGATCTTGTCGCCATTCTTGGCTGTGACGATTAGCTCGTCCAACTCGTAGCCCTTATTAGGCTTCACGGCGATGGTCACGGTGTCGCCCTTGTCCGCACGGCTGGGGGACACGGTTACCTTACCATGGGTAGTCTTATCCACGGACACGATGTAGTCACCGCTGGAGCTGGAACCACCACCGCCACCGCCGGAGGAGCGGCGGGAGACGGTCAGGGTACCATCTACATAAGAGATGGTGTAGTTGGTCCCAGCGTCCGCGCCGCTGGCCTTGATCTGATAGGTCCCAGCGATACTCATATTCGGGGTACTCGTATAGGACAGTGTAGGCTTGGTGTCCAGTGTCTCGTCGCTCACAAGGCCAGTCACGGTGTAGTCATCCTCTCCCAGAACGGGAACGGCATCGCCTACATAGGCACTCTTGTCATGCGCCTTGATGGTTAGATGGGCCGGAGTGATTTCCACCACTGCGGAACCAGTCACCGAATGGCCGTTACTCTTGACTTTCCAGTAGACTACATGGGTACCGACCGCCGTATAGCTGGGATTAGTATCGCTCATGCTGCTCGGATTCTCTCCATAGGTCACAGTTGCACCCTCAGGGGCAGAGACGGAAATAGAGTGGGCAGCAGCATCATAGATGCCGATGTGGTCTTCCACTGTCACGATTGGAGCAGCCAAATCCACGTCATAACTCTTATTTACCGTGCCGGTGAAATTGCCTGTAAACGTAATGGTAAATGTGTCGTTGTCTTTTTGATGTGTCACGGTGTAATCCGTACCCTCGACGAGCGTATGTCCCTCATAGACCACCTCAATGGACGTCAGCGCGTCCTGAGCCGCCTCGTCTGACGGATAGCTGCTGCTGATGCCGGTGATTGTCACGTCATCCTGCGTGAGTTTCTTTGCGGAAACGGTGATTGGATTGCTGGTATAGAAGAGTCTGCCGTTCCACAGGAACTCTGCCGCAGAGGTTCCCACCTTGACAAATTGCAGCTTACCGTCATTCTGTAAACAGAAGTATTCAGCAGGAGCAAGGGTCAGTGCGGTAGGAGCTTTCTCCGCCACAAGCTGCACCGTACCCATATAGGAATGTGCACCGCCTTCCAATACACTAAGGTCAAGCTTGGCGGCAACTTCGCTATCTTCCACATCTGCTCCAGTATTGGCAACCTGCCCGATAACCTGGTTGCAGCTCGATGCGAGATACGCATTTCCACGGAAAGACGGCTCGGTATGGATGCTGAGTATGCCCATCAGGGCGCCCGCCTTGGGTGTATTACCAGTCCCGGTGATTTTACCTACATTCAGCGAATCGGTGATCGTCAGAGTCTGCAATTCACCTGAGGGACTTGCATCGCCAAACAAACCACCAGCAAATCGACTAGAGACATCCATGGTGTTGACAAAGCCGTTGATTTCTGCAGAGTAACCAGCAAAGAGTCTCCCTACCAAGCCGCCTGCGTAGCCGTTATCACCGGCAGAAACCTCAAATTTTCCGATGACCTGGACAGTATCGTCCACTCTCAGCCAACTTACTTGATTTGAGGTGGCTGTTGGCATATAGCCTACGATTCCGCCGGCATATTGCGGTTTTTCTCCTTCCGCACAGATTTTCACCGCTTCGGTTGCTTGATTCTCGATGGTTACATCAGCGAAAGTCATGTCTCCAGATGTATAAGCGCTGAGCACTGCGGCAGCGGAACCAGTTGTAGCACTGGAGTTTACGGAAATTTCACTGCCGTTTTCTTGGAACATTACACTGCTCTGCTGCACGGAACCGGCTCCCGTTACGCCAGCAGTGTAGAAAAGGCCTTTACCTCCTGCGGCAATGGAGCCGGTCACCTTCACATCCACGTTGGACACTCGACCATAGCCAGCCACACCGCCTACATAGTAAGTATCGTAATTGCTGTCATTATGGCTGGTGGTGACCTTGATTTTGTTTACCTGAACCGTAACGTCGGATAGGCCGTGGGTCGCTACGCTGCCGCCAAAGGCACCTGCAAGGCTGCCGATGAAGTAGGTGGTGTTGTTCCGGGCGTCATAATCCAACTCAATCTCCGAAACAATATTCAGAGAATTGATCTCCGGCTGAGAACCGCCCACAGAATCGACATACCCGAACACGCCCACATACTGAGCTTCGATGTTGCCGGACAGCGTAAGCGTAATGGTATGTCCGCCACCGTTGAAGTGACCGCCGAAGGGGAATGCTTTTGTGCCGATACCCGTATATTTGCTGTTTTTCAGCTCAATGTTATCCCCCAGTTTATAGTATCCGCTTTGCAGAGCCAGACGTGCTTCCTCATAGCCCACGCTTTCGGCATTCATACCTCTGGATGCAAAGATAGTATTGATAGACTGCTTATCTCCATCATTGATCGCCTTCTGCAGAGCGAGCATTTGCTCCGCTGTGGTAATGACCAGTGCGTCGTTTTCACTCTGGAATGGTAGACGGAGATCCTCCGCATCCCCCGTTTGAATGACCGCGGAGAATTTTCTGGAGGTCAGGCTGAAGAAGTCCAGTCGGACACCATTCACGGTAAAGTAATTGTTGTAGGAAAACGCATTGTTTTCCACCGCATCGTTTTCGCGATAGATGGGGATCTGGAATGTAACGGTCCCGTCCTCGCCGATCTGCCTGGTATCTCCGCCAACATAGGTAACAGAAGTGCCGGGAGTTCCGCTTACCTTGATCTCCAGCAGATTGCCAGCTTCTTGCGACTCGTTCATCCCCGGGAAGGGAACCACTGCAGAAATTGGGCTTTCAATACTGCCGCCCTGAATACAGTTCCGATATTCTGCACTTGCAGATCCAGCCATGCCGCCAATGCTGAAGGCAGTATCGCCCTTATGGGTAAGGTCACCGTAGTTCTTGCATCCATCCATGGCCGCGGAATATGCATGACCGATCAAGCCGCCCACACGGCCCGTATTGGAGCTGGCATTCAAATAGGTGACAGTGATAGCCCCGTTGTTGGTACAGTTCTTTAATTTCGTCTGATAGCCGGCGGCAGGCGCGTAGGCGCGGCCGATCATAGCGCCCAGATAAGATGTGGCTGAACCATTCACATCGATGGTGAGATCGACCGTCACATTGCTGGTCACATTCTCAATTTCCATGGTGGGGTCTGGGTCTTTGGTCGTCTTTGTGGTGCCAATCAGCACACCGATGTCCTGCAATCCAGCTGTGGCGGTATATTGGCCGCTTATCGTCCCGTCCAGAGTCAGGTTCTTGACCACACAGTGCTCGGAAGACTGGATCAGTCCGCCAAACTGGGTGGAAGAAGTTACGCTGACATTCAAATTATTATAGTTCAGCGTAACAACATGATTTTTACCATCCAGCGTACCCTTAAAATTGGGAACGCCGAAATACCCTTCTTGCGGAGTCAGTGTGATGCTGTTTTGCAGCTGATAATAGGTCGTTTGCAGGGCATCGTAAGCCGCTGCATATCCCCCGGTATAGCCAAAACCGGCATAGTCCTGCTTGAGTTCCCCGCTCACAGCACCATCCGAGGCAGGTCTGGATTTCAGGATCCGGGCCAGTGCGTACCACTGCTCCGCGCTGGAGATGGGATAAGGATTGCGCTCCGTTCCCAGATCCTCCGTGCGTTCCCAGTGCGCCGTAATCTCACCGCCGGACAAAATCGTCCACGCTTCCAGGGAGGCACCGCTTCCGTCGGTGATTTGAGTGTTTCCATACCACCAGCCAAGGAAGGTATAGTTTGCGCGGGTGGGAACCGCCAGAGTAAAGGGGTCGCCCTTATAAATGACGGTTGCCGTGTCCGGTGTCCCCTCAGGTAAAGCTGCCTGAACACCGTCATCATCATTCAGATCGTAGGTAAGCTCATAGGTTTTATTGCCGGCAAGCTGCTCATCCAGCGCTGCAACACAGGCGTCCAGCTTGTCTTTCCGTTCACCGCCCACGCGGCCCTTCTGCTGGCTGTTGAGAAGCTCATAGGCCGCAGATGCTGCGCTGATGGCGGCTTCGTTTTCTGCGGTCACAGATCCAGCATCCGGCAGGGCATTGATCTTGTTAATGACATCATCCGCTTTTTCAGCGTCATCCTTGCTCATTACAACAACATCCTGCGTGATCGTTGTAATACCATCGGTAAAAGTAAGGGTGCGTCTATCCGTCAGTTCATTGAGGGACAGCTCCACAGAGTTACCAGAAACTGTCACGGTTGTAGATTGCTCATTTTTCGAGTAGTCATACTCCAGCAGAGGCTCGCTATCCACAGTGCCGGGGGTTACATAGGTATCGTCCTCAAAGCGCGCCTGATCCAGAGCGGCGTTCTGGGCAACTTCATCGGCAGTCAGCTCTCTGTCATAAATGCGCAGACCATAAATGGTCTTTTCAAGAGTTACCTTAGTCGGCTCCTCTTTTGTCCAGTCCGCAGCCTTAATTTCATTTACAGGAATATCGACGCTGCCAAAAGAATAATGATCTTCGATGGGCTGCTTAAGTGTCTGAGATTTTCTCGCTCCGCCGTTACGATAGACTGCTCGTGTCTGCGTACCGTCGCTCGTCAGAGTCATAGTCACAAGAGCTTCGTTTACGATTGCCCCATTATTTAGGACTGTATTGTTCTTATTTGCATAATTCAGTACGGGTCCATCCATACGTACATTACCGAACGAAATATAACCCACTTGAAGCGGATAAAAATAATCGCCTTTATTCCCCATGGCACTCTCCGCATTGACGATTGAAAATATCTGTTCCACGGTCATGCCCTCTGCGCCTGTCGTGATTGCAGGAGACAAGTCGCTCTTGCCGACAGCGGTGTCCTCCACTTTCAGACCGCTGCTTCCCCAAGTCTGACCGCTGATGGTCAGGTCACCCCCGGCATCCTCCACCAGCTGTATCCATTCGCTGGCATCACCGTCGTGTTTCTCGCCCATTCCGGCATTGTAGATGCCATCATAGTGCAGGGCCAGCCCATCAGTCACATACCAGTCCTCGGCTTCGTTATAGCCACTGATGGTGATAGAATTTCCCATTTCCTTGGAAAGAGCAACGGTAAATTTTTCTCCGGGATAAACATATAATGTCTCGGTGGAAGTCCCCCCCAGTGGCTCAGTTTCACCGCTTGCAAGTGCTGTTACAGGTAATAATCCTGTCAACATACACAAACACAGAATGGTTGCCAATAATCGCCGCTTCATTTCTCATTCCTCCTATTATGTTTTTCTTTCGGGCCGGGAATTGGCTGACCGGCCTGTTTTGCTTCCACCTCCGCCAGCGCCCGACGGTAGCGTTCCTGCCGCTCCGGGCGGACTTTTCCGGCGCAGACGGGGCAGCCGCATTTCTGCGGCCCCGCTCTGGAATAAACGATGGCTTTCCAGATGTGCCCATTGGGACACATCCACCATACGGTTCGGTGGCTCCCCGCCGTCACCTGCTCCGGGGTGAGGGCCCCGTTGAGGGTGGGGTGCCATTGGGCGGCAACGGCGGGGAACTGGCTTTCCAGATTGTTTTCCCCGGCCACCACCAATTTCCCCGCGCAGACAGGACAGCCCGCCCCGCCAGAGGTCCGGGAGGAAATTTTGGCCTGCCACGCGTGCCCTTTGGTACACAGCCACCAGACTTTGCGGGAATTTCCAGCTACCACATCCCGGGGCGTCAGATCGCCGTTTTTCGTGGGATGCCACTGTTCCGCCAACGACGGGTGGGTGGTGGCAAGGTCATTGATCTCTTGCAGCAGGACCCGGTCAGCACAGACAGGACAACCGCAGCCGCCCAGCGTGCGGGATTTGACGATGGCCTGCCATTCATGGCCCTGTTCGCAGACCCACCACGCCTTGAAGTGGCCCCCCACGGTGACGCGCTCCGGCGTCATAGGCAGGTTTTTGGTGGGATGCCATTGATCCAGCAGGTCCGGCCGCTGGGACGCCAGATCGTTTTCCCCCGGCCACGCCTGTTTCCCGGCACAGTAGGGACACCCACTCGGGTATAGACCGCCGCCTGCCATGCGTGTCCCTTGGGGCACAGCCACCAAATCTTCTGCCTACTGCCGTAGGATACCTGCCTTGGTGTCAGCGGCCCGTTTTTGACCGGGTGCCATTGGGTCAGCAGGGCCAGCTCGTTCCGTTCTGCGCAGTAGTCGTAGAGAGAAGTGCGCAAGATTCATCACCCCCCTTCATCACAGAATTCGTATTCCATTTTCTATTTGCTTATCCACAGTAGACAAATAGGTTCCAAACGGATAAAAAACGGCTTTCCATCGCCCAAAGAGCAGATAGAAAGCCGCAGTAAAGCAGGCCACAAAATCATTTCTTTTTGTGGCTTATATTTTTATGCCAAAATATGGTCGGTTTGCTTGTGCTTTTGGAAATGCTATGGTAAAATGACCATATAATATGTAGTTTTATGGTTTGGGCGTCCGTATTGTCATGTCAGAATACGAATTCTGTGATTATGAAACCAGTCCCAGCCGATTCAGCTGCCGCTGGTGTTCCGCCCCTGAGGTCAGTAGATAGATGCGAGTAGTCTCAATACTGCTGTGCCCCAGCACATCCGCCAGCTTCACGATATCCCGGCTGGCCCTATAAAAGGTCGTGGCGAACAGATGTCGGAAGTTGTGAGGAAAGACCTTGCTGGCCGCGACTCCCGCCGTCTTGCATAAGCCCTTCATCTCCGCCCAGATCTGGCGGCGGCTGATGGGCGTTCCGTTTCTGGTGAGAAAGATTTCGCCGGAAGCGGTTTTTTGCTGTTTGGCGTATTTCAGCAGCTTGCGGCAGAGTTTGTTGGGGATCAGGATGGTACGGATCTTTCCCTTCAGCGCAATCTCTGTCCGGCCTGCTTTGACTGCTTCCACCGTGATATACCGCACCTCGGACACCCGGATGCCAGTGGCGCAGATGGTCTCCATCAGCAGAGCCAGCCGCGCCTTGCCCTGTGCTCTTGCCGCGGCGGTGAGGGTGTCATAGTCGCTTCGGGTCAGATTCCGGCTGTTGTCCCGGAACATCCTCCGCTGGAGCCTGAGAAACTTCACGCGGCACTCTCCGCGGCCCAGAAAGTCCAGTAGGCCGTTCAGGGCAGAGAGCATGGCGTTGACGCTGGTGGGGGCATAGCCCCGCTCCGCCAGATGGGCTTTCCACTCCGCCGTCCGCTCCTTGGTGATCTCCTGCCCATCCAGCCAGCGAGCGAAGGCCCAAATGTCCCGGAGATATTTTTCAATAGTTGCTGCGCTTTTTTCCTCCAAGCGGAGGTGGTGTTCATACGCCGAAATGTGTTCCGATATTGATTTGTGCTCATTCATGAGATTCCTCCTCAATCGTCCTTACAACTATTGTACGGGTACAACAAAGCCCACAGCGGCAAATTCCGCTGTGGGCTTTCTGTTCCGTTTGCCGTATTGGTAGGATACCCACCGGCAGAGGAAAAGCATTCACTTGATTCATGTTTTGACTTTGAAGCGATTTTTGCAGCATCCTTGATCCCCCTCTGCTCATTGTGACCGGCAAGCAAACCATACTGGAAAACGGTCGGAAAGTCGAGAGGGAAATTTGACCCAATATGTAGAAAATCAGATGTGAATATAGAGCAGTTTTCCGATTTGCTCTTTTCAAAAAATATGGCTTAATTTGGAACCCCTATCCTTGTTTTACAGCATAGCACGCCTTGCGGGGGCTATTCGATGATGCAACTATCTCTTATGATCTCCATACGCCGCAAAAATATCGATGGGGCCCGTTGGATTTCGCCAACGGACCCCGCTTATTGACCACATAACCAGCCACAGACGGCGGTGGAATGTACGGAACCAGTATGCCTAAAAAGTGACGGAAAGTATATTGATTCGAGTAGAAAGTGCTGAAAATAAACAAAAAAGATTAGAAAAAATATCAAACCGGCGTTGGTAAGGATGAGGTCCCCAGTTCAAATCTGGGTAGCAGCTCCAGAAGCCCTCAAAAACTTCGGTTTTTGAGGACTTTTTGTTGCGAATTTTGATTTTTCAGTGTGGGTCAAAATGCGGGTCAAACAACTGACCCACATTTTGACCCACACGCAGAAAGGGTTAAAGAGTGCCGGACGGGAAGTTTGCGCTTCCTGCCCAGCATTTTCTCTCTGTCCTACATAACCTGTGCCATGAAGCTTCCCAACGTTTGAGCGGCCTCGTCCTGTTCTGCCTTGTAGCGTGGGTATAGGTGTGGAGGGGGTGAACCCGGTATCGTAGTGCCCCAGCATGGAGAACACCGTTTTTTCATCTGCACCGTTCTGGAGGGCTGTGGTTGCGAAGGTGTGCCGGAGATCATGGAACCTGAAATGCTCCAGTCCGGCGTCCTTCAGGATCTTCTTGTGAAGGTTTACCACACTGCCCGGGCAGTATATCTCTCCGGTCAGGGGAAAGGGGAGCAGGTAGGGGTTGTCCGGGTGTTTGTCGTGCTCCTGGATCAGCAGTTCCACCGCCGTCTGTGGGATAGACACCAGACGGACCGAATTCTCCGTCTTGGGCCTGGTGAGTTCCAGACTTCCGTCAGGGTTTCGGATGTACTGCCTGCTCACTGAGATAGTTTTGCTCGGGATATCCAGATTGTCCCGCCGCTGTGCGGCTTCCAGATAGGCCCCTATCTGCTCTGGGGAGAGAACTTTCATATCCAGCTTCCGGGGCTTTGGGACGATGCAGTCGTTGCAGGGGTTTCGAGGAATGAGCCGCTCTTTCACCGCCCGGTCCAGGGTGGTGTGGAGCATCAGGCGGACGCTACGGACAGTGGTGGTGCTGAATCCTTTGCTCTGGTTCTTTCCGATGTGGATTCTGCCGTTTTCTAATAACTCCTTGTAAAGCTTTTGCAGGTGCCGGGTGGTCAGCTTTTTCAATTTGATATTCCCGATGCGGGGGACAGTGTAGGTGTCTATGATGAGCTGGTAGCGGTTTGCGGTGGCGGTGCGGACGTTGGGGTTGGCATAGAGCTCGTACCACATTTTAAGCCAGTTGCCCACCGTGTGCTCATCGGTTTCTTTGCTGACATCTAACCCCTGACACTCCGCCATAGCTGTTTTCAGTTTTTCCCGGACCTCTGCCTGGGTCTTGCCCAACACATTTTTGTTGACCCACTTTCCGGCCTTGGGATCGTACCCGGCGGTGTACCGCCCCTCCCAGCGACCGTCCTTACGCTTGCGGATATTTCCCTCGCCGTTGGTACGTTTCTTCGGCATATCGATTGCCTCCCATCAGCAACACAACATACTGCAGCCGCTGTAAAATAGCCACGATGTTGGGCCGGAGTTATCAAAGATTTTACAATTTTCTTTGTGGCAAAAAGTTTTATCTTTGTTTTGCGGCGCAATCCTTGAGAGGCTGCTGCGTCCTCCAGTCACTGCATGGTCTGCTGTTGGTCGGTGTCGTAGCTCAGCTTCTGCCCCAAGGCCAGCTTCTTCAACGCTTCCCGGCGGCGAAGCTTGCTGTCTGTCCAGACCGGCGGTGTGGGAAGCTGCGGGAGGTCTGCATCTCTCTCCAGCGCTCTGCCCAACTGCACCAGCCCGGCGGCCAGTTCCCCCATCCACTCCTCGTCCGGCTCCAGAGTGCCGGGGCAGAAGACTGTGGTCTGGCGGTAGGCGAACAGCTTCCAAGTTGGCACCCATCTGACTTCTTACCCCTCGTACTCCATGTTCTCGATAAAACTTTCCCGGTCGTCTGCGTACTCCAGCGCACCATTGATCGCCTGGATTAGATTCAGCTTCCAACTGTCACCACGGAGCCCCGCCTGATACTCCCCTGGCCGCATCTGCCGTTTCCGGGTGTGCTTCTTCGGCGGCTCCAGCACGCTCAGCCCGTGGGCCATACAGATTTCATTATTTACCTGCCGGTGCCGCTGAAGGCCGGCGGCATTTTGGTAGAGCTTTCTGCCATCTGCACAGCTCACGCTGTTGACTAACAGATGGTTTTGCAGGTGGTTGGTGTCCATGTGGGTGGCCACCAGGACCTCATAGTCCGGGAACTGCTTCTGTGCGAACTCGACTCCGATGGCGTTGACCTCCTGGGGCGTTAGATCATCCTCAGCAGAGAAGGACTGGGCCACGCAGTTGTGTCCGGTGACCATCCATCGGTCACCCAGCAGGGTTTTCTTGCCCTGGACCACATACTTCATCACGCCTGCCATCGTTCCCGCTGTTTGTTTCTTGTTCCGCACCGCTGTGACAGACACCATCACCGCCCCCCCTGGCAATTTCGGTCATCCCGGCCTGTTTGGCCCGATGTTGGATCTCTGCCTTTATTTGTGGAGTCATCCTTGCGGTAATAATGGATGTTTTTTCTTCTGCATTTCGCTCCTTTCTCCCCCCTTTAGGGGGCAGGGGGTGCCGGGGCTCTGCCCCGGCGAGTGCGACCGGCGTATAGCCGGACGCTATGCTTGCCCCACCCGAAGGTGGGCATTGTCCTCCGACCCCCCCTGTGATTCTCGTTACAAGCTGCGCTATAAGGCGTTTTTTAGGCATCGTATTGAGGGGTGAGGTTATATCCTCGTCCCCCAGCCCTGACAAGCCGCACACAGCGGCTCACCCCTGTATCGCCGCAACTCTCTGACGCACTGCGGCTATCTCCGGCTCCTCCATCTGGCGGTCATAGTGGGCTGTGATCCACTCCTGAACGGGCCAGAGAGTGTAGCGCAGATTTCCGTTTCGTTTCTTCCTGGTTGCTGTTACCACTTCGGTTGGCTCGATGGAGAGCGGTCCTCGTTCTTCCAGCCGCAGTGTGTACTTGCGCACTGTGTTCTCACTCATGCCACTGTGCCAGCACTGGTGCGTCCCTCGGTCTTCGCACCGGCGCAGGTAACTGTACACCGCCAGCTTACCGGGGCTCAGGCCCAGGAGGAATATCTCATTGGGCAGAGAGAAAAAATTTCCGTGGTCGTTGTATCTCATGTTCCACCGCCTGTGTGTTCTTTCACCCACTGGATGAACTGTTCCTTGGGCACCACGATACGGCTGCCGATTCGCAGAGCGGAAAAATCCTTTTCGTGCAGGAGATCGTAGGAGGACGATGGTGCGATGCCCAGGACCTTTGACACGGTTTCCGCATTGAGAAACAGAGGCAGGTCCTCGTAGGACTTATACTTAGATACTTTCATCCTGTTCCTCCTCTGTGTTCTCGGGATAGAGCATATCCAGAAACTCATCCATGTCTCTGACCACGCTGGCTTTCTTCATCTGCTGATACTGCAGCAGATCACAGCAGGTACGGAAGTTCACCTCCATGCACTGAAGCATCTGATCCATGATCGATACACTCCTTTTTATGGTTTTGCTGGGGTACTCTGGCTGCGGCCATTCAACCACAACCAGATTTTCAGAGATTGAGAATTTACCCTCTACTGATAAGGACGCTTGCAGCGGATTTGTAAACAAGAAAAATAAAAAAAGTTGAGGGGCCCTGTCACCTGACAGAACTCCTCAACTTTTCGTGGAGTATTTTCAGCCGCTTTTGAGATACCGTAGACCTTGCCAATCTCCCCCATGATCAGTTTCCTGCCATATCGAAGGTCGATGAGTTCGCAGCTTTGTTCTCCCAGATCCTTGACGGCTTTCCGCAGATTTTCAAGCCGGAGGTTCCAGAGCGCTTCATCTTCCACGGGATGCCTGACACATTCCGAACAGAACAGCACCGTTTCAAACTCACTTCTACTCAGATGCCTGTCGTCCTGCTTATCCTGTGCCTGCTGCCGTTTTCAATCCTGCTCCAGGAAGTGTGCGACCTCCTTTGGCACTGATACTGGCTCCCCATTGTAGATCACAAAGACTGTGTCGTTCATTCGTGTTCTTTCCGCTCTCAACGGAAAAGTACACATCCGCACTGCCGGCACAGCGCCAAATACTGAAGACCTTCATGGAAGTTCCCTTCGTTCAGGGTGGTCATTGTGCCCTACGAGGCTCATGAATGTCTGAGGTCCCACTGGGGTGTGGACCTCACCGGAAAGTTGCGAGTTTTGGCTTTCACCTTATCTCAATTATAGAACAAATATTCGGATGTATAAATCGTAACAAAATGACCTATGGCCTTTTATTTTGTTTTGCGGTGCAGGATTTGAGATTATTTCCTCGCCCACCCCTGATTGCTGCACTTGGCGTGGGTCGATTTTACCGCATAGCTGCACAACGGAGTCGAATGACACGGATACCACATTGCCTCTGCTTGTAGCACACAGCCCCTTATACAGCCAGGCAGGGCAGAAATCCTTTGAGAGTTAATGCAGAAGAAAAAGACTTTTCCTTGTATTGTAATCGAAAACTGACAAGCAGAGACTCATGATTGAAGCCGTTTTTTAATAATGTCCGCCTTTTGGGAGCAAAGTGAGTCATCTATTTATGCATGAAAAAGGCACACAGTAGTCCATAAGGGTGCCGCTGTGCTCCCGATGACTTATTTCCGGTCTGTTTCTTTAAATAATCTGCTAATGCAATTATTTAGAATAAATAAACTTGGAATAGTTGCGAATCACCATGCTGGCGACCTGAACAAAGTCTGAGGCATAGCGCGGTAAGGGATAGTCCTTTCGGTATACCAGGCTGAATATGCTCTTTTGCACGTGATCGCGCAGTGGAAAAATAAAAAATTCCCCCTCAAGATTTTGTAGCTCTTCCCGGAACTGGTAAAACGTGGCCGGGGACAGTAGGCCGGAGAAGGCCCCATTTTTGGAAAATTGGTAGATAAGATCCTGCTGTTCCGACTCAAAGATTAAGTTTAGTTTCCAACTGCGGGAAAAACAAAGCTCTAATTCATCCCGTAATTTGTTCCCCCGGCGAACCGTGCCGAACGGCAAGTCTGCAATGCGATTGAACGATGCTCCGTTTTGCTGGAAATCCGCGACGATATTCTGCCAGACATTGGGATAATATTGCATGAGCAGTTCCTTGGAAAAGCAGCAGTGGATGACCTCCTGGGCCAGAACAATCCGGTGCTGGTTGGGAGCGTTAGGGATGTTGATGCCCAAATACAGATCCAGCTTGCCGGCCTGGAGGAGATCGTCCAGATAGGCACTGTTGCCGTTGATGAGTTCGATGGAGATATTTTCATGGGAGGAATGATAATATTTCCAGATATCCGGGAAAAAGACCTTGCTGCGCAATCTGGAAATTCCTACTTTTAAAGTCCCCCGGCAATTGGTGGAGATGTCGGAGAAAGCCGCCAGCATCTTTTTGTCTGAGTCTAAAATTTGTTTTCCGTAAAAGACCATTTGTTCCCCTTCCGGGGTAAGATGGAGAGATGGCTTACGTGCAAACAGCTGCACATGATATTCCTCTTCCAGTCGCTTGATATGGCTGCTGAGGGCCTGCTGGCTGATATAGAGCCGTTCCGCCGCACGGGTAAAGTTCAGCTCTTCTGCAGTAATGAGAAAATACTCAATGCTTTTTATATTCAAAGTGCTACCTCCACGCAGAATACTATTGTGGTATTTTAACATGCTTGAAAGGGAACCACAAGATTTATATTGTGGAAATGTGAAAAAACTGCTGTTGGACATTTATCACGCCCAGATGCTATGATGCAATTGAACAGGCTGGTAGGCAGAAAAGGAGAGTAAAAGTATGAGCGTGAGTTTAATGGACTGTACCCTGCGCGACGGGGCCAATGTGGTGGGCAAGGGTTTCTCTGCGGAAATCACCGACATGGTACTGGATGGTCTGACCGCCTGCCATGTCCCCATCATTGAGTTCGGCAACGCCGGCGGCATCGGCGCTTATGAAGTGGCCGGATTTACCAGCGCTGAGACGGATTGGACCTATCTGGACATTGCTCAGAAATATCTGGACCGGGGCTCCCAGCTGGGTATGTTCCTCAATGCCAAGCGGTACCGTGAGAAAAATGTGGCTCTGGCCAAGGAGAGCGGCCTATCCTTCCTGCGGGTGGGCGCCGATGCCGGAGACGCCGACATAGCTGTCCAGGCGGTCAAGGACATCAAAAAGGCGGGTCTGAAGGCCTTCTACTCCGCCATGAAGGCCTACTTGCTCACCCCCAATCAGCTGGCCGAGGAGGGCAAGAAGCTGGAGCAGGCGGGACTTGACGAGATCACCATCATGGACTCCGCCGGCACCATGCTCCCCGACCAGGTAGCGGAGTATACCAGAAAGCTCACCCAGGCCGTATCCATCCCCGTAGCCTTCCACTGCCACAACAACCTGGGCCTGTCCGCCGCCAACGCGGTGGCTGCCTATGAAAACGGTGCCGCCATTCTGGACTGTGGCCTCATGGGCATGGCCCGCAGCGCTGGCAATCTGGCCACCGAGATGTGCGTGGCTATCATGCACCGGTACGGACAGATGAAGGACATTGACCTGTATGGTATGCTGGATTTCATCGACAAGCGCCTCCAGCCCGCCATGGATGCCCACAACTACCACAACCCCGTCACGCCTCTGGATCTGGTGCTGGGCCTGTCCGGCTGCCACTCCAGCTTCCTGAAGAAGTTCAAGGCCTCCGCAGAGGAGTACCAGGTGAACCTGTACCGGCTGATCGTGGAGGTATCCGCCGTGGATCAGAAGAATCCCTCCGACGAGCTCATCGCCAAGACTGCCGCAGGGCTGAAGTAAGGGGGTGGAGCTACATGTTAAAGGTCGTTTTGGCGGGCCAGTATCCCGCCGGTACTTATGAGAAGCTGCGGGCCATGCTGCCTCCGGAACAGTTTGAGCTGCGGGCGGTGGACAAGCAGCAGGACTACGACGCCATGACCGACGCAGAGATCATGATCCTTCGGATATTCAAGGCGCCCAAGGAAGTAATCGACCGTAACCCCAACCTGAAGATAATCCTGCGATGGGGTGCGGGCTTTGACTCGGTGGATATCCAGACTGCCGGAGAGCGGGGAATCTTGGTGACCAACACCCCCGGCGCCAATGCTGGAGCCGTATCCGAGCTGGCGGTCATGCTGATGCTGGCGGTGGGGCGCAAGCTCCTCTGCCACACCCGGAGCCTGGAGCGGGGGGAGTGGAGCAAGAACACCTACCTCAACAGCTCCTTCTGCCTGAATAACAAGCTGGTAGGCGTTGTAGGCGGCGGCAACATCGGTCGCCAGGTGGCCCGGAAGGTCCAGGCTTTCGGCGCTGCGGTGCAGTATTTTGATACCTATCGCCTCCCTGCTGAGATGGAGGAGGAGTTCCAGATGACCTATGTCTCCCAGGACACCCTCATCGAGACATCCGACATCATTACCCTCCATGTGCCCCTGCTGGACTCCACCCGCCATATGCTGGGAGAGAAGGAGATGGAACGGATGAAGGACGGCACCATCATTATCAACACCGCCCGGGGCGGTTTGGTGGATGACGTGGCTCTGGCAAAAGCGGTGCGCAGCGGCAAACTGGCTGGCGCCGGCCTGGATGGCGTGGAGCGGGAGCCCCTGCCTGCTGGGGATGAGTTGCTCCTGGAGCCCAACATCATCGTCACCCCCCATATCGGAGGGGGGACGGCGGACATCGGAGACGTCATCATTCCCATGTTGGCCAAGGACATCCGGGCCTTTGCGGAAGGAGGGGAGCCGGCGCATATGGTGAACCGAGCATACTTATAAGGACAAGATTGAAAGAAGTGAGGGACGAAAATGAACGAGATTGCAACCGTTATGTACGATCTTGGTATTTTGAGTGTTCTTTTGCTGTTAGGTATTTGTTTGAGAAAAAAGATTAGATTCTTCCAGAATATCTACATTCCCGCCTCCCTCCTGGGTGGATTCTGCGGGCTGCTCCTTGGACCTCAGGTGCTGGGACACTTTTTCTCTGTCAGTCTGCCCATCGGCGGAACCATTGGGAAGTGGCCGGGCGTGCTGGTCAATATTGTTCTGGGTGTCTCCTTCTTCGGAGCCACCCAGAATAAAAAGTTCGGGCGGACGGCCCTCTCCGCAGTAACGGTGGGCGGGATTGTCCACCAGGTGCAGGTGGTGGCCGGCCTGATTGTAGCGATGGTTATGATGATGTTTTACACAGAGCTCCCCCTGGCTTTCGGACTGACTCCAGTCTATGGATTCCATGGCGGACATGGTACGGCCAATGCCGCCGGGGCGGCCCTGGAGGCGGCTGGCTGGGCGGACGGCGTATCGGTTGCCAACACCATGGCCACTGCCGGTTTGCTGTCCGGCATCATCATCGGAATGGTGATTATCAACATTGGCGTGCGCCGGGGCTACGCCAAGCTGGTGTCCAAGCCTCAGGACGTACCCCGGTCCGTTAAAGAGGGAATTGTACCCATGGGAGAGAGGACGTCCATCGGCATGGGAGTCACCTACAACGACGCACTGGATCCGCTGGCCCTCCAGCTATCCTTTGTAGGAATCATTCTCCTTATGGCCAAGCTGCTGGCCAAGGGCCTAATCGCCATCCACCCCATTCTTAGCAACGTTCCCGATTTTGCCTGCGCCATGATTAGTGGCGCCGTGCTCTCCTTCATCATGAAAAAAGCTGGCCTGAGCCACTATATTGACCGAGCCACCATTAACCGGATATCCGGTGTGGCTTTGGATTTCCTGGTCTGTTCCGCCATCGCAACCCTCTCTGTGAAGGTGTTTGCCCTGTATTTTGTCCCCATGATTACCACCATTGCGGTCATCATTGTGCTCAACCTGATTACTAACTTCTACTTCTCCTGGAAGGTGTTTGATGACGACTGGTTCGAGCGTGCTATTGCCAGCTACGGCCTGGAGAGCGGCGTGCTGGCCACCGGACTGATGCTGCTCCGAGTTGTGGATCCGAAGTTTGAGACCACCGGTCGGGAATCTGCCGCAGCCTCCGCGGCGCTGTGCTACCCCTGGTCGCTGCCCTATGTGATGCTGATGCCCGCACTGGCATTTTCCCTATCGCCTATGACCATTTTGGGGTTCAGCGTGCTGTTGCTGGTGGTGTTCCTGGTGGTTGCGCGGGTGTTCTTCTGGCATCCAGAGCGGAAGTTCAGCGACATCCTGAGCGGAAGCAGTTCTCGGCCCGTCCAGAACGAAGAGGCCCTGAGATAAGGAGCAGACTATGGTAGATTTGATCTTAAAAAACGGTCAGCTGATGGATCCGAAAAACGGCCTGACGGGAAAACGGGGAGATATTGTCGTTAAAGACGGAAGAATCGTTGCTGTCGGAGTGCTGGAATGCCAAGAAGCCGCACAGATATTGGATTTGGACGGACTGACGGTCACCCCCGGCCTGATAGATTTCCACGCCCACTTTTACAGTGGAGGCACCAATACTGCTCTGGAATTTTACCACTACCTCCCGGACGGAGTGACCAACGCCGTGGATGCCGGGAGTGCTGGGGACTCCAACGTAGAGAGTTTTATCAGTAGCTTGTCGGAGCGGGAGCGGAGGAACGTGCGGCTGTACTTGAACCTGGTATCGGAGGGGCTGAGTTGTCTGGGGGACCACAGCGAGAATGTAAATCCCGCATACTTTAATGAGATGAAAATTCTCCGGCTTTGCCAGGACTACCCCGGGGTGATTATTGGACTGAAGCTACGGATTAGCAGCGAAATTGTGGAGGCCTGCGGGACTACCAGCTTTGCGGCCCTCCGCCGGGGAATACAGATCGCCGAGAAATGCGGGCTGCCGCTCTCGGTTCACATACCGGCCTTTCAGGGAGAACTGAAGGAATTGATTGACATTCTCCGTCCGGGGGACATCTTCTGCCATGTGTACACCCCCCAGAAGGGAATCCTGGAGGACGGGAATGTTTCCCGGGAAATGGAGCGGGCGGTTCAAAAGGGGATCATACTGGAATCGGCCTGCGGGAAAGGACATTTTAGCCACGACTGCGCCGCTGCGGCCCTGGACGCTGGCATCAAGCCGGATATTATTTCAGGGGACTTTACCCGAAAGACATACCACTATGAGCCGTCCATCTCTCTACCCTACCTGATGTCCCGATTCCTGGCACTTGGGATGTGCTTTGCGGACGTGCTGACCTGCTGCACCGCCACACCGGCGGAAAAGATGGGCATGAAGGACGAGATTGGATGTTTGAGACCTGGCGCCCGGGCAAATATTGCGGTGTTTAAGCGGGAACTGGGCGAATTTGTGTTCTCAGATGTGCGGAGCAGTAAAGTGATGGGGCATGAACGGCTCGTCCCTATGCTGACGGTCTGGGAGGGCGATATAGTTTATCGAAACGGAGAATTTTAGACGATCAGTTTGACCTATACCGTGACCCACACGGGAAAACGAGCGGATGGAAACAATGGAGACAAGAGTGCCGGAGGCCTTATCCTTTTGGAACGAAAATGTCCGGAAAGCGTTGAAAATCAAGGACTGGAAGACTCCTAATCAGTTGGTAAGGATGAACTCTCCGGTTCAAATCCGGATAGTAGCTCCACAAAACCGTTCTTTTTGGTTAAAAAGGGCGGTTTTACTTTGCTTTTTGTACTTTTTGGCTTTCTTAAAATTTGCGGTCAGGGCTTTGACCACAGAACAAGCCACAGACAGAAAAAATCAAGGTTCCGGCGGTGCTATTCCGCCGGGGCTTTGTGCTTTTTCGGGGTTGCGACATTTCATGTATATTTTCAGATAACAAATAGAAATCGCTCTTACCCTATTTCGACATACCGTGTGATATGTTATAATGGTTATCACGAAAGATTGTGTTTTTATGGGTCCTCTTGCTCCCACCGGATTAGTGGAATTTGTATGCACTTAGACTTTATAAGCCGCAGATGGGAAATGTTTGATGTACGAAATTGAGGCGGTAGCAAAGCTTGAACGCTGCCCCGAATGTGGAGTTGTAGGCTTGCAGACGGCCTATGGCTATAAAACTCGGTACATAAGTGATTTGCCGAATTCTGGTATGCAGGTTACTTTAAAGCTTCGTGTCCAGATATTTGTGTCCGTCTTGCGGTGCGACCTATATGCAGAGTTACAAGACGCTTGATAAAACCAGTATGACTTTAAGACTGCGTACGAAAATCGTCAGCAGAGTTTTGCGGCGCGAACCGTTTACCCGCATCGCAGATAATTATGGAATTTCAGACAAAACAGTCCCAGGGCGTTTGATGACTGGGCGAAAAACATCGCGGTATGACGATGTATAGTACTCCAAGGGTAATAGGTATTGACGAAGCTTATATTGACAAGCATTTCCGTCTAATTATTACAGACCAGGAAAATAAGAGACTGCTTGATATGATACCGAATAATAAACCAGAAACCGCTTACTGTTACCTGCGTAGCCTTGAAAATCCAAGTGCTGTCCGGGTAGCCACGATGGATTTTGCACCGTTATACGCAAAAGCTGTAAAAGACATGTTCCCATGTGCAACAGTTGTTATTAATAGATTCCATGTCATTCAACTCGTAAATAAGCACATGGACGCCGCTCGGAAGAAACTGCACGATAACAAGATAGTCAAGAAAAGGTTGTAGCGTGAGCGTACTTTATTCATGGCTGACTTTGAAGCCTTATCGCCGGATGCGAAGCATCAGTTAACAGCGTGGCTCGACATATATCCTTCACTGAGCCGTGTCTACTGGGCAAAAGAACAATTCCGAAAAATTTACGAATCAGAAAGGCGTGTACAAGCTGAGATCCTGTTTGAAAATGGTGTGATACCGTTAGTTCGAGTGTACCGGAGTTCAGCAACTTAAAGAAAGTGCTTGTCCGGCGAAAGTACGACATACTATCGTATATCGTACTTTGATTATTGCTGTACAAATACCTATACCGAATCCGTAAACAACATCATAAAAACGATTGAAAAGCAAGGCCATGGCTGCTCATAGGAGGTCCTTCGTGCCATGTGTCTGATGTCGGTCAATCATATTTCGGAAGAAGCTTATTTACGGGGTTCCAGTCTAGCAAAGATAATTTTATAGAATCATGGGAATTTTGAAGGTTTTATGGATTTTTAAGTACGGCCATTTTATCTTCATTTCACGTGGTTCCACATAATGGTATCGTTTCCTGACACCTATTTATTTTTTTCTCTGGCCTCGCCGCAATTTTGGGAATTTGAAGACATTAGGTTTGCTCAATTTTCTATCGATTTTCTCCTCCCCACATTTGTGAATTTTTGTTCACATCTGATGATTTAAGCCAAATCTACACGATTGGTCAAATACCCTATTTTTTACATCCATCCTACTGTACCTCCCTGGGTCTACAGTGTACCGCTCTTAAAAATTCATCTGTCTCCAATTCGGGCAGCAGGGCGGGGTCAGAGTTTCCATAGAACTGCCAGACGTCTTTGGTATCGAGCTGGGCCGCCTGGGTAACCAAAGACATTTGCTCCTCTACCAACTGGTAGGAGCCGATGCGGCGGCATGCGCACAACTGCTCATAGCTCTGGGCCAGCAGACCTTCCAGGCTCTGGCGGAAGGCACCTGCCTAGTCCCTGTTAAGGACGTTGCAGTCGCCCATGATATACTTGTGTTTTCACCCGGTGGTGCGGGAGATGAGGGATTTGTCGGAGGCGTCAAATTTCTCCTTGCCTTTCCGCTCGATGACCTCCGAACCGGTGGGACCCAGGCGGCCTTGGGGGCTCATAATGATGGCGTCAGTGGCGGTAGCCACGAATCCTATGCCGCCAAAGTAGCCCACCTTGCTACCGATGACTGAAATAACGGGTGCTTTGCCATGGCAGGCCTGGATCTGATCCATTACTTCGGTGCGGGCAAGCCATCCAGCATTGGCTTCGTGGAGGAGGACGCCACCCGTCCCAAAGGAGATAATCATGGCAGGACGGTATTCCTCCAGATCACCTGGGTGCTTGATTGCCACCTGTTCGTAGGCGGCCAGGGCCAGGTTGAATATGCCCACTATTTTTGCGCCGTGGACCTCTCCCACTGCACCGCCGATGAAGCGGCCCTCCTGTGAGATGACGAATACCGGACGGTTGCCTACCATACCGACGCTGGTTACCACATCATCATCAAAGGAGACCGCCTCACCTAGTGTGGGCAGATGGGGGCTGGTCAGTTTGTCCTGGGGACCGACTAGTTCGGTAAAAGTACCATCGTTCACCAGACCGTAGGCCCGCTCCTGAGCGGTGGCCTCTAAAAAGCTCTTGTCCTGAGCTTTGTGTAGTTCATCCCTGCTCACCTCATCGGGCATCCAGCAGGGTCTGGCGCAGGCGGAGCTGGACGATAAAAGGTGTAGCGTTGTTGTCATTGATTTCCAGATCCAAGTCGCCGCAACCGCTGTCGACCACGGAACGCTCCAGTACCCTGGCCCACATGCGGTCGAAGCCGATTACCAGGGTATAGGCCTTAATGTTGACTTTTCCCGCCTGTTCCCTACGGAAGAGTAGGACCTCCATGCCGTCAGAGGCTATATGCCACTGTGGAACCAATCCTGAGAGATTGAGGCGCCAGGGGTGCCGTCAAAGGAAAAATTCAAATTCAGAAGTGCCATCTTGCGCTCTCCTTTATCAATTCTTAAATTTATTGGGGGGGTGGAACGGAATTGATGGGGTGTTCATACTCTTCTATAAGCTTAGGCACCATTGCTAGGTCTACGTCATCCTTGGAACGAAAATCCAATGTAATATTCGCAAGAGCACCGTGACAAACAATTGATACAATAGGCTTTTTGGTCATCGTCACCGTCTGGAGTGGTTCCTGTGTCCCGCTGCTGAAGTGTAGCGAATATTTAAGGAATATGTGCGCTTTTGGGCGGCCATATTCATTGAGTTCAGATATATCGATGAACTGCTCTGTTTTGTTGGTAGCTTAGGACTGTACAATTTATCGTCTTGCATAATTTTTGCCTCCGTTTGAGCTGATTTTCATCGCCTACATTATACCGTTATGGGTATGAGCTTGTTGACGTGATTCCTGTAAAAATACAAAAAGTTCAAAAAATAATTGTAGCTGAAATGGAGAAGACTATCAAAAAATCTGAGCTACAGAAGTTGTCAGATTCAGAAGAAAAGACAAAAAACCTGTGCGCCAGACTCAACTAATCATCATAGCTAGTGTGACGCACAGGTAAGTAGGAGGCAGGCTGAGATCTGTTAAGGACAGCCGATTACCGGATTTTAAGTGTTCTCATGTGAAGATTAGGTATGTCACGAGCCATACATAAGGCTTGGTAGCCATGTAATCAATCCCGGCACGAACGCACAAACAGAAACACAAACCATCATGACGACCATGAAAGGCAAAACGCCCTTGACGACAGAGTCATATGACTCGCCGGTTGTCGAAACTGCGGTAAACAGATTGATACCAAAAGGAGGAGTTACGAATCCGACCGTTAATGTGATACAGAACAGCACACCTAGATGCAATTCGTCCATACCAAATTCGATGCCAACGGGCACCAGAATGGGCGCAAGAATCAGAATGCTGGGGATTGTGTCCATCAGGCAACCGACGACAAACAAAATAATCATCAAAACGGCAGTGTAAACCCATTTATTGGGGATTACAGACATGATTGCGCCACCAATCACGGCAGGCAGACGCGTGGTAGAAAGAACCCAGCCAAATACCTTTGCTGCACAAATGATGAAAATAACGGTGGCAGAAGTAAGTATAGTCTTATTAAGGACCGTCCAAATCGTCTTGGGTGTCAACTCACGAGTCGCCAAGCCATAAATGGATGCATACACAACGCTCAGCACAGCGGCCTCGGAGGGAGTAACAATACCACCATAAATACCGCCAAGAATCATGACGGGTAGCACCAAGGTGGGTAGCGCCTTATAGATGCGGCTCAATCGTTCCCTTTTGCTATAACGCACATCAGGTGATTTGTAGCCGCATTTCTTAGCGATTACTAAATTAACTAGACAAAGCATTGCGGCAATAAACAGGCCGGGTACCACTCCACCAATAAACATTTTTGATACTGAAAGACCCATGGCCGCACCATAAACGACCATGTTCGCACTGGGCGGGATAATAGGGCCAAGAGCACCACCAGAAGCAATCATACCGGCCGATGTCTGCTTTGAGTATCCACTTCTTGTTAGGGAAGGCATCATAATTGCGCCGATAGCTGCTACGGTTGCCGGGCCGCTTCCGGTAAGTGCCGCAAAAATAGCACAGGAAACAATCGTTACCATACCCATACTTCCCGTCACATTGCCAAGTAAACATTCCACGAAATCGACCAGGCGGCGGGACAAGCTGGTCTGTTCCATCAGATATCCAGTACAGGTGAACAGCGGAATGGCCAGCAGAACGAAGCTGTTGGCACCGGCTACCAACTGCTGGGCCAGAATGACCAGCGGCACATCATTGCTGATTATGTAGGTAAGGCTGGCCACGATGATGGAAAAAGCAACTGGGAGTCCGACCAACATTGCAATGAGAAGCGATCCGAATACCAAAACTCCAATCATATCTCATCCATCATCCTTTCTTTTGACGCAGTCAACTCTTCTAAAATTTTGCAAACAACGACAACTATCATTCCAAAACCGCTCATAGCTATTGACGCATTCAGATAGGACAATGGCAGACGAATTGCGGGGCTAAGCATTTTGGTGGTGGCCATGGTCAACTCGTAGCCTTGAACTAACATAATCATTGCTACGGTCAGGATAACAAGGTAAGAAAGCACATCATAGATCTTGCGTGCCTTTCCTTTAATTCTATCTGAAATAAATGTAACACCAGCATGAAGCCCTTTGTCCAGCGCTATAACAGCACCTAACATGGTACACCAAACAAAGACAAAACGCGCACTCTCTTCGGTCCACGTTGCGGATGCGTTCATAATATACCTTGTAAATACCTGAACAAAAGTTGCATAAATCAAAAAGAGCATAGCCGCCGCGGCAAGAGAGGAATAGACTAACAAAAGTATGTTTTTAGCTTTAATCAATGTCTTCATGCGCAGCGCTCCTTCGCTTCAAAATATTTCCTACCGGAGGTGGAGAGTCATCCTTATGCAGAGACAGCTTTCCGTGCTATACCCCGGATAAACCTAAGCTATCAAAAAACAGTTGTTCTTAATCAGCTGTTAATAAATGCCATTGCACGATTCTGTAAATCGGCGCCAATCTCATTACGGTAGAAATCATAAACACTGGCGGCGGCATCACGCAAAGCAACAACATCGACATCGTCCACGATAGTACAGCCAGCCTCGGCCATAGCATCTTTCATTTCCTGTTCCTTGCCGGCGAGCCACTTGCGCTGCTCGGTACCTGCCTCGACGGCGGCTTCCACAAAAATTTCCTGTAGCTCTGGGGACAAGGTCTCCCATAGCTTGGTGGAGATAGACATGGCCAGACCATTATAGAAGTGACCAGTCAGATTGTAATGAGAACAAACCTCATAGTAGGAGCCGGTATAGGCGCTGGCCACAGGTAGTTCCAGACCGTCGATGGTCTTTTGCTGGACGGCAGTAAACACTTCGGAGAAGGCCATAGGGGTGGGGTTGGCACCCAGGGCCTCAAAGGTCTTCATAAAGGTGTCGGATTCAGGTACACGGATCTTCATGCCCTTAATATCGTCAGGGGTGCGGATGGGCTTCTGGGAGAGAATGTTTCGGAAGCCGCCCTCAGCCCAGCCCAGGACCTTGACTCCCAAGCTGTCATACATGCCGTCAGTGACTTCCTTCATGATGTCACTGTCAAAGAATGCGGCAGCCTGCTTGGAATCAGCGAACATGAAGGGCATCTCACTCACCTTAGAGGGGCCGTTTACAGCGGCATAAGCCAGGTTGGACATAACACTCATCTGATGGGTGCCCAGCCCCATGCCGGTAATGACATCGCCCTCAGCGCCGAGTTCACTGTTACCGCAGATTTCAAAGGTCACTGCGCCATCGGTGGCGGCCCTTACTTTTTCGGCGAACAGAGTGGCAAACTTATGATACTGGTCATCATCGGTGGTGGGGTTCACATGAGCAATCTGGATGGTCATAGAGGGGAAACCTGCTTCTTGCCCCCCGCCTTTGCCGGAAACCGAGGAATCAGACACAGGCGTGGAAGATGAGCCATTACCACAGGCAGACAAGCTGAACAGCAAAGCGGTAGCCAACAAACTGCTTAAAATTTTTCTTGCCTTTTTCATCTTTTCATGTCTCCTTACGATTTATTTTTTGTCTTACAGGAATGTTTCGTTTCGGTAAAGAACTGATCCGTTTTTTATTGTCATTTGTGTTTGAATCAGCTGGTTACCGGCGTACTCATTATTGTATCGGTCAACATAATGAATATCCTGCTCGACTATTTTAAAGACCGCGATATCCGCAATCTGACCGACACGAAGAAAACCATTGTGTGCGATTCCCATCAGTTTGCCCGGGATATCTGTACAACGACGTATGATTTCCCGGAAGCTGACCCCGAGGTTCAAAAGCTCCGACAGAACGTAAGTAAACGAATGTGTGGGCGCTTTATACAAAGACAATAAGCTCAAATCTGAGCTGATAATATCCGGCAAGAAGCCTTGTTTGATGGCGGCCACAGCCACTTTCCCCGAGAAATTAAAGGCACCGTGCCCTAAGTCAAATAACACACCTCTTTCTCGGGCCGTCCAAACCTCGGAAAGAACCCGACCGTTTTCGTCCAAGATTGTTTTGCCTTTTTGGTGGTACATATGACAGAAAATGTCTCCGGGCCTCAAATGCTCCAAAGTTTCCTGTACTTCGCCAGGAGAGTCAGATGCATGGACAGAAATGGGGAGACCGATCTCGTCTGCCAATGCCACAGTTTCCCTCAGTGGTTCCAACCCAAAAGAACCAACGATATCCTTGCTCTGCCTGAGCTTCAAGCCAATAATTTGATCTGGATACTGTTCACACAACATCTTGATGCGCTCGCGGTCAAATAATTGAGGATCAATATTTTCCGTGAAACGATGTGTTAACTGCCCCATTGTGCTCACATGTAAAAAGCTTTTAACTGTCATCTGGCTGTTGGCTACATTGTTCCGGTAAAAGGTTTCAAAGTTTGCGGCACCTACGGAACCTGCATCTACCAAAGACGTAACTCCATGAGGAATTTGAACTAAATCCGCTGGCATCGCAAAGTCTGTGACCCCAAGAGCAATATGACAGTGGAAATCGATTAGCCCTGGGGTCACATAACATCCCGACGCATCAACAATCTGCTTTGCCTCGTTACATAGCAGTTGACCTACTGCCACAATTTTACGACCTTGAACAGCAATATCTCCCGGACCCTCTATTTCTCCTTGAGGGTCCATCAATATGCCATTCTTTATGACCAAATCGTACATAAGCCCTCTTTTTAAAAGCCACAAGGAACGGAGAAGTGCTTTCCAATACTCCTTAGTTCCTCCAGAACCACATCTCCATATTCAACACCGGGCTGATAATTTGCGTGGAACTTATTATGTTCAATTTCGCCCGGCATCATGATTTCACTCACTCCTTCAGCCTTCGGCGCATTTTTGAATTCATCAATAATGTCATCGATCCGGTTCAGGTATGTATCATAAGGCATAAATTGATTGACATCAAAAGCGCCCATAAAATAGCCGATATTCTGAGGATGTTCGAAATCGTACCAGAAACTGGGGGTGTTTCGACAGTTCAGAGATCCACCCATTGCGCTGCAGAGCATGTCAATAATCAGCGCCATTCCATATCCTTTTGGACCTGCCATCGGTGACATGGAACCTCCGTTCAAAATATCCTCCGGATTTGTGGTTGGGTTGCCGTTTCGATCAACACCCCAACCAAGAGGGATGCTCCGCCCCTCTTTTTGCGCTAGCACCACCTTGCCCCTGGCTACAGCACTGGTTGCCATATCTAACATAATGGGCGGATACCCATCTCCTGTGGGCAGGCCTACGGTAACGGGATTTGTTCCCAGCATGGGTGTTGCGCCGCCAGTAGGGACTACACCAACTTCGCCGTTTGCCACAATTACGCTAGCACATCCAGACTCCATAGCAACACGCGAATAATAAGCTCCCACACCAAAATGGTTCGCATTGCGCACAGTTGCAAAACAACAACCAGAAACTTTTGCCCGTTCCACACACAAATTCATTGCCTGCATTGCGACTGAGGCACCAATGCCATTTTTCCCGTCTATCACAATTGCGCTGGGGCTGTCGTTCAGAATCTCTACCCTGACATGGTTTGCAATGACACCGCACTCTACACGTTTAGCATAGGTCGATAACCGGCTGAAACCATGGCTTCCCACACCTCTGAGATCCGCAAAAATTAAGCTATGGGAAAGATGTTCTGCCTCATAGTCATCTAGACCGGCAGCTTTCATGACATCGATTCCGAATTGATGGATTGTTTTTACAGAGACTCTCATCATTCCACCGCCTTTTTTGCAGGGAAGAAGTAATTGACCATACCAAACTGAGCAGTGTCAATCCTTTTCATCAGAAGCGCCTCTGGGCACTGATAGGAGCGATTACCTTCAAAACTGTGAGTTGCAATAATTTGCACCAATTTGTCCGGCAGACCATGCTTGGAAGCCAACAGAGCGCCCGCCAAAGGATGCCGCATCAACTTTGCTTTTTCGGTATAAACAGGCTTGCCCTGATCATTTACGCCATACTCGGTAAATTTACCGACATCGTGCAGAAGTGCTGCGGCAATAATTATGTCCCAATCAACCTGCATGAAGCTATAACGGGGAAGCAGCCAATCGCACACTGCTTTGCACATATTGGTAACATCATGAATGTGGTCCAAGTTGTGAACGGGACAATCAGCGCTCATTTCAGAAACGGCAATGGGGCACTGGTACACTGTTTCTTCAGTCCAACCTCCGGCCTCGATTCCTTCCTGTAACACAGCCACACATTTGTCTCGAAGTTCTACATCTTCGATCCAATCGAATTCCGGAAATTCTTTTCGAATAAACTCTTTGCTGATCATTTGCAACCCTCCAGACGTCTTTGCTTTTTTATTCTTGGTTGATGATGTCGCAACCAATTTCCTTAAGTTTTTCATCCACCCAGGGCCGGATGTATTCGCACTTAGCAAGAATATCATCCATGATTTTGGCCTCTTTATCAATGGTAGCCTGTGTCATGGAAATCAGGACCTCTGCGACTTCGGGGTCGATTACTACAAGCCCGTCTTGATTACCTACCAGAACATCGCCGGGGCGGACCGTCTTGCCGCCGATAACCACGGGTGTATTGATTTCGCCGGGGCCATTCTTATAGGGGCCGTTGGGAGTGACACCCTTGGCGTAAATAAGCATATCCATCTGACTCAACGTATCATAATCGCGGATCGCTCCGTCTACCACCAGACCAACCACGCCCCGGGCCTTGCAGTAATAGGCCATAAGCTCACCGAAAATAGCACGGTTACTGTGGCCCCCTGCATCGATGACGATCACGTCCCCGGGTTTGGCCATGTCCATAGCTTTGTGGAACATGAGGTTGTCACCCTCGGGCACTTTGACGGTAAAGGCTACACCCAACAGCGGGGTCTTATTCAAAGGACGAATGCTGGCGTGGATGGCTGCGATACGGCCCATGTTGTCATCAATGTTGGCCACAGGCATACCTCAGAAACGTTTAACAAGTGCGAGGTCAGGTCGTTGGAAATCGGCAATAATCTTGCATCCAATGCTCATAATGTTTACCTCCGAAACATAAACATTTATCTACCCTAAATCAAATCTGCTTTAGCTCAGGAAATTTGTCCAAAACGAAGGGGGTTGCGACACAACGAGCCTGAAAAGAACCGGAAGTAACTACGGTTTGGCTCAGATTACAGACCATGCAGATTTGAGTTTTTTTGCTACCGATTCCATAAAATCCGATATGAGGACTGAGGATGACATTATCCATCTTAAGCAACGGATTGTTCGGAGTAATAGGTTTTTTCTCCACGGTATCTAACCCTGCGTAAAGAATCTCACCTTCCTGCAGTGCCCATACCAGATCTTTTTGATTAATGATTGGTATGCAGGCAGTATTGATGACCATTGCGGTGTTTTTCATCTTACGGAATGCCTCTTTGTTGAAAAGATGGTTGGTTTCAGGAGAAAGAGGAACATGAATGAAGATAATGTCGCTTCTTTCTAATAGGATTTCGAACGAAACAAATTTTACATTTGGATATATGCTTTTGACTGAGTCTGATGCGTATGGATCAGATACTATCACCTTTGTCCCGAATCCGTTGTAGAAAATGTCATGCAAATGGCGTCCAGCTGCACCGAAATCCATACAAGCCCAACGTCATCTCACTTACATCTCCCGGCATTCGGACACGCTCCCTTTCTGATTTCTTGGTCGTAACAAGTTGTGTTGTGAATTAAACCCATGATTGTGGCTATTACTAAGTTAGCCAGTTCGTTGGTGCAGAAGCCGGGTAGATTTAAAATTATCTTTCCTAATTCAGTTGTAGCATCCAAATCAATGGAATTGACCCCAACACCACATCGTTGAACAAATTTTAGTGGCGAGAAGGGTGCCATCACATCTCTTGTGATGGGGGAATTTCCGGTCGCTAAAATCGCAAATGCATCCTGACACCCTGCAATGATTTCTGCCTCGCTGTTAAAATGCTTCGCTTCCAGCTCAATTCCAGCTGATTCATATGCCTTTCGTACCCCATTCAACTCTGAAGCGGACACACTCCTGTAGTCTTTATCCACTGCAAATAATATTGAGGCGGAAAACCCATTACCTTTTAGGTGTTAGGGAGAATGCCTCCATCCCTTTCTTAGCCTTGCAAGGTTATGTATTTTTCTATCGTGGCCGTCAAAACAGGCGCTCAAAGAACTTTATATATTCTTTCTCTCGAATTTGTTGTTCGTTTGGTTAAAATATTAGAAGCTCATAAATATTTCAAATGATTATTTGTGCTTTAATTATAGCAATATATTGAAAAAAACGGAAAGATATGTTATTCTATACAAACATAGCCTACCGGCTATAGTTTGCGCTTGCACCAACTGCTATGAGGGGATATCTCTATGCTAACCGAAAAGCTTCGCTATTTTTTGACAATTGCTGAATACCGAAATATTACAAAGGCGGCTGAATCATTATTCATTGCGCAGCCCTCCTTAAGTAAATATCTCAAATGTTTAGAAGCAGATTTAGGGGTTCGTCTCTTTGCGCGCACATTGCCTTTAACCCTCACCCCAGCAGGGGAAAAATACTACAAATTTGCACAGAACGTGGTGCTTGAGGAGAAAAAACTTAACGCAGAATTATTTGCGCTCTCTCATAATTCACAGAGCCTGCGGGTGGGCATTCCTGTCTGGAGATATTCTTTACTCTTGCCAAAACTCTTACCGCTGGTTTTGAGGCAACTGCCAAACTATGATATTCAAGTGAAGGAGATTTTTGGGTTTGAAGAAGATTACTTCGCCCTTTTGGAGAAGGACGAAATTGACTGTTGCGTTTGTATTCCGCCAGTTAAGCTTGATAGCAAATACTACGCCTATCCTATATATAAAGAAAAATATCTGCTTATTGGTAATAAAGAACATCCCGCAGTTCGAAAAGCTTTGTCCGAACCAGAACCCTCACTTCATGGTAGGTATCAATACTTTGACATTCGAAACTTAAATGGGGAAACTGTCATAAACTATAAACCGGGACAAAGCATGGAAGAGCATTTCCGCACAGAGCTCGAACGCAACAAGGTTTCACCAAAAGGTATCATTACAACAACAAATGTTATAACCGCAATCAATATGACAAGTGCGCACCAGTCTTTTTCAATCATTCCGGAATTAGGTGAACGACTTTCACCTTTGCCCTCAAATGTTGCCTGTTTTGTAATCGGCAATCCTATTTTTACATGTGATTTCTCCGCAATTGCTCTTTCGTGCTATGCACAAACAGAAATATTGCAGGATTTCTTTAAGATTATGTCGTACAAAATAAATGAAATCTGTGCCTCCAATAACACCTTTCGGTAATGGTATAGGTTGACGCAAAAAATTGCCGAGAAAATGAGTTCAAAATAGTCAATGCTGTAATTAAGAAAATAAAAAAGCGCAGAGAACGGGTCAGGGGCCTGAACCTGTGCTTTTACTATCTCCTTTCCTGTATGGCGTCTTTGGCTGCGTCTTGGTTATGCCGTACGTTGGCTCTGGCGATTTGTGTATCGAGCCCTTTTTATTTTGCTAAGAACAAATGAAGCGGTGCCGAGATATGTAACCTCATCAGAATAGTCACAATTATGTGCGCCAATGGTAAATTGACTTGACATTTGACCTTTGTTTTCCCCGTATGACCGAAAAATGTTTCGTGGCTACCTGAACTGCGTTCATAAAGATTGTTCATAAATTCAGACGAAAGTGGGTGCCCGGGCGTCTCATGTGTAAGCGCCTGGTTCAGACAGCAGTCCATAAATGAGATCTGCTGGTGAACGACATCCAGTGTATGCTCGGCTTCGTTATGTACAGATTTGTTGGTGCCCGGTCCAGAACAAATCAGCAGCATGGCCTTATATTCAGCGGCACGAAACTTTTGCCAAGCTGATTATTGATATGAAAAAGAGCCCTGCTTGTAGCAATGCTGTTCGGGTGGGGAAGAGAACTGTTCAGTTTTGGTAAACTTATTTTGAACAATTGTTATGCATATTGACAGCTTTAGTGGGCTTACGTTATCCTGTACCTGACCGTAGTAGTCCATTTTAACGATACTTTTCGTTTTTAACTGATTTTACAATTCGTGTTGCTCTCCCGACATGTAGATGAGTGCCTTAGAAGCGCATGACAAAGACTTTCAAGCCAGTGGAAATTTTTGTCATGCGTTTTTTGCATTTGAAATCCGGCAAATACACATGATGTGAGAAACAACGATAAAAACAACGAATATCGCTGACAAAACAAAGACAGAGTTTGATGTCGCCATACGTAAGGCTATTGAGGACCGGAAGCACGATACCAACGAAAAAAGAAATTATTTCTCAAGAAAAGCAAACTCGACAGAGTGACAATGATTAAAATGATTTGTCTTATAGGAGGAAACATTTTACGTAAGGAATTGTACGATTATCACGCAGTAAATATAGCTGTATCCAGTTTCTCCGAGCGCCGCACCGCTATCGACTTGGAACTGATTGTTTTGCGCCGCTTTTCTGATATAGAAAGCGGCAACGAGGAATTTCTTTGCAAGGGGCGTAAACTGATTACCATGGACGGTGTAAACTTCAACACTGCGCACAACAAAAACATGCCATCTTTTATGTCTGCACCAAATACCATAAAGGGTGGATAAAACCAATACAAAGCAACAGCAATGTTAGATTTGCTGTCGCACCAAACAGTAGATATGGCGCTAAATTCTATTAGCGCACAGAATGAACACGCAGACGCAGAATTTTGATACAATGGAACGATTTTCCTCCTTGCATTATAGTCTGTGACAGACTATATCTGTGATAGTCCGCAGGGCCAAGCATGGGCTTTGATAACATCTCAATATCCTTATCAGGGGCATAGTCCCTTATAGGCCGTAGTTTAATCCGTAAACCCCGCATGTGTGGGGATGAACCGCCTGCCGGGGCCTGGCCGAATACAAACATAACCGTAAACCCCGCGTGCGTGGGGAAATTTCCAAAGAGAAAAGGAGGAACACGGAATGAAAAATTTACAGGAACTTCCTGAGTTGGGGGACAGTATCAACTATTTGTGCCTAGAACATGCGGTGATTGAGCAAAATGACACAGCTATCGTTGCCATTCAGAAAGAGGGCAGGACGCCCATCCCCATTGCGGCAATGACCTGCCTTTTGCTGGGACTGGGGACCAGCGTGACCCATGCGGCAATCCGTACGATTTGCGAGAACGGATGTATGGCCATCTGGTGTGGGGAGCATGGAGAGCGATTTTATGCCTCTGGTGTTGGGGAAACCAGAAGTGCCAAAAATCTGTTAATCCAGGCCAAGGCCTGTATGGATCAGGAGCGGCATTTGGAAATCGCAAAGCGGATGTATCAGATTCGCTTTCCCAATATGAAGACCGATGGCCTGACCCTCCAGCAGCTGCGCGGCATGGAGGGAATAAGGGTTCGAAAAGCCTATGAGCTGGTGTCGAAAACGACAGGGGTCCGATGGAAAAAGAGATCCTATAAGGCCGAGGACTGGGATTGGGCCGACCCGGTCAATCAGGCGTTGTCTGAGGCCAACGCACTGCTGTATGGTTTGTGCCATGCGGCGGTGGTGTCGCTGGGATATTCACCAGGGCTTGGTTTTATCCATACGAGGAAACAGCTCTCTTTTGTGTATGATGTGGCAGATTTCTATAAGGTAGAAACCACGATCCCGGCAGCTTTTGAAGCGGTCCGAGAACTAACGTCTGGAAATGACCAGAAGAAACTGGTTCGGATGAAATGCAAAACGTATTTTGCCAACGCCCATATTTTGTCCTGCGTCGCCCGTGACCTGACGTGGATGCTACAGGGAGAAACTGAGGAGGAACAGGACAATGGTTTGCGGGTTGGAACACTCTGGGATGACAAGATGGACACAGCATTCGGAGGAAGAAATTATGCGGGTAGTGAGGTAGAGAAATGACGGTCATTGTCATGGATGGCGCGCCGGAAAGCGTTCGTGGAGAGCTCAAACGGTGGTTTCTGGAATTGAAACCAGGAGTATTTGTTGGTCGTGTGAATGTACGGATCCGAGAGCTGTTGTGGAAACGGATTTGCGGTACGGACCGTGCGGCTGGCGCGGTCATGTCATTTTCCGCTCCGACAGAGCAGGGCTTTGAAATGCGAATGCGGGGAGACCCTAAACGACGTGTGACAGATTTTGAGGGGAGTCAACTGGTCACAGTTTCAAATCAGGACGGTATTGACGAAGACGAGGAAAAGCTTCCGGGATTTTTCATAAAGCTTAATTTACTGGATGAATAAATCCCATGCTTCATTGTTTGTTACCTTGCAAATCCTGAGCTGCCTTTGGGGAAAGAATTCGCTTTGTTTCCTAACCCGGATGGTCAAGAAGTAGCGGAGAACGAGTTTTACCTGCAACGGGCAAATGCGTGAGTTGCGGCTTACCACATAACCAGCCATAGACTGAGGTGGAATATACAGAAGTGGTATGGCCAAAGAGTGATGGAAAGTATACTGATTAAATGGGAAAGTGCTGAAGATAAGCAAAATAGATTGGGAAAATGTCAAATCGGCGTTGGTAAGGATGAGGCCCCGGTTCAAATCTGGCCAGTAGTACCATTTCAGCAAAACCTGCGTCAAAATCGAAATTCATAATTGGCTATAATTAGATATTACAGTATTGGCAAGCAGATTTAAGGAAGTTCATTCCCTCTTAAACCTGCTTTTGTTTATGTTTTAAAGCGTGAGGCAGCCAAAAAACTTCCTCATGGCTATGTTTTAATTGACTAAGAAATTGTTGCGCATGAAAAAAGTCAGGTGCTGTTAGCGGAATATTTGAGTATCATCCTGCTAGATTCAGTTTAGGAAAAATTGTTAATATACTTTTTGAAAAAGCATTCCTTCACTGCCTGAAAACCTAAAATGACCTAGGCGGTCGTGCATAAGCTCCTGGATAATAAGAAATATGTTCCAATTGTTGCTATGAAAGCAACTTAATTTGGAAAGATAGTTCAAGGAAGGGACATAGCTGCAAAAAATGACGGAGTAAATATTATTACTTTAACAAACCCACAAAATCATCTATTTTCTTCAAGCGAGTATGCTATGTATGAGGCAGAAATAGTTGAGAGTTTCGCATAATTTTGATTTTGAGTAGGCCTTTCGGTGGGATGTCCTGAGGTTGACCAACAAAAAGAATTACAAGCCATGTAAATTGTTACGTCCTAACAGATGCAAAGTTGCATCTTTTTTGTTAACGAACGGCAGAAAAGAAGCACCTGTCATGCAGGTGCTTCTTTCTGTTTCAATCTTATCGCTCAATTGATAGACCGTTACCGGAGCGGCAAGCAACAGATCCCTGTTTGCGGACGGCCTCTCCTCCAATTCCAGATAGCGTACAGTCCATGCAGCTCCTTTCCAATGTCCTCCACACATCCAGTGGAGCGTGATTGGACTTTCAGTCCTCGCCAAAGCCGCTTTCGATCAGCGCGGTCAGTTCAGCCACAGCCTCCTGTTCGTCGGGACCTTCCGCCGTGATTTCAACAGACTCTCCCTGACAGATACCCATGGAGAGCAAAACGATGATTGATTTGGCGTTTCCAACTGGTTTGTCGCTCTCCATGCGGCGGATGGAGATCTTAGACTGGAAGCCTTTCGCCCGAGCCACAAATTCAGAGGCAGGGCGGGCATGGAGTCCAGAAATATTTTGAACAGTAACAGAGCCACAATACATTGCGGATCACCTCATTCATTCTACTGAATATTCAGAATATATAGTTTTCTTGAGATAACGCTTGACTTCCTCAGCTGAGGTCATCATACACACGGCATCTGACAGCGCGGCCGCTTTTTTCAAATCGGTGGAAAGGATCATCTCTTTCACAGAAGCGACAGAGGAGATATTCATGGACAGTCGGCGGATACCGCTTCCAATCAGAACCGCCGCAGCCAGTGAATCTCCGCCCAGTTCCCCGCATACACTGACCGGCTTGCCTTGCTTTGCAAAGGCAGAAACCACATGACGGATCAGGCGGAACATAGCCGGATGATAAGGCTGATAATAGGAGCTGACCGCTGGATTTCCACGATCTACCGCCATCAGATACTGGGTCAGATCGTTGGTTCCAATACTGGCGAAATCCACCTCTGCCGCCGCCTGGTCAGCCAATATAGCAATGGATGGGATCTCTACCATGATCCCTGTTTTGAAGTCAGGCTGGAAGGGATGACCCTCAGCCTTCAGCTCTGCCTTGACCTGCTCCAGGGCAGCCTTTGCCATATAAATATCGTCCATACTGGCCACCATAGGAAACATGAGCCACAAATTTCCATAGGCTGAGGCACGCAGCGCAGCCCGGAGCTGTGTGTGTAGAAGCTCCGGATGCCGGAAGCAAAGCCTCAAGGCCCGATTGCCCAGGAAGGGATTGCTTTCCGCCGGCATATCCAGGCATTCTAAGGGCTTATCGCCTCCAATGTCCATGGTCCTCAGGACCACGGGACGGCGCTGAAAGGTGATCAGAACCTTTCGATAGGCCTGAAACTGCTCCTCTTCCGAGGGGAGCGTATTGCGCCCCATATAGAGAAACTCTGTGCGAAAAAGCCCTACACCATCGGTATACTTGGCCCCGGCCAGGTTATCCGGATCGGCGGCGGCAATATTCAGCTCCACCTCGATCCGGACTCCGTCCGGTGTAACAGGCTCACAGTCAATAAAGAGTTTTGTGTGGGCGCGCTGTTCCCGCTCCACCGCTCCCTTGGTCTGGTAAACCTCCAGAAGCTGATCGTTGAGCTCAGTGAGAACCACTCCATCCACCGCATCCAGGATGATCGGTTGTCCGTCTTGCAACTGAGATATGGCACCGGTAACGCCCAACACGGCGGGGATCTCATAGTTACGGGCGATAATTGCGCTGTGTGAGGTAGTGCCGCCAACCTCGGTAATAATGCCACGCACATTATCCCGGTCCAGCGTGGCTGTGTCTGAGGGCACCAAATCCCAGGCCACCACGATGGTATCCGGCGGGAGAACTGAAAGCTCCTGCTCTGGAAGACCCTCCCAGCAGCGTAGCAGCCGGATCTCGATGTCCCGCAGATCGGCCGCCCGTTCCCTGATGGTCGGATCGGGTAACTTTTCAAACATATTAGCATATTGTTCATACACCGTTTGGATTGCTCGCTGTCCGTTCATGTGTCCTGACTCTATCAACCCCCGAAGCTCCTCATCGATGGTCTCATCTCCCAGGATCTCCAGGTGAGCGGAGAGGATATCCGCTTTGTCCTGCTCATTCTTGTTTTGAAACCTCTCCCGTAATCCATCCATCTCCTCCCGGGCAAGCCGGCAGGCCTCCAGATAGTGGGCTAACTCCGATGCCGTACTCTCTGGGGACTCAGAGGAGAATGTAGGAACAAATCGTTCATATCGATATACCTTACCCACCACGACCCCAGGAGAAACGGCGGTCCCTTTTAATGTCATACTGCCACCTCCTTGTATTATGTCACGGATCACCAACAGGCTGGGAGATACCTATGATCCACAGCTGACTGTAAGTCTTTATCTGATGCAGGTAGCCAATCATCCCATACCGATCCACTCTGTAGGGATCCGGAGCATGGATGATCCACCATGGGTATCTCAGAGCCTGCTGATCCTTGCGCTTGATACAGACCCGGCAGAGAAAAAGACATCGTGTCTAGGGGTTCCCCGACAGATCACAGGCCAGAAGCCGGGCCGGCCTGATGGAGCATGGGGAGGAGGATCTGCTCTACACATTGTCTCACCCCATGTTCTTGGTTGGAACAAACCAGGCGGTCGGCGACCGCCTTTAATTCAGGCTCCCCATTGGCTACGGCTACTCCTGTACCAGCCCATTGGAGCATACCCATATCGTTCATGCTGTCCCCAATGGCTACGACTTTATCCTGGGAGAGATGGAACATTTCTGCCAGACGGCGCAGTGCAAGTCCCTTTCCAACCCGGGGACCGTTGAGCTCGATAAATTGTCCTTCACTGATCACCAAGGTGACCGGATCTGGGATATTGGCCTTGAGGAATTCCCCACAGAGCGCGATCTGATCCTTAGGACCAGCTGCTACGATTTTGTTCCAGGGAACCGGAACCGAGGCTATAGGGAGAAGAGGGGCTTGGTATTGTTCCCGATTCCAGGATATCTCTCTGGTATAAGCGTTTTCCCGGACAGCACATGTAAAATCATCCTCCCCCCGAAAGATGAGAAATCCCACCTGTTGAAAACGCTCCAAAGCTTCCGACAGAGAAGGTCGGACAGATTCGGGGAGAAACTGCCGCCATAGGACCCGTCCCGCCTTTACATCATAAATACATCCACCATTGTAGGTGATGATGGGCAAATTTACAAGCTCCACTAGCTCCGGGTACAGCATAGCGCCTCTGGTAGGGCGGCCGGTGGCTACGGTAAACAGCCCGCCCTGCTCCACAAACTGAGCCGCCGCTTCCAGACATTCCCGGGGAACCTGGGCATTGTCATCCAAAAGGGTCTTATCCAGATCGGTGACAAACAGCAGCTTTTTTATAGGGACCTTATCCGGTTTCACACTTGGATCCATACACGGGAGACTCCTTTTCTATTGATGAGACTTGCCCCCGCCCACACCGCCGCATGGAGGTATAGGCGGGGACAATGTGTACAGGGTGAAGCTGGTTCAGCTGCCAAAGAAGCTGAAGATCTTATATAGTAGGTCAGGCAGAAGCTCCTGGCCCATGACCAGCGCGGAGGTGTGGGTAATCCCCTCGGCATAGACATAGCCGGACTGGACGGCCATGATATCATGGATGTTGGTCATAGCGGTGGCAATCAGCAGAATCACGATCCCCTGGATAATGGCGCTGACGATTCCGCGGAAAATGTTGTCCTTGGCGGCCACGGGGCACCAGCAGAACCAAGAGGTGAGCACCGCCAGGTCGGCAATAGGCAACACCCGATTCCCCGGGACAGTAGCGGCCAGGACAAGCATAATGGGGATCATAATGACGCCGACAACGATGACACTGGGACGGCCCATAAGGATGCCGCCGTCAATTCCGATATAGAGCTCCTTGCCCTTGAGGAACTTCATGTTCTGGGCCCAGGTCTGAGTGTACTGGGCGATGGTAGACAAGCCCTCCATCAACAGGGACACCATCTTGGGCAGAAGAAGGAGAACTGCGGCAATATTCAACGCGCTGGCCAGAATTTCTGAGGGGCCTTGGCCCGCCAGCACGGACAGCACTGCACCTACTATCAGCCCGATGAACATGGGGTCTCCAAAGAAGCCGATTTTCTCCTTTAGGTGCTCCGGATCGGCATCGAGCTTGTTAAAGCCGGGGATCCGGTCATACAGTTTATCCATAAATTTGGCATAAGGCATCCAGAAAATCGAGCAGGTATGAGGAAAGCTAATGCCCGGATAGATGTGCTGGGTAATGGGGGCTGCGTAGTCAGCCAGCCGGAGGGTCACCGCCGCGGTGATCAGAGACGCCAGCAGGCCAAAAATCACGCTGTCGGTACTGTAATACACCATGGCGCCGGCCAGCATAAAGCCCCAATAGTTCCAAATGTCCACATCCAGAGTACGGGTGAAGCCGGCGACAATGAGTATGATATTCAGTGCAAACACGCCGACAAAGATCAGTGGCGCGATGGGCACGGCCCAGGCAAAGGAACCGGTTACGGGCCACCCCACATCGATGACATCCAGGCTCAGATTGAACTTTTCAACAAGCCCTGTGGAAATGGGCCCAATGTACTCGGCCAGCAGATCCATAACCATAAATGTGCCGATGAACCCGCAGCCCACTGTGACTGAGGCCTTCAACAACTGTTTGATGGGAACCCTAACCACAAGTCCGATGATGAATACAAAGATGGGCATCATACAGGCTGCGCCAAGATTCTGCATAAAATTGATAAAACTTTGGATGACTTCCATTGACCTGTTCCCTCCATTCTTTCACTGCTCTTTTTGTTTTTTCCTCCCCTGAATGCCTTTAGATCAGGCCTCCAGCTTTTGGATCATGTCATACAATTCGTCAAGAGTCTTGTCTCTGCCTACTCCAGTGAAGATGCTCATCCCGTCATGGTGTAGTCCTTCTCGCATCTGAAAGGGAGGCTGCCCGACCGTGTAGACAAAATCCGGGTTCCAGGCCTGGATCTTGTTCTGTAATTCGTAGAATGTGCACTTCTGAATGTCATAGCTCACTTTTTTCTTGTCCAGGTAGCTGGAGATCATCATCTGCAGCATACTAGACTGGGCGATAGCCGCTCCACAGGCCACCAGGATGCGTACTTTTCGATTGATCATAAGAATCATTCCTTTCCAGAATTTATTCGGCGGAAGCGCCGTTAAATATATTGCTGAATTCCAGGGGAGCCGATGTTCCCATCAGAGAAGCCAGCATCTCCTCATTGGAAATGGCAGCCATCAGCTTTTGCAGCAGACTCAACTGCTCCTTGGGATCCTTAAGAGCCAGGACAAAGATAATGGACACATCCACCTTCCCATCATCCGCTGTACCGCCGCTCTGAGCGAATTTTACCGGTTGGGACAATCGGCAAGCCGCAATCTGCGCCGTGATTACATGCTGTGGGGTCAGAGAGTGAGGAATGGCAACTCCTACCGGCTCGGTTGGCAGCCCTGTGGCCCACTGCAGTTCCCGCGCGATTACATCCTCGTCATAGCCCTCTGTGACAAACCCCTCGTTCATCAAAGGGCGGCAAGCCTTTCGAATAGCATCTTGCCAATCTTGGGCCTTTACATCCAGTTGGACACAGGAGGAATGAAGCATCATACCGTTAACTTTTTCCAAGATCAACACCACCTATCGTAAAATCCTCTGTTGTACCGATGGGAGCACCGGCATTTTTCTCTTCTTTTTGAAGGATGCTAAGCACATCTTGTTTGGTACGTGCCCGGAAAAGGGTCTCCCGCACCGGCTTTTCCGAAATCATGTTGAATAGTTGGATCATAGCTTCCATATGAGAGGAGCTGTCCACAACAGACAGGGTAAACACCAGCTTGACCGGGTCGTTGCTCTTATTCCCAAAGGAGACAGGACTGCGCAGACTCATAAACCCAAAGCCCAATTTCCTGCAGCCATCTGCCGGGGAGGCGTGGGCGATAAGGACACCGGGAAACATCACCATAGCAGGCCCGAACTCCTGCAGGTTGCGAACAATAGCATGTTTGTACGCCTCAGTCACATATCCCTCCAGCTCCAAGGCCTGGGTAGACTGATAGACTGCCTCCTGCCAGTTCCGGCAGGGCACATCTATGCGCATTAGCCCAGGCAACAGCAGATCTTTCAGATCCCATATACTGTCCTTTTGGGGGAACGGCTTCTGAATCCGTGTATCATGGAGCAGGAGAGAGAGAATATCATACCGAAGCTGTTCAATATTCCGGTTAGCGCCATGACCCTGGGCAATCCGCACAAGCTGTTCGGTCAATTCCATGTACCGGTCTGAGGAGTGATTGGCCTGGCGCGCGTCGATGAATTGCAGGATGTTTCGATAGTCCTGCCGCGTGAAAATGGGGTTTACCCGAATGTAAAGCTCGCTGGGGAGCTGGGGCAGATCCACTGTACTAATAATATAGTCGCAGTGTAGTGACCCCTGTTTGATCTTCTCACAGACATCCCGACCGGACAGGATGTCAGCAATCTCCACATTGAATAGGCTTTTCATCTGAGAGACCACCACCTGGGCCGTGCCATAGCCGGATCCGCAGGCAATGACGACCCGTGCTGGGCGAATCACCTGAGGGTCTCGCTGGTTAATCGCAGCCAAAAAATACAGGGCAATATAGGAAATCTCCTGGTCGCTGATGGGACCGTCACAGCACTGTTCCAGAGGTTTTACTGCTTCGGCGGTATTGCGGAGTAATTGCCCGTGCTTGGCCACCAGATCCTCATAAAGGGGATTTACAATGGACCGGTGGTAGCGGATGCGGTAGATCGTAGGGATGAGATGGGCTTTGAGGTGCTCCACCAACTCTGTCCTGGTTGGACCAAAATCGATTTGATAGAGGCGTTGAATGTTGTCTACCACTTCCTCGGTCACACGATCCAGCCGACTGGATCGCGTCTGATCTCGGCCCAGACGCCCTTGTCCGCTAACGATGCTTTTGGAGCACAGCAACTGAGCGGTGAGATAGTACTGCACTCCGGCTGGAAAGCTGACCTCATACTGTTGGGACAGAAGTTCCATCATCATCCCCGCCGCCTTATACTCCTGCGTCATCATCAGGGTGTCTTTTCCATGAGCAATCCGGATCGGAGTAATGGTTCCGCTACGGGCCCGCTGGGTCAGCAGGGCAAGGTAAAAAATCAGTTTTCCAAAGGCCTCGTCGCTGAAAATTCGGTTGAGAATACTTTCCGCATGCTTCGGAATATCTCGAAAAAGATTCACGTCCAGGTTGCGGAACAGGTCCTCTAGCAGCAGAGTGGAAATCTTTCGTTCCAGAGGCTTGCTGTACAAATATCGATCAAATTCCGCCAGGGAAATGTGATCATTGAGCGTCTGAAGGCATACGCCTAGGATAGTTTCCTCATCGCCCTCTGCCCGCAGGCCTACACGGGTACGCCGGACCAGAGAGATGCTTTGTGCCTCCAGTTGCCGCTCTACAACTTCCAAATCACCGATTACCGTTGGATATGAGACGATCAGCCTTTTCGCCAGTTCCGGCACACTGATATAGGGCACAATGCCGGTAAGAAGGGCCATCTTAATATACAGACACCGCTCCTGAGTGCTATATTTATACTGATATGGGGTGGTTGTGGAGAGAAAGCCCTGCAATAGAACTTCTAGTCCTGGTGTATGCTCTAAATAGATGCCAGCACCAAATCTGCGGCTTAACGGAGGAAGACTATTTTGTTGAAAAAATTTGTCCAAAAGATCTAGGTCATATCGGACAGAACGCTCCGTTTTTCCCATTTGTTCGGCCAGTTTGTTGATAGGGACATAGTCCTGGCAGTTGTATAGGATCTTCAATAAAGAAACGCAGGTATGATTTAGTTCCATGGAATCGCTCCTTATGGATGCTATTCTAATCCAGTCAATCAGATTTCTACAATATAATCATCATAAATTTTCTGTAAAAATGAAAATGAAAAATTGAATATTTGGTAAATAAAATACGATTTTTACACTAATATATTATGCGATATATACAAAAACATCGGAAGGCGGGCGACATAACGCCGAGTATGGGAAACGAAGAACCAAGGGGTGTTTTGAATACGGCTGCTCTCTGATTAGATCCGGACACATATGCCCCGTGTATCTGGCCTCAGCGTTCGACCAGCTGGCTTTCCTCCGGCCGCATCAGATCCAGTATGGGGATTTCCAGATAATGTCAGAGGCTTTCCTCGTATATATGCTGTTCTACATCGCTCATTTTTACTTCTCACACCCTGCTTGTCGGGCGCAAATTTGGTTCCCCATTCAGCACTCCATGCAAGACCAAGAATTGGCACAACAAGGGATAATGCAAAACGCTAACAGAATACTTACAGTTTTTCGAAAAGTGAATATGCCGCTTGTTGATCGGACAATTGATTTTCAATATATGGAGGCATAACCAAGTGGTTAAAGGGGGCGGATTCGAAATCCAGTAGGTCGGCTTCTCCGGCGCAAGAGTTCGAATTTCTTCACCTTCGCCATTGTAGAAAAATAGTAACTTAAAATTGGCTATAATTGTATATCTACAGATTGCGGTAAGCAGATTTAAGGAGATTTTTTCTCTATTAAATCTGCTTTTGTTCATGTGTTAGCAAAGAAAGACTGCTATGATATTTCCATATGGCTATGTACTTGATCGGTGGGGAGATTATAAACCGCCCTTTGTTTGTTGCTTACAGATTATCAGTGTCCCTGATTTTTAATTACACTTGGCGCCTGGGGGACAGAGTAAACCTTGGTCATTGAATATGCAATAATCTACCGCCTCTACCCCGCACCCGCCGCGTGAGTGTCCAGCCGGCCCTGCATCTTTTTTGCAACTACCCTCCATAAAAATAACCACACTGATAAGTGTGGTTATTTTTATGGATACCTGAGAATTTTAAGATGCTGGGATGAAGTGAATTCGTCCCGCGCGGAAGGCTCACTTGTACGACGCAAAAGCACCGCCGGCTCTTTTTTATTAACGCAGGACATGGTAAGTTGACAAACCTAAAAAGCCAGAAAACGGCATATATCAAGGGCTTGAAAATTTTCTCTTCCTGTAGAAGCGGGCGTAAGAAGTGAAAAATGGATTTTGAGTAAGTCGAACCCTCTCTCGTTTCAGTATAAAGTATAAAACCGTCGGATTCTGGGATATAGAATCTTGACAAAAGAAAATGTGTTATGTATTTGCGATAAAATAATTTGCTCGAAGCAAATTGTGGAGACTGAAATCTCCCAGCCCCCAGCGCATTTATAGATTGCTGAAATGTATGCTATAAGTCGTACATCGACACTGAATTTTCAGAATCAATTGTTGGTTTATGAAATCCTCCTCCAATTGGTAGAAAGAGAACAAATAATTATTGCTTGCACCCAAAATCCAAATCATGTAAAATGGTTTTGCGATGGAATTCTGGTTCTGAAGAACGGCATGGATTTATGCCAGAGTACTGTAAACGACCCGTTGCCGTATAGTTGCCTTAAGGAACTTTATGGAGAAGTCTGTAAGTTTTGGCACGGAATAATCGCACCTAACTAGTATAAGTTGTGGTAGTATTCAAAATACTAGGTAGGATCGTCTTTTCGCAAATAAACGATTCGGTCAGTTGAAACGCAGGGCTGGTATCCATTTACGGGATATCGGCCCTGTAGTCTCCATATTGGACATCGTTTTGCTCTTTTAAGATATTTGATGACAATTATTCCTTTTTCAGTACACGGATTATGTTTGACTGACCTTCGAATGAGGATTTATTGCAGCACCGGGGAAAAGAAAACGAAAATTCTGTTCGGTTAATCGGGATAAAGTCAGAAGTTAAAACATAAAAGAGTATCCGCAAGGCTGTCCTTGCAGATACTCTTTAAGAATGGCCTTCCTTTCCTTGGCTCTGTTTATGCATATCAGCCATATGAATAGCCATTTGGAAAAGAGATAGACTCCTAAAATAAAAGAAGTAGCCTACTCTTTTATAGATATATCATATAGTGCCACTGCTTGCGGTGTTCCGGAGGCTGAGGCAAGCATCAGATTAGAGGCGGACCGCAATTCTCCTGTCCGAATGAATAGCTTTACATCCTGGGCTAAAATAATAAATTCTTCCATTGGTACCTCAACATGTGTTTGTGCTTGAAAAAGCTGAGTTATCAACTGATAATATTCTGGGTTTTTTTCAGCCAAGGTGTTCATAATAACGTAGCTCTCAAAAACCATTTCATTGAGAACTGCTTTCAATGTCTGTGGAAGATCAGGGATCCCTCCTACCAAGGAGATATCCACTACATTACCCCCGACAGGAATTGGAAAGCCAGCGTCACAGATAAGTAGTTTATCCCCATGACGCAGCTTTGTCAGCTCGGAGAGAAGCTGCGCATTTAAAATTCCGGACTTTTTCATAATGGAATCTCTCCTTTTTAAAATTCAAAAATGACTTTAATGCCCTTACGACTTTCCACTAGGCGAAACCCCTCCTCCCACTGCTCCAAAGGGAGCCGATGGGTAATAACATCACGTACATCTAATTTGCGTAGTTCCATGAGTTTCAGGCAGTTTTTCCAGCCTTGATAGTCATAAGCAAAATGACCCTGAATTCGGATTCCCTTATTGACATAACGGTCTAGAGAAACGCCTACTGGCCCAGCATCATAACCGACTTTGATAAATTCACCGCCCTTTTGTAGCAGGGCGAGCGCTACCTCAAGAATCTGATTTTGACCAGCACAATCAATCAATACCGGAACCATTTCACCGTTTGTAATGTAAGACACCCGTTGGAATACGTCCTCCTCCTTAGAGCAAATCACATGGGTAGCACCGAACTTTCGGGCAATTTGGATACGATCTTCATTGCGAGAGCGGTTGACTGCGATAATACGTCCGGCACCCATCAGATGGGCAATCTTTATCGCAAGGAGGCCAATCGTCCCTAACCCGAAGATCAGTATATCCTGACCTGGTATTAAACTGCTTTCTTCTACGACGGCCTTATAGGCATTGCAGATGGGGTCCATGAGACTTGCTTCCGCAAAGGAAACATTGTTTGGAATAGTGTAAAGTGACTGAGGATTAACGGATAACAGGTGCCCGGATATTTTGACGTAAGGGGCGAAACCTCCGTCCATGCCGGAACCTAGACCTACTCTGTGGGCACACATTAAGTAATTGCCTTTGGCACACATATCGCATTTACCACACAGGTCACCACTGTTGTCGGATACTACTCTCTGACCGATCTCAAAGCCTTTGATGTGTTTGCCCACTGCGGCGATTACCCCGGAAAACTCATGACCCAGAATCACAGGAGGCCGCAAATTTTCTGAGTTCCCCAGATTCTTCATCCGTATGTCAGAGCCGCAGATTCCAGCCGCCTTTACTTGGACTAACAGATCATCGTCCCCAATTTGAGGGACAGGGCGTTCCATGAGCGTGAGGTGCCCTGGACCTTTTTCAGTCTTAACAAGAGCTTTCATTATAGTTTCCATTTGACACCTCCCCTTGTTAGAGTTTACGCATAGTATCCAGGTCACGCTTCGCTGTCTGGAACACACTCCCGGTGTTACCCATGGGGGGAAGGTGATAGAAATTTTCCGTGATGTACCAGCCGTCGTATCCAATTTCATGCAGTGCGGCAATACTATCTTTAAAACGGCCATAGCCCTTGCCAAGCTGGCAAAAGCCAGTCATTTCCTTTGGACAGTCTTTTAAATGGACGTGGTCGATCCACTGTGTCCCAAAATGCCTGATTTCTTCCGCGGGATCGCCTTTCAGAAATTTGATGGGATTCAGAATATCGTAGCACAGTTTGATCCCAGAACCCACATAGTTTAAAATTTCCTTGATATAATGCTCCTGGAGGATGCTTTCGTAGACTAGTTGGATGCCACAGTCCTCCGATATATGGGCCGCTTGTTTTAGCAGCTTCGCAGTACATTCTATATCATAGCTATTGATAATACTACAAGAATCATAGGAGGTCACCAGTAACGCGGGGATATTCATGGCCTGGCAGGCCTCCAATCCCTTACGGATACTATATAGCGCATGCTTGCCCGCCTCACTATCCACCGGTTTCTGGAGCCCACCTTCCCGAACTAACGTGAACAGGTGCATGGATTGTAGTTGGACCTGGAAGCGACTTGATGCTTCCAGATAGGTCTGTTGGATGTGGGGATCATTCAGTGGAAAACAGTTCCTTGCTCCACCAAGATCGCCTATCTGGATACCATCAAAGCCAATTACCCCAGCGTACTCAATAGCGGAAGGACCTGTTACGGCAAATGACCACTCACAAATTCCGCATTTTTTGCTCATTTGCTTGCTCCCTTCCGTGTTAGGCGTCGAGTACGTAGCTGTCGCATCACCAAAGCCATTAGGAGGGTTTCCTCTCCTTCGAGAGCAAACTCCGGCCCCAAATCCACACCAAAATGGAATTTCATCATGGCCTTTTCCTGATTTACCAGCATGCCCATACCGTTGAGAACACGCAGCCCTCTGGCCTCTGCACGGGCTAAGATGGAGGTGCGCTCTGGATTAAAAATAACGTCTGCTACACAGGCATCCTTGGGGAGAAGATCTATAAAGGTTAAGTCTTCATAATCACCCTGGTGTCCGCTCATGCCCAAACTAGTACACTGAACTACTAGGTCAGCTTCTGGAGCACAGGAACACAGATTCTCCAGCGTCATGGACATTGCTGTAGCCTGAAGTGTAGGGAAATATTTTTTTAAAGATATGGTAATTTTTTCCGCCTTAGATACAGTGCGGTTCAGAATGACCACAGAGGATGCACCCCGCTGGCATAACTCTGCTGCGATAGGACCGGAGACCGCTCCAGCGCCCAGCATCAGGACTTTAGAGCCATAAATAGGAAAGCCGGAGTCTTCGATAGCCATGACCATACCAAGACCATCTAGCCCCACACCGATCAGTTTCCCATCTCGAATCTTTACATGATTCACGCAGCTGAACTCCCGGCTAAATGGCTCTACTTCGTCGCAGAGGGGAATAATGTCACTTTTGTGGGGCATAGTGATATCAAACCCCTTAACACCCAATTGCTTACAGGACTGAATGAACGCCGGTAATTCTCCTTTTTTGACCACCACATTCAAGTTCACTGCATTTAGATTAGCCAACTCGTACATCCGGTTATGGATGGTGCAGGCACAGGCGTGGTCCAAAGGATCGCCGATTTGAAACAATAGCTGAGTATCTACATCGTATTTGACTCGCATTTGTGTTGACTCCTTTTCCAAATAGTGGGAAGCCTCCTGGACCTGTTTAGATCTCAGGAGGCTTCTTCCTTCCTGACCAGAAACACGAAGTTTCTAGATCAGAATTTTAGGATACACTTGACGACTTCGTTGCCCCTGTTGATAGCCGTGTCAAAGGCCTTGTCTACATCCTCAAAGTCGAAAATATCAGGATCTACTGCCTTGAGGTCGATATCACCCTTTTCGATTAGCTTAATGGCTAGGGGGAAGATATTGCGATAGCGGAAGACCGAGCGAATGTCTGCCTCGATTTTTCCGAGCTCATTAAATTGGTAGGGAACTGGATCTGCAATGGTACCGACCTGGACAATTACGCCGCCTCTCCGAACTGCAAAGACGTTCTGCGCAGCTGTCTGGGCCCGTCCGGCTGTTTCAAAGACGACGTCCGCCCCCTTCTCGTCGGTCAGTTCCTTAAGCTTTTCAAGCATATCAGTTTCGGCTACGTTGATGGCGTAGTCGGCACCCAACTCAAGGGCCTTCTCTAATCGGTTCTGAAATATATCCGTGACAATGATTTTCTGCGCATTCATTGCTTTACAGGACAGCAGAGTCATTAGACCTATGCAGCCCATGCCGGTGATTAGGACTACCTTAGAGTTGTCTACCTCGCCCCGGCGGGCAGCGTGCATTCCCACGGCCAGCGGCTCAATCATGGCACCCTCCAAGGTGGAGACGCTCTCAGGCAACTTGAAGCAGCCACGGGCAGGATAGGCCATGTATTTCTTAAAGGCTCCGTTATAGGGCGGAGTGGCCATGAATTTCATGTCCTCGCATAGGTTATACCGCCCGGTCATGCAGTATTCGCAATGTCCACAGCCCAGACCTGGCTCCATGACGACCTTGTCACCTACGGTCACATTGGTGACCTTAGAGCCAATCTCTAACACCTCGCCGGTACATTCATGTCCCAGGACATAGGGAAAGGTGACCTTACGGCGACCAATCCCACCAAAGCGGAAATAATGCACATCGGAACCGCATACACCGCAGTATTCCATCTTAACTAAGACTTCATCGTCTTGAATGACCGGCATTTCGCAGGGGAATACTTGAATTTTTCCTGGTTCCAACAGTAGAGCTTCTCTATTTTCCATCAAAAAGACTCCTTACCATGTGGTTCAGATCCCAAGCGCGGCAGGCAGCCAGGTGATGGCCTGAGGCACATAGGTGGTGAACATCAATACGGTCAACGCCCATAGGAAGAAGGGGGCTAGGTCCTTCAAGAGCTTATCAATGCTACAATTTGCCAAACGGGCGGAAACGAACAGATTGCCAGCCATAGGTGGAGTAATCATACCGATTTCCATATTCAGCAGCATGATAGCAGCAAAGTGGATGGTTTCCACACCATAAGCGTTAGCCACAGGCAACAAAATGGGACCCAGCAAAAGAATAGCGCTGTTGGTTTCCATAAACATACCGGCTACCAGCAGCATCAGATTTACCAGCAGCAGAAATATGTATTTGGAGTCCGTAACCGACATCAGAGCATCGGTTACTTCCTGTGGGATCCCTGTCAGGGTGACCATCCGCCCAGTAATTGCGGACAGGCCGATGATCAAAGTAATACTAGCGGTGGAGACGGAGGAATCGCTGATTACAGTCAGCAACTTTTTCTCAGGCCAGCGTTTTTGTGCCAGTGGAAGGAATGCCCAGCCGACCAGCAACCCATAGAATACGGCCACACCACCGGCCTCGGTGGGAGTAAAGATGCCGCCATAGATACCTACAAAGATGATCAAAGGCATCAGAATCGCGGGGATGGCCCGCCAGGTATTGATTCCAATATTCTTGACATAGGGGCCAAAATTGAAAGGCTCAGTACATTTGGCCTCTTTCCGCCCCATACGAAAGTAGTTGATGACGATGTATCCAGCACCTACCAGAACGCCCGGTACGATGGTGACACACCAGACAGCCATCAGGTTGGAGCCAGACATCATGGCAAACATAATGCCAGGGATACTAGGAGGAATCAGGATACCTAAAAATCCAGAGGCGGCAATCAATGCGCCGGAGTAGGGCCGGGAATAGCCCCGCTTTTCCATCTCAGGAATCATCATAGTGCCAATAGCGGTACAGGTAGCCAGGGAGGAGCCAGTCAGAGTGCCAAACAACAGGGAACAAACCACGGCGGTAGCTCCTGTGGAGCCCCGCAGGCGGCCCACCATGGAGTCCACCCAATTGAGCAGAGAGTTTGAGATACCATTATATCACCGGCGATGATAAAGGCTGGGATGGCCAGGAAGGTAAACGAGTTCAGACTATTAAAAACAGATGTGCCAATAATTCCAAAATTGACACCGGCACCAGCCATGGTAATGAGAGTAGCTAAGCTCATACTGACAGCTACTGGAATACGGAAAATGGCAAACAGCATGAACAGCCCAAGAAACACAACGAGCCAATGCATTTACTGCTTTCCCTCCTTCATTTCCTTCAGGTCCTTTGAAAAAATACCTGCGGAGGTGAAAATTTCTATAAAGTAGTGGACTGCACATAGTACCATGGCAGCCACTACCGCGTAGCCGACATAGCATAGGGGAATAAGCATAGCGGTAGAAAGGTGATTCTTCGCCTGCAGGTCCAGGGAATAGGTGAACATCACGCTGCTCATATAAATAAAGAATCCACAACACACTATGCTTACAAGAACATCCACAGCGGAAAAAATTGCCTCCTGCCGCTTCTCGCCCTTGACGAACTTTCCACAAATAGTACCGAGAAAATCGATGACAACATGCTTGTGTTCATAAGTAGCACAGGCCGCACCAAAGTAGCTGGTAATGACAAAAAGATATCGCATAGCTTCTTCGGACCAGGCCAGAGAGGATTGGACTACATAACGGAAAAAAACCTGGATAAACATGATGAGCATCATGGAGATAAAGGTAACTATGGCAATAACCCGCTCTCCCTGGTAGAGCCGCTTGCTGATGAGTTGCAGTACATTCATAGATGCCTCTCCTTGTTCTGTTTTGCCGTGACAGGTGACGCTCTGCCCCACCTGCCACGGCCGGTAACCCAAAAGGTGCGATTCCAGTTTAGCCAGCGAGGTTTTCGTTAATATAAGCCATAGCATCCTGGTTGAACATTCCAGTGATGCTTTCGTCAGCCCATACCTTAGTAGATGCTTCCTTCATAAAGGTACTTAGTTCCTCGGTAGTTTCAACGATATGCATCCCGGCCTTTTCCATCTCCTCACAGAAGCCATCAATTGCGGCTACCTGATACTCATAGGCTAAAGCGGTATAAATCTCGGCCTGTTCGCTCAAAATCGTCTGCTGATTTTCAGACAAGGACTCATAGACATCCGTATTAATGCACAGCATATTGGCGGCATAGGCGTGGTTTGTTTTGGTCATATAGCTCTGGAAATCATAGAACCCGTAAAAATAAGTGTTCAGGGGGCCGTTGTCCTGACCATCAATAACATTTTGCTGGAGGGCAGCGGCCACTTCGGAAACAGACATGGCCACAGGATTACAGCCCAGATTCTCGAAGAAAGAAACATACATAGGGGAGTCTACTACACGGATTTTGAGGCCGGATAGGTCACTGGGAGCCTGTATCTCGTGTTTCGAGTTGGAAATCCAACGGAAGTCGCCCTCAAGCAGTTGGCCCAGAATGGTCATGCCATTTTCAGCCATCACGCTGCGATAAATATTGCCCAGTTCACCATAAAGATAATGATCTTCTGCGGATTCACGGGTGGGGAACAGGTAGGGCAGATTTACAAAGCCAAGCTCAGTAATAACGCTGCCAATGCTGATATCAGCCATATGCATCATTTCGACAGAACCATTCATAACACCCTCGATAATCTCACGGTCGGACCCCAATGCTCCGGACAGATCCAGAGAAATCTTAATAGTACCGCCAGACTCCTCCTCAACCGCTTCAGCAAAGGCCTGTAGAGCCGGATACTGGGGACTAGTAGTAGTCAAACCGCCGCCCATGTGAAGTGTGACACTCTTCTCAGCGGTGTTGCTGCTGTCAGCTCCGTTGGTGCCACTACTGGAACTGTCGTTGCTACAGGCAGTTAAAGAGATGGCCATTGCCAGTGCAAGGGAAAAAGCGAATAGTTTTTTCATTGTCAAAACCCTCCTAAAAAATAATGGTTTATTTTTTGCGCTCATTTAAAATTCTCTTCCTCAATACGAGCAATCTCCTGCTGGGCAAACTCTAAAAATTCATGTCGGTCTGCGGGAAAACCGACCTTAAAGGGTGTTTCGAGAAAAAGATCCAGCATTTCTTCCGCAATTGCGGGAGTAAGAACTCCGCCACCCAGGCACATGATGTTAGCGTTGTTGATTGTCTGGCACATACGTGCCTCATACGTGTTATGGCAGAGCACCGCATAGATGCCCTTAAACTTGTTTGCGACTACGCTCATTCCAGCCCCAGTGCCACACAGGAGGATCCCTCGGTTAAAGTGCCCCTGCTGGATTTCACGGGCAGCCTTACACGCCGTGTCAATATAGGAAATAAAGGCGCCGCCCTCCTGCATCCCCACGTCGGTAACTTGATAGCCATGGACTTCCTCAAGTCGATGTTTTAGAGCATCCTTTAGCGGTACAGCCAAACGGTCAGCGCCAATAATGATTGTTTTATCCATCTCCAATGACACCTCTTGCCTTTAATATTTCCGCTTGAGGACCTGTTTTGCTTTTTCTACAATGAAGCGGAAGCTTAGTCCGTACTCATCCATCAGGTAGCGCAGGCTTCCCACATCCCCAAAACGGTCCATATTGGCCACACGCTCCATCGGTACCAGACAGTGCTCTACCAGATACTCTGCGACAGCAGAGCCGAGCCCTCCGTTCACATTATGGTTTTCAGCAGTGACGATGGCACCCGTTTCCTTGGCTGCGGCCTCCACCGCATCGGTGTCTAGGGGCTTGATGGTGAACATATCGATGACTCGGGCTTCGATGCCCTCCTGGGCTAATACCTCGGCAGCGTCAAGTGCCTCGGATACCTCAATACCAGAAGCAATAATCGTTAGGTCTTTTCCGTCGCGCAGTTGAACAGATTTGCCGAGCTGAAACTCCATGCTCTCATCATATACACGGGGAATGCTAGTACGTGGATATCGAATAAAAAATGTGCCGTGAGTGTCAGCGATTTGAGGTAATAGCTTGGCGGCCATCACCGTATCGCATATGTCTACGATGGTCATCTCTGGAATGGCCCGTAGGGCAGCGATATCTTCGTTAGGGGTATGGGTGCCGCCATTGAGGGCGGCGACTACACCGGGATCGCTGCCTAGGATCTTAACGTTTTGTTTGGCGTAAGCACAACTCATAAAAATCTGGTCTAAGGCACGGCGGGCAGAAAAACATCCAAAAGTATGGACAAAAGGAATAAAGCCCTCGCTTGACAAGCCGGCAGCGACACCTACCATGTTGGCTTCGGCAATGCCACACTCAATGATCTGCTCTGGATATTTGTTCCAGAGCCCGTAAGTGCCGATGGCTCGCATAAGGTCTGCGTCCAGAGCGACAATTTGTTTACCTTCCAGAATCATCCTTTCAATGGACTGCGCATAGATAGTGCGCATCTCTGGATCTTTAATGTCCTTTCTATTTTGGGCTAAGCTTCCAATCATAGCAAAATCACCTTATTCTTTATCTTGAATTACCCGGAACCCTTTATTTTTGAAGGAAAAATTCCGCACAGGCCTCTGCCGCCTGCTCTGCATTGACCTTGAAGTTATGGTTGTTCTCCAGTGTCTCAGCATAGGACCAGCCTTTGCCCTTTACTGTATGTAGAATGATAGCGGAAGGTTTGGACTGTTCTGCCTTGGCTAGTTCAATTGCGGCCCAGATCTGCTCCACATTATTCCCGTCCGGCACGTCAATAACATTCCAGTTGCTGGCTTTAAATTTTAACTCAAAATTGGGAGGGCCTCCCACTTGTTCCACCGTGCCATCAATCTGCTTTCTGTTGTAGTCCACAAAGGCAATTAACCTGTGGAGATGCTTGGCGCCAGCGAACATGGCAGCCTCCCAGACCTGACCCTCTTGACTCTCGCCATCTCCTATGATTACATAAGTGTAGTTATTGTTCCCTTTTAAATGACATCCCAGTGCAATACCAACTGCGGAGGAAATTCCTTGGCCCAAGGAACCAGTAGTCATATCTACACCAGGGGTACGGTTCATATCTGTATGACTGGGAAGATTTGTAGGGGGCTGGTTCAGAGTGTCTAACATAGCCATTGGAAAATATCCCTTTAGACCAAGGGCTGCATACATAGCAGGACCGGCATGGCCTTTGGAAAGAATAAAACGGTCGCGGTCCTCCCATTTTGGATTTTGGGGATCAATTTTCATTGCGCCGCCATATAGACAAGCCAGTACATCTGCGATGGACAGACAACCCCCTACATGACCGACGCCGATTTTGGAGATCATCTTGATACACTCGCTTCTAATTTCAGCCGCAAATCCAGTTAACTTTGTTTTCTGTTCCTGTGTCATCATAGCTCAGTTATACACCATCCTTAATAGATTGCTTTTTGAATCATTTGAGCGTTCGGTATTTTTTATTTCTGGTTATATTATGTTCTTTTATGTATCATAATATATTTTTTTGAAACAAGAAAGTCAACATATTTTTTGTGAGAGGTAAAATATTTATTAAAAATATACAACTTGTTTTTCTTTTATTGGTTGTTTTGACGAAAAAAAGTTTAAATTAAATAAACGGAATTTTAAAAATATAAAAAGTGCTGTAACATAGTTGACATTAAGTAATAAATGTACCATAATAAATTTAAATTTATAAAAAATAGAGGAAAGCTGGTGATTCCTTGACTGCATCAGAAAGACGCAATACAATTATCAATTATTTGCAGACCAAGCAAGACTGTGATGTAAATGAAATTATTGACCAGTTTGACGTTACGCCAGCGACCATTCGCCGGGACTTGACTTTTCTGGAAAACAGCGGAAGTATTAGCCGTACCCATGGTGCGGTACATCTTGTAAAAACGCCGGCGGTACCCGGATTCTTGACTAGAAATACTTTGTTTGCGGAAGAGAAACAGGCAATGGCTCGTGTGGCGGCGCAAATGGTGCAATCGGGAGATTCTGTCATGCTGGACTCCGGCACGACCGTGCACGCAGTAGCGATTGAAGTTGGAAAACGGTCAGATATTACTCTGATAACGAATTCTTTGTCGATTGTTTCTGCGCTGGAGGCACCCAAACAGAATATTTTGCTTACTGGCGGGTTGTTTGAGTATGATAACCTGGCTCTAGTTGGTCCGGATGTAGAATTGTTCTTAGATCGAATTTCTGCTTCAATCCTATTTTTAGGTGCTACAGGGATTCGTGGATGTGACGGGCTGACAGTTATTTCACCCCTCCAGGCGGGAGTAAAGCGAAAGATGATCCAATGTGCGAAAAAACGTGTATTGGTAATTGATAACAGTAAATTTGCATCAACTGGAATGGTTTTATTTGCATCCTTTGAAGAAATAGACACAATTATTGTAGCCCGGCCAATTGAAGACCCCATTTTGAAACGGCATTTAGATGAAATTGGTGTTCAGGTAATTGTGGCGTTGCCCGAACAAGGTTAAAAGAGAATATATTAAGAAAGTGTTGCGTGAAATCGCGAAGACGGCGATTTCACGCAACACTTTTTTGCTTTGTATAGAGTTCTGAAAAATACTATTTCTTTATGAGAATAAGAAACTCATAAAAAATCCATTATTTTATATTGACAAATATTTTAGGCTAGATTACAATAAACGAAAAATAAATGATATTAAAATAAAAATAAATATTATCTTTTGGATAATAAAAGATAAAAAATATGAGAGATGGTGACTGAATATGAAAATTACTATTGCGGCAGACCCAGGAGGAGCAGAATTAAAAGAAACAATTAAAAAGCACTTAGAAACCTGCGGATATGACGTGACCGACAAAGGAAGCAGGGAGGGAGAACGTGTCCTGTATCCTTCGGTCGGGGATGTGGTAGCTTCTGATATTCAAAGTGGCAAAGCGGATGTGGGCATTGTACTATGCGGAACTGGAATGGGAGTCAGTATTGTTGCCAATAAGCACCGCGGTGTCTACTGTGCTGTGGTGGAGAGCATATATGCCGCCTACAACTGCCGTGAGATTAATAATTGCAACTGTTTGGCTTTGGGCGGCAATATCATTGGGCCTGGTCTTGCTATTCAAATCGTGGATACGTTTTTGAACACAAAATGGAAGGCGGATGCGGATGAAGTGCGCGGTAAACGCTTGGAAGCATTTCTGGATGCAGTTCGTAACATCGAGGATAAACAGTTCCGGACATGAACATAAGAAGCTGTGTTCAGGGAGACCAATCCGTCTGTATTTCACGTAGTAATCGAGTTTTATATCAAAGGAGATTTTATTATGAATACACAGGAATATCTGGAGGAACTGATTGGAAAGGCCCGTACGGCACAAAAGGAGTTTGAAACCTATACCCAGGAAAAAGTGGATGAAGCGGTGAGGGCTATTGGAAAGTCCGTCTATGACCATGCGGAGGAACTGGCAAACCTGGCAGTGGAGGAGACCCGAATGGGAAGGGTAGATAGTAAAATCGCTAAGTGCCGGAACAAGGCCAAAAGCACCTGGTGGCGGATGAAGGGAAAGAAGAGCCGCGGTATTATCGAGCGGGACGAGAAGAACGGGATCGTCAAGGTGGCCAAGCCAATTGGCGTGGTAGGCTGCATCACTGCCACCACCAACCCAGTGATCAATCCCATGCACAACTCTATGTGCGCCCTGAAGTGTGGAAACGCAGTGATCATTTGTCCCCATCCACGGGCGAAAAAGGTAGGGGTAAGAACAGTGGAATTGATGAACGAGGCACTAGACCAACTGGGGATGCCCAATAATCTGATTCAGATTATTGCGGAGCCTACCATGGAGCTGTCTGCTGGACTGATGAAGTCTGCTGATTTGTGTGTCTGTACCGGCGGTCCAGCACTGGTCAAGACGGCCTACTCCTCTGGAAAACCTGTGTATGGCGTGGGCCAGGGCAACGTCCAGGTGCTGGTGGACCGGGATGTGGACTATGATGAAGTGGCCAAGATGGTTATTGCGGGCCGTACTTTTGACAACGGAGTGCTGTGTACCTGTGAGCAAAATATCATCTGCCCCCGAGACAAGGCGGGAGAGATGATTGCGGCAGTTAAGGCTAACGGAGCCTATTACATCGGGACCCAGGGGGAGGCGGACAAGGTGCGGGACAGCGCCTTCCCAGATGGTGTGTTCAACAAGGCTTGGACCGGAACGACAGTGCAGGAGATAGCAGAGCTGGCCGGGCTGAAGGACGTCCCCCAGGATGCCAAAGTTATTGTGTGCTGCACCCACGGATACGCTCGGGATGAGGTGCTGTCCAAGGAGAAGCTGTTTCCCGTGCTGGCTCTCTTCCTGTACGACACCTGGGAGGATGCTATGGAGATTGCTCGGGCCAACCTGGCGGAAGAGGGGATGGGGCACAGCGTGGTAATTCACTCCAATACCCAAGAACATATCGAGGCAGTCTCATTTGTAGTTAATGTGTCCCGCTATGCGGTCAACCAGGTGGGCGGTACCGCATTGGGCGGAGCTATGGATAACGGGTTAAATCCCACCACCACCCTAGGCTGTGGTACATGGGGGAATAACGTCATCAGTGAAAATCTGTGGTACACACACCTGATGAACGTGAGCCGTATTTCTTATAAGGTGCCTGAGATGTATATCCCGACGGATAAAGAGATTTGGGCTGAGTAATACAGACAAGGGCCTGTTTGACAGATTGAATGTGAAAGTCCGGCTTAAAGAAGCCGGACTTTCATATTGGAAAAAAGAACCTGGGTTTCAAATGGAAGAAAAAATGTGGAGCGGTCTAAAAAGTAAGTTTACTACCCCAGAAGTAGCGGCAAAGGCAGTCCGTCCAGGGGACTGGGTTGATTATGGATTTGGAGCGGGATTTTCAGAATTGATGGACCGGGCGCTAGCAGAACGCAGAGAGGAACTGACTGATGTGAAGATCTGCGGAGGGCTGGTGATACGGCCGCGGATTGAGGTAGTGGAGTGCGACCCGGAGCAACGGGCGCTTTCGTATTATAGTTGGCACATTGAAGACTATGAGCGGGGACTTCAGACTAGGGGATTGGTAAAATTTACACCAGTTATGCTCCGCTCCCTGCCTTATCAGTATCGGGACAGACATATTCGCTGTGATGTGGCCTTTGTGCCTGTTTCTTTGCCAGACAGCCGGGGATACTATGGTTTGGGCATTTCCAATTACACATGGCGGACCATTTTGAAATGCGTGCGGACGGTAGTTTTCGAGATAAACGAGAGACTTCCCCGGCTACATGGGATGGATTTCATAGGGTACATGTTAGCGAGGCGGACTATATTGTGGAGGGGGAGCATGAATCTCTGCCTCAACGCAGCTATCGGGAGCCCAGTGGAGCGGACCTTGAGATCGCCAAGCTGGTGGTGAAGGAAATCCCCGATGGAGCGGTGCTGCCCCAGGGGTGGGGAGCGTGCCCTTTACTGTGGTCAAGCTGCCAGCTTGGTCAGATCGGAAGGACCTGGGCTGCCACACAGGAACGATCAGCGACGCCTTTTTAGAGCTGTGGAAGGCAGGTAAACTGACCAATGCAAGAAAAGAGGTGGAGCGCATCGGCCGGATGAGCAATGTGATCAGTATCAATGGCGGAGTAGAACTGGATCTTATGGGACAAGAAAATGCAGAATCTGCTGGCACCCGTCGGCTCTCAGGCATTGGAGGACAGATGGACTTCTTAGAGGGAGCCTACCGCTCCAGAGGAGGAAAAGGTTTTATCTGCTTAAATGCTGTTCATAGATACAAAGACGGAACACTAAAATCGAATATTGTCCCATACTTTTTCAGTGGAAGCGCTGTTTCTGTGCCCCGGACGATGGTCCAATATGCAGCAACCGAGTATGGGATAGCGAGGATATCTGGACAAACGCTTCGAGAGAGGGCAGAGGCTATGATCGCAATAGCCCATCCTGATTTTCGGGACAGCTGGGCGCAATACGCTCAAGAGCACTTCCAGTAGAGAGCGTGGAGAGGAGAAGCCTTTATAAAAAAGTGCCGGATGGGGACAGTGCTTCCCTATCCGGCGCGCCTCTACAGCGATAAAATATTTAAAAAGTGGTTGAATTGCTGACTGTGAAAGGTGTTCTGTATCCCGATTGTTACGGAAATTTTAGAGTTCTGCCTCCTCACTTTTACTACTTTACTACCTGCTTCACCGAGCGCATATCAAACACAGCGGAATTTGAAATGAAAAAGTTGGAGCAAAAGTAGGCTAAATTACAAAAGTTTAAGAAAAATCCAGAAAATTGTAATATCTCACAAATATTTCGCGAAATAAAGAAGAGATATTGCGCAGAAAGATGAGCCGTGATATAATACACTCACCCAATGAGGGAAAAAATGGAAAGCAAATCCCCCGGGGGATTTGCTGTGTACGACCGTACACAGCAAATGGTTTGAGAACCAATGAAATGGTTCAATATCGAAGAAAGGGAGCGAAAAAATGAAAAGAACAAAACAAGCGATCGGGATTTTGCTGTCTGCGGCGATGATGCTGGCTATGCTGGCTGGCTGCGGCGGAAAGCCCAGCACCTCTCAGGGCGGCAGGGACAACAGTAGTGGTGCCGCAAGCGGTTCGAACAGCCCCTCCCGTGGAAATGTGATGATGACTTTTGGAACTGGTGATACTGGCGGTTCCCTATATCCGGCTGGCGCGGCGCTCTCACAGTTATGGACCAACAGCGTTCAGGGTGTGAAGTGCAATACCCAAACCTCTACTGGATCCTTCCAAAACGTTCAGGATGTGGCCAGCGGCGAAGTGGATGTAGCCGTGGCTACCGCCGACGTGGTGCTGAATGGTTACAATGGAGTCGAACCCTTTACATCCGCACTGGAGAATGTCCGGGTTATCGGTGCGGTTTACACCTCTGTTTCCAGTGGCGTAGCGCTGAAGGAGTCCGGTCTGGAGTATGTCCATGATCTGCTGGGCAAGCGTGTTGCTGTTGGCCCCGCCGCTTCCGCTACTGAGAACTCCTGCTTGGATGCCTTCGAGGTTATGGGCATCAGCGCCGAGAATACCAGCCTGGAGAACCTTGGGCTGGGTGATGGTGCCGATTCTGTGGGCGACGGCATCATTGATGCGGCCTTTGGCTTTGCTGGGCTGCCCATTGGCGGACAGCTCAACTTGGCTGCCACTAAGGACATTGTGGTCCTGAACTATACCCAGGAAGAGATCGACGACATTCTGGCTGGAAACGAGGCATACATTCAGTCCACCATTCCCGCGGGCACCTACACTGGTCAGGACTATGATACCTTGACTTTCGGTGTGAAGTGCCTGGTCATCGTGAGCGCGGATTTGGACGAGAGCCTGGTCTATGATATGTGCAAGACCATGAACGAGAACTCTGCCGATTTGGCGGCCGGCAACGCTATCCTCAGCGAAATGACCGATCCCTCCTTCCTGTGTACCAACATGCCTATTCCCCTGCACCCAGGCGCTGAGAAGTATTATGCCGAGCAGGGCCTGATTTGAGCGCCCTGAGCTACAAGGTTTGGTAGTTTCAATATCAATGCGCTAGCGGCCGGAACTGAGGAGCCCTCGGCTCCGGCCTCTCTTTATGTAGGACACGATACTGTGTGAATCTGTAGTAAGGAAAGGATTCAATTTTATGGCAGAAAAAGAGTACAAGGAGATCGACATAACCTCGTTGGACAGCGAACTGGCCGCGGCCAAAGCCGTAGAAGATGGGAGAAAGGACAAATTTATCAAGATTGCTACCATTGTGGCGATCGCCATGACGATTTTTCATATCTACACCGGGTTCTTCGGCCTGTTTGATTTTGTGACACAGCGAGGTGTCCATCTCAGCTTTGCCCTTACCTTAGTGTTGCTGACGCAGCCCCTTTATAAGCACGTCTTCAAGGACAAGTTTGCCGGGAATAAAGGCTTCCGGATATTTTGCCGGGTGGTGGATATTGCCTTGATCGCCCTCACTTGGCTGGCTTGGTGGATGGCCCAGGATGAGGTGCATCACATGACCGAACGCCTGAGCCAGACAACATGGATGGCCGTCTTTGCTGGTGCGGTTCTGGGTCTGGTAGTTCTGGAGTGTGCCCGGCGTGTGCTGGGCTACATTATGCCTGTGTTAGCTCTGATTTTTGTGGCCTACGCCTTGGCTGGGCCCCATCTGCCTTGGGCTATTGCTCACCGGGGCTACTCACTGGAGCGTATTTGTTCCTTCCTGGCCACCGACTTGGACGGCTTATTTGGTACGACAATGAGTGTGTCGGCCACCGTCATTTTCATGTTTGTAATGTTTGGCGCATTTCTGGAATCCTCCGGCTGTTCCGATTTCATCAATAACATCGCTATCTCCCTGACCGGAAAAATCAAGAGCGGCCCTGCCCTCTCTGCAGTGGTGGCTTCCGGACTGATGGGCTCCATTAACGGTTCCGCCGTAGCCAACGTGGTGGGCACGGGCACCTTTACCATTCCGCTGATGAAGTCCCGCGGCTACAAGCCCGCTTTTGCTGGCGGTGTGGAGGCGGTGGCCTCCACTGGCGGCCAGATACTTCCTCCAGTTATGGGCTCCGGTGCCTTCCTAATGGCGGCATTTACTGAAAACCAGTATATTACGATCTGTATTGCCGCCGTCATTCCTGCCCTGTTATACTATTGGGGCTGCGGAGTGGCGGTTGTCAGCCAGTCTGAGTTGGCGGACATCAAGTTAATGGATCCCAAGGATGTGCCCAAATCCCGGGACGTGATGAAGACCGGCTGGATCTATCTGCTGATTATTGCGATCCTGCTGTATTGCCTGTTGGTGGCCCAGTATTCCCCGCTGTACTCCGCCCTGTGGGCGACCTGCGCAGTGCCTGTTATCATGCTTTTTGACAAGAAAAAGCGATTCACCCTAAAAAGCATTTTGCCTGCCATGGCAAAATCTGCCTTTAGTTCCATGTCCATTGTTATCGGTTGTGCCTGCGCCGGATTTGTGGTAGGCATGGTGTCTCTCACCGGTATCGGAGTCATCTTCGGTGACATGATGATCCAAGCGGCCCACGGCTTGCTGTTCCCTTCACTGCTCTTTACTGCTATCACTTGTGTTATCCTGGGCATGGGCCTGCCCACCACAGCGGCCTATGTCATTGCCGCCTCTATCCTGGCTCCCTCCCTGATCAAGCTAGGTCTGCCTGCGCTGACCGCCCACCTGTTCGTGTTTTATTTTGCCTGCCTGTCTGCCATTACACCTCCTGTAGCCCTGGCAGCCTATGCTGGCGCTGGTATCGCAAAGACAAGCCCCATGACAACGGCAATCGAGGCATGCAAACTGGGCTTTGCCGGATTCATGGTGCCATTCGCCTTCTGCTATAATGAGGCAATGATGATGCAAGGCAACGTGGTGGATATTATTTCGGTGGCGGTTTCAGCCATTGTTGGTACGGCTGTGATTTCCGCGGCCTTCCAAGGCTGGTTGCTGTGGAAACTGAATATCCTGGAACGGACAGCCTTTATCGTAGGTGGTCTGTTAATGTTCATTCCTGGAACAGTGACAGACCTGATCGGTCTTGCTATTGCGCTTCTCCTGATCTTGATTAACATGAGAAAATGGAAGAAGATAAAGCAATCTGTGTAGCCTGACATACATAGGAATTCTTTATAACATATGTGAGAGGCTCGGAACTGTTGATGACAGTCCCGAGCCCTTTTTTGCCCACTTGCCATAAAGTGTTTAAATTTGGAACAGCTTGCTTGAAGATAAAAATTCCAAAATCCCGAGGAATTGAAAAAGGCGGGAGGGGCTGGGCGTCCTGATGGGAAAATATGCGATACCACGTACTATTTCCTTATTGGCCGCGGCGTTGTATAATATGATAAAGCAGATTTTTGCTGCCAATATGGTGGCCTGTCCGATCACCATGGTGGCACAGGTGGCGGAAGTGATAATCAGGACGGCTGCTTTTCCAGCATCAGCATAGGAGCGGGACGCGCCGAGGGGGCTCATCGGGGCACTGGGAACGCGGCTGTGCTCTGCGTGTGCTCCTACCTGCCGCTGCCGATGCTTTTAGGATCTGGATAGAGTCCTGAATTCTATGCCGGGGTTAAACCTGTTGACTTTTTTGATTGTGGCGCCGGTCATCCGAAAAATCTATCGAGAGCTAAATGAGGAGGAACGAATATGAGCAAGACAATCATTACCATTAGCCGGGAGTTTGGCAGCGGGGGCAGAAGTATCGGAAAATCAGTGGCCGAGGCTCTGGAGATCCCCTACTACGACAAGGAACTCATCAAACAAGTGGCGGAGAAGACCGGCTTCGCGCCAGAGTATGTAGAGAATGCGGGGGAGTACGCGCCTGGAAAGTCCATTCTGGCCTATTTCGCCGCCTTCAGTGGGCGGGCTGATGTCATGGGCGGCATGAACGCCTCCGACTTCCTATGGTGTATGCAGCGCCAGGTCATTCTGGATCTAGTGGAAAAAGGTTCCTGTGTGATCGTAGGCCGCTGCGCCGACTATATTTTGAAGGATAACCCAGACGCCTTCCATATCTTTGTCCACGCCGCTCCTGCCTTCCGGGCAGACCGGATCGTCCGTCTGTACGGTGAGAGCGAGAAGAAGCCGGAGGAGCGGCTGCGCGACAAGGACACAAGGCGAAAGGTCAACTATAAGCACTTCACCGGCAGGGAGTGGGGGCGCTGCCAGAACTACCACCTCTCTCTGGACAGCGGTGTCATTGGCGTTGAAAAGTGTGTTTCCATGATCGTGGAACTGGTCCGGTCCAGATAATAGAATAGAAAAGCGCCGGACGGAAAGATACTCTTTCCAGCCGGCGCTTTTGCTGCCAGACGGACGGAAACATCAGTCGGAGATCTGTCCCAGACGCTCCATGCGGGTGCGCTCCACGTCGCTGAAATAGTCGAAAAGCTGCTCCAAAAAGAATTTGGAATAGTGGGACAGATAGCGGTCCTTCATGCGGATGAGAGAGAGCCGCTGGGACAGGGGCTCATTCCGGTAAAGCAGGGGAAAAATGTTGATATCCGAAGGGATGTTGTCCCGCTGGCTGACCAGGTTCGCCTGGGAGCAGAAGCAGGCGGCCAGTCCCTGGAAACAGGCGGTGATGCCGGCCTGGGTATAGGTGCTGGTGATATAGGCGCGGGGAATCAAATTGGCGCTTTCAAAACACTGGTTGATCTGGCGTCCCATACGGTTGTCAAAAATGCAGAAGGGGAGCTTGGAGAAGTCCTCCACATGGGCGCCGGAGAGGGCCTTCCGTTTCAGCATCGGGGCCTGTTCTCCATAGTAGGACTGAAGCAGGGAGTCCGCGACACAGAGATAGACCTGGTCGTCCATCAGGTGGTGGGTGACCAACTTGGGGTGCTCCTCCCCATTGAGGGTGATAGCAAAGTCGAGGGACCGGTCTAATACCAGCGGCTCCAGACGGGGTGTGATGGTGTCGGTAATGTGGATGTCCACATTGGGATAGCGGGCAGAGAACTGGGGCAGGACAGCGGGCAAACACATATTTAAGCGCAAGGCGCTGGCGCCGAAACGGAGGACGCCCCGCTCCTGCTGCTCGATATCGGACAGAATGTCCTTCAGATTGGTCTGTTCCTTCATCATCACCTCCGCAAAGGCCAGCACAAACTCCCCTGCCGTAGTCAGGGAGAGGGACGGCTTGCGGTGAAGCAGCCGAACGCCATAGTAGTCCTCCAGACGTTGGATGTGGTTGCTTAACGTCTGCTGGGAGATAAAGAGGCGGTTGGCGGTGCGAGTCATATGCAGGTCCTTTGCCAACTCGGAGAAGTAATATAGACTGGTCAAATCCATACATACCTCCACAAAATTTTTTTGTTAAAAACTCAAAAAAACTCCGTTTGATTTTTGCATACCACTATATTACTATGAAACTACAAAATCCGCAACGCAAAAAACAAGGAAAGCAGAGGAGGAATTGATTATGTCTGTTGGCAAGAGGATCTACCTCAAGCGCGAGATGCCGGACCCCGAGATCATGGCGCAGTTTAAGAGCATTCCCGCATCCAACACCGCCGATGTCATGGGCCGCAGCTGTGCCATGAACCCCCGTATCAAGCTGGTGAGTCAGCCAAAGGACCAGATGATGGTGGGTCCGGCCTATACCGTCAAGGGCCGGGCGGGGGACAATCTGGCTCTCCACGCGGCGCTGAACCTGTGTCAGGAGGGGGATGTGCTGGTGGTGTCCAACGAGGAGGACGATACCAGAGCTCTGATGGGCGAGGTGATGATGGCTTACCTGAAGTATACCAAAAAAATCGCCGGTATCGTTCTGGACGGCCCCATTCGTGACATCGACGAGATTGGACACTGGGATTTCCCGGTCTACTGCACCGGAACTACCCCTGGCGGCCCCTATAAAGAGGGTCCCGGCGAGATCAACGTGCCCATCTCCTGCGGCGGTGTCAGTGTTAACCCTGGGGATATTATCCTGGCTGATCCTGACGGAGTGATCGTGATCCCCAGAAAAGACGCTCCCGTGATTCTGGAGGAGGCCAAGAAATTCCAGGCCGCGGATGAAAAGAAGCTGATTGCGGCCAGAGAGGGTACCGCAAACCGGGCCTGGGTGGAAAAGACACTGGAAGAAAAGGGGTTTGAAATCATCGACGACGTATACCGGCCCTGAACACATATTTCCCGCCAATACAACGACATAAGGAGAGAGAACCATGAGTCCAATTACGATCGCACTGATCATTCTGGCAATCACTGTCGTCCTCTTTATCTGGGAGCCGATTCCCATCATCGTCACTGCCATTGGCGCGTCTATCGCGTTCGCCTACACTGGTCTAATTACCATTGATGATATCTTTACCGGCTATAACAGCACAACTATCGTTCTTTTGGCTGGTATGATGGTGATTGGATCGTCCCTGTTCCACGCCGGCATCACCGATTTGATTGGTGAAAAGATGGTTCGTGTAACGGGTAAAAGTGAAAGGAATATCATTCTTGCCACATTGATCGTGTCCTGCGCCCTCAGCTCTGTATGCAGCAATATTGGTGTGATGACTGCAATGGCTCCCCTGGTTACCGCCATGTGCATCGCCGCCGGAGTTGGTCCCTCCAAGGCTCTGCTCTCCCTGCTGTTCGGCGCTCAGTTTGGAGGCTTTGTGACCCTGGTGGGTGTCGGCTCCAACGCCACGGCCAACAGTGTAATGAGTGAATTGGGCATTACTCCCTTCGGATTCTTCAGCATCACTCCCTTCGGCATCGGTATCTGCATCCTGGGTACCCTGTACTTCACCTTTATAGGGCGCAAGCTGATCCCCGACACCGGCTATGTTCCTGAGTTTGCCAAGACCGATAAAAAGCCCTTGGACAAGAGAAAGGCCGCTATTTCTGTGATTACACTGCTGTGCGTGCTGGTGGTGATCGCGGCCAGCCCCAAGAACATGCCTATGCATGTGGCAGCTGTGATTGGTGCTCTGATCATTGTGGGTACCAAGTGTATGACTGTCCAGGAGGCTATACGGGCTATTGACTGGAACTGCATGTTGCTGGTTGGTTCTCTTACCGCAATTTCAACCGGATTCAAGAACAGCGGCGCGGGTGATGCCGTGGCGGAACTAATCTTGAAGATCCTGGGCGAAGATCCCAGTCCCTTTATGGTTACGACTGTGATCTTCTTTGCCGCCGCCATCCTGACCCAGTTCATGTCCAACATTCCCTCTATTATGCTGTTCCTGCCTATCGGCATCTCCATTGCCGAGCAGATCGGTGTCAGCCCATATCCTGTGGCCATGACTATCACTTTGGCGGGTGCCGCTTCCTATGCCACCCCCTTTGCTGCGCCCCAGAACATGATGACGGTCGGCTGGACCCACTACAAGTTTGTGGACTTCTGCAAGATTGGTCTGCCTATGCTGTTGGTCACCTATGTGGTGGTGGTTGCGCTGGTTCCGATTTTCCTGCCTTACTAAAGAAAGAGGTGCACGATGGAAGACCTCCTAAAGGGCGCATATGACCTGCATATCCATACGGCTCCTGATGTAGTTCAACGGAAATGCGGAGATCTGGAGCTGGCCCGGCGGCTGGTCCATCGGGGGATGGCCGGGTGCGCGATCAAGAATCACTATTTCGATACTGCCGTCCGGGCGAAACTCCTTCAAGAGCAATTTCCTCAGCTGAGAGTTGCGGGCGGCGTGACGTTGAACCGTTCTGTTGGGGGTGTAAATCCCGATGCGGTGGAGCGTTCCGCCCAGGCGGGCGGCAAGCTGGTCTGGTTTCCCACCCTGGAGGCCCGGTCATACCAGCAATATCAGCATCGGAACGAGCCCAGTGCAGACCTGTCCCGGTTTTTGTCGGTCTGCGATGAAAAGGGAAATCTCCTGCCCCAGGCGCTGGAAGTGCTGGATGTGGCCACACGACACCAAATGGTGGTGGGGACTGGTCACATTGGGGCCGATGAGGGTATGGCTCTAGTCCGGGCTGCGGCAGAGCGAGGCTGCACCGTTGTCTTGACCCATGCGGATAACCCGGCCGATTGCTATTCGATCCAACAACAGCAGGAGGCCGTGGCGTTGGGAGCCTATGTGGAACACAGCTTTTTTACCACATACCACAACAGGACACCTATCGAGGAGATCGCCCGGCAAATCAGGGCGGTAGGATGTGAACATGTGCTGCTGACCACAGATTTTGGTCAGCTGAATTCCCTCTATTCTGACGAGGGTATGGAGGAATATGCCCGGGTGCTGATGACCCAGGGATTTACCGCAAAGGAGTTGGGGATCATGATGCGGCAAGTGCCTGAGCGTTTGCTGGAAGGGATGTCCTCCGCAGACTAAGGAGTGTAATAATGAGTTATAAGGTTTTACTGCCCCAGCCGATTCTACCCGAAGGCTATGCCTATCTCCGTGACCACGGCTATGAAGTAGTGGATGGACGTGGCTTTGCGGAGGAGGATGTGCTGGCGGATGTGGCTGACTGTGACGCCATGATTGTCCGGACCGCTAAGATTACCGCGAAGATACTGGACAACGCCCCCAAACTGAAGATCATAGCCCGCCATGGGGCGGGCTATGACGGAGTTGACTTGGAGGCTGCCCGCCGCAATAAGGTGCTGGTCACCACTGCCGGCGGGGCCAACGCCATCTCGGTGGCGGAGCTGGCGATTTTCTATATGCTCTACTGCTCCCGGAATTTTAAGGCCGTGATGGCCCGCTGCGAGAGCGACTACCGCTATGCCAAGATGGGAATCCCAAAGACCGAGCTGGAGGGCAAGACCTTGGGCTTGATCGGCACGGGCAACATCGGAAAACTGGTGGCGAAGAAAGCGGCGCTTGGCTTTGATATGAAGGTAGTGGCATATGACCCCTTCGCCCGGGAGCTGCCGGACTACATTCAATTAACAGAGGATCGGGACGAGGTGTTCCGCTGTGCCGACTATGTGTCTCTCCATGTACCCGCTACCAAGGACACTGTTCACAGCATCAGTGACCATGAGTTTGACCTGATGAAGGAGAGCGCCTTTCTCATCAACACTTCCCGAGGAAAGATCGTAGACGAGGCGGCGCTGATCCGAGCCCTTGAAGCGAAGAAGATCGCGGGAGCCGGCCTTGATGTGGTCGAGCAGGAGCCCTTCGACTTAAA
>NZ_JAOQKF010000001.1:80687-242257 GCF_025567565.1 Muriventricola aceti | reverse complement strand
CAAATTGTTCTCGTCAGCACCAAAAATGTGGCATACGTTGCCGCCGAAAGTGAAATTGATCTTGGCGCCGTAGGAGAATGTCTCCTTATGGCTGCCGGAGATATCCATGGTGGGGACAATGATAATTACATCCCGGCCCTGGGTGTTGGCGTGGAGATGGACCTCGCTGCCCATCATCTCTGACACATCTACCGTGGCTTCGATGGCGTTGGTGCCGTCGTTGAGGATGATGTGGTTGGGGCGGACGCCTAAGGTGACATCCTGAGCGGAAACTTTCTTCGCCGCTAGGGCTTGCTGCTTCTCTTCAGAAAGCTCCACCTTGACCGCCCCGGTGGTGACAAAATAGCGCCCACCTTCCAGAAGCAGTTTGGCATCAAAGAAATTCATCTGGGGTGTGCCAATAAAGCCGGCAACGAACAGATTGGCCGGGTGGTCAAAGACCTCCTGAGGCGTGCCGATCTGCTGGATAAAGCCGTCCTTCATGATGACAATACGGTCGCCCAGGGTCATAGCCTCGGTCTGATCGTGGGTAACGTACATAAATGTGGTATCGATTTTCTGGCGCAGCTTGATGATCTCGGAGCGCATCTGATTGCGGAGCTTGGCATCCAGATTGGACAGGGGCTCGTCCATCAAGAGCACCTTGGGTTCCCGCACGATGGCGCGGCCGATGGCAACGCGCTGACGCTGGCCGCCGGACAGGGCCTTGGGCTTCCGGTTCAGGTACTGGGTGATGTCCAGAGTGGCTGCGGCCTCCTTCACCTTGCGGTCGATCTCGTCTTTGGGCATTTTCCGAAGCTTCAGGGGGAAGGCCATATTTTCATATACAGTCATATGGGGGTACAGGGCATAGCTCTGGAAGACCATTGCGATATCACGGTCTTTGGGCTCTACGTCGTTCATCAGTTTGCCGTCAATGTACAGCTCGCCTTCTGAGATCTCCTCCAGACCGGCGACCATCCGAAGCGTGGTGGATTTTCCGCAGCCGGAGGGACCGACCAGTACGATAAACTCCTTGTCAGCGATATCCAGATTGAATTGCTGGACAGCTACCACGCCCTGGGAGGTCACCTCAAGATTGGCTTTTTCGCCTGTGGGCGCCTCGCCTTTTTTGGAAGCCTTCTTTTTCTTGCCGTTGCTGGTATGGGGATAGATCTTTTTGATGTTTCTAAGGGAGAGAGTCGCCATAGTGATCGGCTTTGGTGTCACGGCCTCTGCCTGTGACCCCTTGCCCGCGGAGAGCGGAACTCCGCGGACGTTGCAGCAGGTCTCCACACTGCTGTACCGCAAGCCGCGCGGATATTTGGTCCTCCTTACTTTATTAGCCTGACAGACTATAAGAATGGAGTAGGCTGCCGGCCTGATCTAAATCGATCGCTCGATTTTGGCTATTATACATGATGATTTTGGGAAACACAAGTAAAATGAAGGTAAAAAGTGCCGAATAAAAAGGTAAAGAGGAATACCATCAACCTGAAAAATATATTAGTAATTAATAAAAAGAGAAATGAAATGTAAAAAATAAGAAAAATAAAAGAAAAATGTTAGTAAAAATAAATAATTATAAAAGAAAATAAAATATTGTTCGAAAAATAAAAAAACAACGTGAGTAAAAGAAGGTTGAGAAAAAATAGATAAATTAGATTTGAAAAAATTTATTTTCAGTCTATTATTGACAAAAATAAGAGCTAGAAGTATACTTGCTTTACGTTCGAGGAAATAAAATATTAGTAATAAAAAGAGGGGGAGAAGGGACGGGACTGGTTGGAAAACAGTGGGAAGGAATACGGCACAGCCGGCAAAATGTAATGAGCAGGAGGATATGATCATGAGCGATTTCCCATCGAAAGAAAAAGCCCTTGGAATGTACAAAAAGATGTACGAGATCAGAAAGTATGAGGAGAGTATCTACTATCTGTTTTTAGAGGGCATCATGCCCGGCACCATCCACCAGAGCACTGGCGAGGAGGCCAGCGCCGTCGGTATGCTCTACGATTTGAGCCATGAGGACTGGATGGCCTCCACCCATCGGCCCGCCGGCCATGATATCGCCAAGGGTATCAGCGTCAAGGCCATGATGTGTGAGATGTTCGGCAAGGCCGAGGGCTGCTGCGGCGGCAAGGGCGGCGCTATGCACACCGGCGACATCTCTGTGGGCGCTATGGTGGCCAACGCCATCGTTGGCGGAAACCTGCCCATCGCGGCGGGTGTCGCTCTGGCCTTTAAGATGCAGAAGAAGAACAATGTGGTGGTCTGCTTCTTTGGCGACGGGGCCAGCAATGAGGGCTCCTACCATGAAACGATGAATGTGGCCGGCCTGTGGAAGCTGCCGGTGATCTTTGTGTGCGAGAACAACCTGTACTCTGCCACCACCTCAATCAGCCTGACCTGCCTGCAGGAGAACGTGGCCGCCGACCGGGCCGCCATCTACGGCATTCCCAGCGAGGTGGTAGATGGCAACGACGTGCTGGCTGTCAACGAGGCTGCTACGCGGGCCATTGCTCGGGCTCGGGCTGGGGAGGGTCCTACTATCCTGGAGCTGAAGACCTACCGCCACGGCGGACACTCCCGAAACGACGCCTGCGGCTACCGCCCCAAGGAGGAGGAGGCCGAGTGGTTTGCCAAGGACCCTGTGGTTCTGTTCCGGAAGAAGATCCTGGAACACGGCGTGATCACGGAGGAGGAACTGCAAAAAGAAGAGGCGGCTATCGAGCAGGAGATCGAGGACGCGGTGGAATACGCCAAGCAGGCGCCCTTCCCGGCCAACGAGGACGCTCTGATCAACGTGTTTAAGGAGGATGATGAGTGATGGCTGTGATGTCTATCGCTGACGCGCTCAAGAGCGCCATTGCGGAAGAAATGAGAAGAGATCCCACCGTATTCTGCATCGGTGAGGACGAGGATATCCCCGGAGGTATGGGCGGCGCCTTTACCGTTACGAAGGGGCTGGCTGACGAGTTCGGCGCTAATGTGAGATCCGCTGACGATAAGGGCTTCGGCGGCACGCCGGTGCCCATTGGCGAGGCTCGGGTCATCAACACGCCCATCGCGGAGATCATGATTTCCGGCGTGTGTGTCGGCGCGGCTATGGCGGGGATGCGCCCGGTGGCCGACCTGCAGTATGGCGATTTCCTGTTCTGCATGATGGATCAGCTGGTCAATCAGGCGGCCAAGATGCGCTATATGTCCAACGGTCAGGTGTCTGTGCCGATGGTCATGCGGGCCCCTTGCGGCGCCACCAACCGCGGTGCCCAGCACGCCCAAAGCCTGGAGAGCTATTTTACTCATGTGCCCGGACTGAAGGTCATCTGCCCCTCTACCGCCTATGATGCCAAGGGCATGATGAAGCAGGCCATCCGGGACAACAACCCAGTGCTGGTATTCGAGCACAAGCTGCTGTACGGAGGCTCCCGAAAGGAGGCCGGCCAGCTCAGCTCCGCCGGCGAGGTGCCCGAGGGAGATTACACCGTTCCCTTTGGAAAGGCGGCCATCCGCCGGGAGGGCAAGGATGTAACCATCGTAGCCAACCTGCTGATGTGGTATCGGGCGATGGAGGCCGCGGAAGAGCTGGAGAAGGAGGGCATCAGCTGTGAGATTATCGACCCCCGCAGCCTGGTCCCCTTCGACTATGATACGGTGCTGGCCTCGCTGGAGAAGACCGGAAAGCTGATGATCGTCCACGAGGACCACTACAACTGCGGCTGGGGCGCTCAACTGGGCTCCTATGTAGCTGAGAACGCCATCACCCTGCTGGATGCGCCTATTGTCCGCCTGGGCGCCACAGATACGCCTACCCCCTTCTCTCCGCCGCTGGAGCAGTTTGTGATCCCCTCTACCCAGCGCATCATTGAGGGCGCGTGCAAACTGGCCAGGCTGTGATCGGGAGGGACCGAACTATGGTACAGCAGATCAAAATGCCCTCTGCCGGACAGACCACCGATGAAGCCCGGATTACCAGCGTCAAGGTAAAGGCGGGAGATCCGGTGAAGCGGGGCGATATTCTGGTAGAGGCGGAAACTGATAAGGCGATCCTGCCGGTAGAGAGCTATGCTGCCGGCGTCGTGCTGGATGTTCTGGTCGCGGAGGGCGACGATGTCCACGCCGGAGATGTATTGGTAGCCGTGGGCTCTGAGGAGGATCGGAAGAGCTATGTCCGGAGCGGGGAATCCGCCCCTGCCGCTCCTGTGGTTCAGGCGGCCCGGCCCGAACCGGAGAAGCCGGCGCCGGCGGCCGGCGGCCAGCCCATCAAAATGCCCTCCGCCGGCCAGACCACCGACGCGGCCCGGATCACCAGCGTACTGGTCAAGGTGGGCGACAAGGTCAAACGGGGCGATACTTTGGTGGAGGCGGAAACAGACAAGGCGGTGCTGCCGGTAGAGAGTTACCTGGCCGGCACCGTGCTGGAGATTTTGGTCAAGGAGGGGGACGATGTCACCTCCGGGGATGTGCTGATGATGATCGGGAGCGGAGCCGCTGCCCCCCGTCCTGCTGCCGCTCCTGCGGTTCAGGCACCAGCCGCCCCTGCCGCTCCTGCCGCCGGCGTTCTGGATGAGGAGGAATATATCCCCATCATCAAGGGCGCTGCTCCCGCCCCTCGTCCCGCTGCTCCCGCTGTAGCCAAGGCCCTGTGGCCCGCTATGCCCAACGCCAAAATGCTGGCCCGGGAGCTGGGTGTGGAGCTGGCCGGTCTGACTCCGGCCAATGGGGTGATGCTTACCCGTAAGGATGTGCGCGCAGCCCAGGCGGCGGCTCTGGCGGCAGAGCAGGCCCTGCCCGCTCCGGCTGCTGCGCCCGCCGAGGCGGAATATGAGGTCCTGCCCATGACCAAGACCCGGGAGGTCATTGGCCGCCGGATGCTGGAGTCCGTCCAGAACATCCCGGCTTGGCAGTGTACGGTAAATATCAATATGGAGGCCTGCATGGCCCTCAAGCAGAGCTATCAGGAGAAGCGGGGCATCAAGCTGTCCTACAACGACATTATGGCCAAGGCCATCGCCGTGGCCTCCCGAAAGTTCCCTCTGGTCAACGCCCGCTGCGAGGGCGGCGAGGTCCGGGTCTACCGCCATACCAATGTGGGTCTGGCCGTGGGTCTGGAGGGCGCTCTGCTGGTCCCTGTAGTAAAGGGAATTGACACAATGGGGCTGGAGGAGATCGCGGACAAGTACCGCCAGGTGGTGAAAAAGGCCCGGGACAGCAAACTGGCCCCCTCGGACATGGGATGTGGCAGCATTACCATCTCCAATCTGGGTATGTTTGACGTGGATCAGTTTATTGCCATCGTTAATCCGCCGGAGAGCTGTATCCTGGCGGTGGGACGGATTGCTGTGCAGCCCGTTTGGGACGGACAGCAGTTCCAGCCCGTCCATATGATGAGCGTGACCGGGTCCTTCGATCACCGGATCATTGACGGAGCTTATGGAGCCCAGTTCCTGCGTGAGCTGAAGCTGCTGATGGAGAATCCTGCCCTGATGCTGGGCTGAGGAGGAATTCGCTGTGGAAACGTTTGATATTTTGGTGCTGGGCGGCGGCCCGGGGGGATACTCTTTAGCCATCGCTGCGGCTAAAAAGGGGCAGAAGGTAGCCCTGTTTGAAAAGGAGCATCTGGGTGGGACCTGCCTGAACGTGGGCTGCATCCCTACTAAATACCTGGTGGACAAGGCCAACGCCATGGAAAAGGTCCGCTCGCTGGTAGACAGGGAGATTTTCCGGGATGCCGGTTCTTTCAGCTTCCGCAAGATTCAGAAGGGCAAAGGGGAAGTGACGGCCAAGCTGGTGGGCGGCGTACAATTTCTGCTGAAAAAGTGCGGCGTCACCGTGATAAACGGCGAGGCCAGTCTGGAGAAAAACCGGGTGGTCCGCTGCGGCGGACAGGAGTACAAGGGGAAAAATGTGGTGATCGCCACCGGCTCGGTCCCCATGACGGTGCCCATCCCCGGCCATGAGCTGACGATTGACAGCACCGGAGCGCTGAATCTGGAGCGGCTGCCCCGCCGTATGGTGGTGATGGGCGGCGGTGTCATCGGGTTGGAACTGGCCAGCGCCTTTGCCTGCTACGGCACTGAGATCACGATTATTGAGATGCTGCCCAGTCTGCTGCCCCGGGATCAGAAGGAAGCTGCCAATATGGTGGTATCTGCGCTGAAAAAGCAGGGGATCCGTATTCTCACCGGGGCTAAGATGCTGCGGGTGGAGAAAGGAAACGGCGCCCTGCGGGCGGTCTATGAGCTGGACGGAAAGCAGGACAGCGTAGAAGCGGATCAGGTGCTGATGGCGGTGGGACGACGCCCCAATCTGTCCGGGATCGACGCGGAGGCCCTGGGACTGAAGTTGAGCGAGAAGAAGCACATCCTGGTAGACGGCGCCCAGCGCACAAATTTGAAGGGCGTATACGCCATCGGGGATGTAGCGGGAGGGATCCAGCTGGCCCATGCGGCTTACGCCGAGGGCGAAGCGGCTCTGACCCATATCTTGACAGGCAAGGCACCCAAAGACCGGGCACCTGTGCCCAGCTGCGTCTATACGAATCCCTGCTTTGCCTCTGTGGGACTGAATACGGACAGTGCCAAAGAGGCCGGCTTTGATCCGGCTCTGGGTACCTTTGACTACTCCGCTAATGGTATGGCGCTGGCGGAGGGAGCCTCCGGACGGGTGTTCGTGGTGGCGGATAAGGCCACCAAGCAGACTCTGGGCGTTACCATCGTCGGAGAAAACGCCTCTGAGCTGATTGCCTTTGGGGCCCTGGCGGTAGACAAAAAGCTGACTCTGGAGGAGTGGGAACGGATGGTAGTGGCCCACCCCTCTCTGGCGGAGATGGTGCGGGAGGCCGCTCTGGACGCCTTCGGAGCCGCGGTTCATAAGGCTTAACGGACCCGAAGGGCGGCCTCCTGCCGCCCTTCGGAGGGGCGGGCGCGGCGATGACCCCGCCTGCCCGACAGGAAAGGAGATCGGTTCAATGGACCATATGTTTATGCGAGATAAGGTGGCCGTGGTCACCGGCTCCGGCCGGGGGATTGGCGAGGCGATTGCCCGCCGCCTGGCGGAGTTTGGGGCCAAGGTGGTCATTACTGACATCAATATGGAAACGGCCCAGAGGGTGGTGGACGACATCATCGCCCAGGGGGGGCAGGCCAAGTGTGTGCTGTTCAACGTGGCGGACTTTGACCATATCAAGGAGAAGGTTGAGGAGATCAAGGGGCTGTTCGGCCGGATCGATGTGTGGGTCAACAACGCCGGCATTACCGGCTCCACACCTATAGAGGAGATCAGTCTGGAGAGCTGGGACAAGATGATGAACATTGACCTGAAGGCTATGTTCTTCTGCACCCAGGCGGTATTTGCCATCATGAAGGAGCAGAATTACGGCAAGCTCGTCCATATGTCCTCTCTGGCGGCGCTGCGGGGCGGCCGAAGTTCTGACGCCTCCTATGCGGCGGCCAAGGCCGGCATCCTGAACCTGAGCAAATGCTTTGCGCTTCATGGCGCCGCATACAACATTACCTCCAACGCTGTGTGTCCTGGCAATATCCTGACGCCGATGGGCAAAACGCTCTCCTGGTCCCAGAAGGACCCCAAGACCTATATCCCCCTGGGCCGGTACGGCACTGCCGAGGACATTGCTAACGCGGTGCTGTTCTACGCCAGCGACCTGTCCAGCTATGTGACTGGTGATGCCATGAATATAAACGGCGGCCTTTATATGTAATATTAATAATATTAAAAAACATTTAAGGAGATATTTTACACAATTTTTACAAGAATTAAACAAAAAATCTTGACTAAGTAATAAAATATGTGTAAAATAAAATTGAAAATTCTTAAAAGAAATCGTTAAAATTTTACTAATAGTAACGAGGCGGAATGGAGGGAGAATCTGGAATGGCAAACATTTACTTGGTCCGGCACTGCGAGTCAGAAGGAAACGCCTGCCGGCGGACTCAGGCACAGACGGACGCTCTGGTCACCACGAAGGGCTATCTGCAAAATGAGATGCTTCGCCGCCGTTTTCGGGATATCCCTATCGACGGCATCTATTCTAGCGACGCCTTCCGTTCTATCATGACAGTGGAGCCCATCGCCAAGGAGCGAGGGCTGCCCATCCGAGTGAGGATCCACCTGCGGGAAGTCACCACTGGTGTCTGGGAGGATATGGCCTGGGGCAATATTGCCAAGGAATATCCCAAAGAAAGCAAAGATTGGGATGAGCACCCCTGGGCCAATACTACTCCGGGGGCCAGTACCTTTCAGCAGGTGGCAGACCGTCTGCTGTTCGGCCTGCGGCGCATTGCCCGGGAAGTGGGGGACGGGAATGCCCTGTGCGTATCCCACTCCTGTACCATCAAGGCTGGCCTATGCGCTATGATGGGGCGGCCCATGTCTGATGTGAAAGTGGTAGGCCATGGGGACAACACCTCGGTCAGCCTGATTCATGTAGACCGGGAGGGCAATTTCTCTGTGGAGTATATGAATGACGGCTCCCACCTCCCGCCGGAACTGCGGCGGGCCTGGAGCGGCGTAGCGGGAGCCGACATCAATATGGCTGTGGACCCGGTGGACTTAGACAAGGAGAGTGAGGTCCTGGAGGAACTGGCCAGAGCCCACGCCCGGCAGACAGAGGGAGCGGAAGTGCCCTTTGACGGAGCGGAGTGGCTGGCACGGGCCAGAGAGCTGACGGCCTACAATCCGGATTATTTGGCTGTCTGCCGCCTAAAGGGCCGCCCTGTGGGCTTTGTCTGGATGGAAAACGAGGAGGAGACTCCTGAGGACTGCGGCCATGTCAGGACCATGTTTGTCCTGCCAGAGCTTCAGGGTAAGGGTTATACTGAACAGCTGTTCGGATATGCGGCTCATGTGTTTCGGTATCAGGGGAAACGTGTTCTGACCGTCTCTGTTCCTCGGCTGCCCGAGGACCGGCGGGTGGTGGAGCGGTTTACCTTTACCCCTATGCGGGGCTTCCGGGACCGTATGGCCCTTGAGCTGTTCTCTCCCCCGTGCCCTTATCCCATCCTGGCCTGAGGCCGGGTGGATGACCGTTTGATGCTTTGAGCGAACAGAGGAAGGGTGAAAATTTTGAGCAAACTCCAAAGGGAACCGGGGAAGGAACGGCGCCTGGGACGGGTCAAACCGCTGCCCTATGTACTGATCTTTCCTGCTATGGCCCTGTTCACGCTGTTTACCTTTTATCCCTTTATCAAGACTATTGTACTGTCCTTCGCGCTGACCAATAAGCAGGGTAACTTTACCCAGTGGGTTGGTCCGGACAACTGGATCCGAGTGCTGACCAAGGACTCCTTCTGGGATGTGGTGGCCGTTACCTTGAAGATGGCCGCTATCAACCTGTTTTTTACCTTTATTGTCGCCATGATTTTTGCCCTGATGGCGACTAAAAAGGTCCGTTTTTCCAAGGTCTACCAGACCATGTACGCCTTGCCCATGGCCATCGCCTCCTCCCCGGCTGCCGCTATCTTCTTGTTTATCTACCGCCAGAAGAACGGCCTGCTGAATAATATTCTGGGTACGGAGATCGCCTGGACAAACGAGATGCCCCATGCCATCTGGGCGGTCTGCGCTATGACAATCTGGATGCATATTGGCGTGAGTTTCATCTTCCTGTTGGTAGGCTTTCGGAATGTGCCTGAGGACCTGCTGGAGAGTGCCCTGCTGGACGGGGCCGGCCCTTTCCGCCGAATTAAGGATATTATTATTCCAATGGCCTCTCCTCAGATTTTCTTTGTCCTGTTTCTGAACATCGGCAGCTCGTTCAAGAGCTTTGCTCAGATCAGACTGCTGACCCAGGGCGGTCCGGCTAACCAGACGAAGACACTAATCTACTACATATACGAGAACGCCATTATTAACGGTCGATTTGAAACGGCCTGCGTGCAGGCCCTGTTCCTGTTTGGGCTGATCTTCCTGTTCACCAGGATCCAGTTCGCCCTGGAGAAAAAGGTGGTGCATTACCAATGATTACGCCCCATCAGAAGAAAATAGCGGGAGAGATATCCTCCTTTGCTCTCAAGACGATCATCGGTATTTTGTTCATTTCTCCGCTGATTGTCGGCGTATGCTTCTCGCTGCAGACGGATCAGGAGCTGATGACCTATCCCCTGAAGCTGATCACAGCCAACCCCACCCTGGAGAGCTATGCTCAGGTTTTTCGGCAGATCCCCATTCTTCACTATCTGAAAAACTCTGCCGTGGTATGCTTGGTGTGTATCGTGGCCCAAGTCATAATCTCCTGTCTGGCAGCCTACGGCTTCGTGTTCTTCAAATTCCCTGGGAAAAACCTGCTGTTTACCCTGATTTTGATGACGACGATGATCCCCGGCGAGGTGGTGGTCATCACCAACTATGTTACCATTCAGAACATGGACCTGATTGACACCTATATCGGTTTGGTCCTGCCCTCCCTCATTTCGGGCACCGCTATTTTCCTAATGCGGCAGTATTTTATGACCCTGCCCAAAGATTATAAGGAGGCCGCTATTCTGGATGGCTGCGGTGACATGGGATTTCTCTTCCGTGTGGCTATGCCCCTGTCCATCCCTACCATTTCCTCGTTGGCGATCTATCTGTTCGTCCAGATCTACAACCAGTATTTCTGGCCTATGCTGGTCACCAGCCGGGACGAGATGCGGACCATCCAGATTGGAATCTCCTATCTAGTCACAGCCGATGTGGTGAACTACGGACATATTCTGGCCGGCGCCGTGGTAGCTATCATTCCCTCGGTCCTAATCTATATTTTGGGTCAGGATTACATTATCAAGGGCATGACAGCCGGCGGCCTGAAGGGCTGAGGCCTATCCTGATGTTGTAAAAAGCAAAGAGGCTTTTTATAAAAAATTGGAAAAGGAGCATTAGTATGAAAAAGGTCTTATCCATTGTTCTTGCGCTTGCCATGACTATGAGCTTGGCGGCCTGCGGCGGCAAAGACAAGCCCGACGACAGCAAGGGCAGCGCGTCTTCCGGCGCGGGCACCAGCGCCAGCACCCCCTCCACCTCCGGCGAGCCTGTCGAGGTTCTGTGGTGGACCGCCTTTGGCCAGGCCAACGTGGACCACCTGCAGAAGGTGATTGACGCCTTCAATGAGAGCCAGGACGCCTATCATGTGACCATCGAGTATCAGGGCAATCAGACCGAGCTGAACGCCAAGCTGGGCTCTACCGCCCAGGCCGATCTGCCCTCCATGTTCTCTGGTCCTGTGGAGAACGTAGCTATGTACGCCACGGCTGAATACTGTGTCCCGCTCCAGGGCTTTATCGACGCCGATACCAACGGCTGGCCTGAGCTGGAGAGCACCTGGGAAGCCATCCGCACCGCTTACTGCGACAACGAGGGCAACCAGGTCGGTTACCCCGTGGGCTACAGCTATCCCGGCATTTACTATAACGCCGATATGCTGGCTGAGGCCGGCATCGATCCCAAGGAGATCAAGAGCTTCAACGATCTCTATGACGCCTGCGTCAAACTGGTCGAGGGCGGTTATACCACCTACGGCGTCGGCTTCCATCCCGATGGCTTCTACTTCAACGCCGCTCTGGGCCGTGAGGGCCTGCAGGCATATAACAACAACAACGGCCTGGGCAGCGAGCGGATCACCGAGTGTCTGTACACCAAGGATGCCAAAGTACACGACGCCATCTACAATATGCTGGACGTGTATCAGAAGCTCCACGCGGAAAAGCTGTGTGTGGCCTACGGTTCTGACTACCAGGCTGAGGTTATTCCCCAGATGGCTTCCGGCGACTGCGCCATGTTCATGGGCGTGGTTTCTATGACCACCAAGATTCTGGACGCTGCCAACGGCGCTTTTGAAGTGGGAATCATCCCCATGATCTCCGCCACTGAGGCCGGCATGAATTCCGGCGAGCCCGCCGGCGGCACCGGCCTGTGGATCTGCAACACCGGCGACACCGCTGAACAGCAGGGCGCCTATGAATTTATCAAGTTCGCCAGCACCGGCGAGCAGGCCGCTTCCTTTGCTGTCGCCACCGGCTATCTGGCTCCCAACCAGGAGTCCTATACCAGCGATACTTATAACGACTATGTGGCCAACACCTTCCCCGCCGTTACCGGCGTGTACGAGTCCCTGGCCGCCTCTGACGACTCCGCTACCAACCCCTATATCCCCATCTCCAACGAGATGAAGGTGGCTAACAAGCTGGCCATCGAAACCGTGTCCAGCGATCCTAAGGCTAACATCGACGACGTCATCAAGACTGCTGAGGAGACCATCCAGGAAGCGATTGACCTATACAATATGTCCAATCCCTGAGCGGACGGTGTTCCAGGTATAGCATAACTTCCCATGTGGGGGCAGGGCCAGGCCCTGCCCCCCTTTTCCGATGATAAAGGGGGAACTTGGTCATGAAACATAAACTTTTCTGGACTTCCCTTCTGGCGCTAGCGATGCTGGCCGCGTGTGCGGGAGAGCCAGGGGATATCAGCGGCGGTCAGAGCGGCACATCTGTGTCCGCGTCAGGACCAGGGGACTCCGCTTCTGGCTCCTCGGCTTTGAAAGAGGGAGAAATTTCCCAGCCGGAGGATTACTTTGATCTGGTTTTTGACACCAGCCAAGACCAAGGGAAATTGACCGCCCGCTACCTTTATCTACAGACGATCTACGGAACGGGTAAGGAGGCGGTCACCACCGGCGACAGCGCGGTCTATACTTCGCCGGATGGGATGGTGATGCTGGTGGACTGTGGAAACGTACCTGGAGGGCAGGAGGTGACAAACCAATTGCTGGCTATGGGTGTAGATAAGATCGACGTTCTGGTCCTCTCTCATCCGCATGCGGACCATGTGGGAGGGTTTGTCACAGTAGCAGACAATTTTGAAATCGGGCAGGTCTATGTCAATGGGCATGAATATGACAGCGGGACCTACCAAGCCATGATGGAAAAGATAGAAGAACTGTCCCTGCCCTGTGAAGTTTTAGAGGCGGGGGACGCCTTCTCTTTGGGGGAGGAAGTCCAAGTCCAGGTGTTTGGTCCAACTCCGGGGGATACGGAGGAGGTGGCCGGCGGCTATCTGGACGCCAATGACGGTTCGATTGCCATGCGTCTGACCTATGGTCAGTCTAGCTTTTGGACTAGCGGCGATCTGTACATTACTGGGGAACAGGCGCTGACAGAGACGTATGGGCAGGATATTGCTAGCGATGTGGTAAAAATGAACCACCACGGCAAGGATACCTCCAACGGCAAGGACTTCGTTCAGGCCATGTCTCCCAAGATCGCGGTGGGGATGTTCGACAGCGTGGCCAGCCGGACAGTGGCAATGCGGTATATAGCCGGTGGGGCCGAGGTATTCTACAACAGCACAGACGGAGCGATCCGGGTATCCACTGCCGGCGACGGCGTGTATGATGTCCAGATCCAGAAAATAAGAGATGTGGCGGTCCTGCCGGATGCCCCTTCGGAGGGACACATCGTGATCTCTTGACCGTCCATACATTGGGAGGCATACATGGGACAGACAACGGAACTGCTTAAACGGCTTTTTCTGGAGGAGTGGAAGGCTCTGCTGCTGGCCAATCTCCTATTCACGGCCTTTTCTCTGCCGCTGCTCACAGTAGGACCGGCGCTGCTGGCCATGAATGGGGTGCTGACCAGACGGGCTGATGACCGGGGAAATTCGAGCTGCTGGGTAGACTTTTGGTATGTATTTAAAGCCAAATTCTGGCGGGGCATCCAGCTGGAAGCGGTGGTAGGACTGTACCTGCTGATCATCCTTTGGAGCGCCAGCGTAGCTGGACAGTTGGATGGAGCGGGACGGACAATGCTTTGGCTCTTTATATCCCTGTCGCTGTTTTTGGCGGCAATGACGGGCGTATATCTGGTCCCTCTGCTGGCGGACAGTAGCATACCGTTCTTTTCAGCACTGTGGGACGCTGCGCTGCTGTCCTTCGCCCGGCTCCCCCGTACGCTGTTGGCAATGGGGGCGGTGTACGGGTCGCTTTGTGTGTTCCTGCTGCTTTATCCCATTTCTGTATTGCCGTGGGCCATGCTGCTTTTGGCCGCTGCTGCCGCCCTCTCCGTAGCGCTGGTGTGGCCGGCTATCAATGAACTGATTTTTCCCCAGGAATAAAATTGTGAAAGGAGCGGGAAAGGAGGATCTCTATGGAACGAGGCTATATTTTGTCGATTGACCAGAGCACCCAGGGGACCAAAGCGATCCTGCTGGATGGCCAGGGCCAGTTCGTCCTGCGCCGGGACCTGCCCCACCGGCAGTTAATCAGCGCCCAGGGATGGGTGGGGCACGATGCCCAGGAGATCGCGGAAAATATTATTCGGGTTGCTCAGGCGGCGGTACGGGACAGCGGGATTGATTCCCGGCGGCTGGCCGGCGTGGCGGTCACCAATCAGCGGGAGAGCGTGGCCCTGTGGGAGCGGGATACAGGCAGGCCGGTGTGTGAGTCTATCGTCTGGCAGTGTAACCGAGCGGCGGAGCTGTGCCGCCATATCCAGGAACGAGGCGATTATCCGGAAATTCAGCGGCGTACCGGGCTGGTCCCCTCCCCCTTTTTCTCTGCCGGGAAGGTGGCTTGGGCGCTGGAACATGTGCCTGGGGCCAGAGAGAAGGCTGAACGGGGACAGCTCTGCATCGGCACCATGGATACTTGGACGATCTGGCAGCTCACCGGAGGAAAAGTCCACAAAACGGATTGCAGCAACGCCTCCCGCACCCAGCTGTTTAATATCCATACCATGGAGTGGGATCCGGAGCTGTGCCGGATATTTGATATCCCCATGTCAGTGCTGCCCCAGGTGTGCGGCTCTGATGGGGAATATGGACAGACAGATTTGGGAGGACTGCTGGACCATCCGGTGCCGATCCGAAGTGCTATCGGGGACTCCCATGCCTCCCTTTTTGGACACGGATGCGTGGAGCGGGGGGACTGCATGGCGGGTCATGGAACAGGCACCTGCGTACTGATGAATATTGGAGAAGAACCGCTGGAGTCCCAGAATGGACTCAATACCACGGTGGCCTGGCGGATGAATGGAAAGACTGTATACGCTCTGGAGGGTGTGGTGAACTATGCTGGAGCGGTCACCACCTGGCTGAAGGACGGTCTGGAGCTGGTGTCCTGCCCAGAGGAAACCGAGGCGCTGGCCTGTCGGGCTGACCCAGGTGACCATACCTATCTGGTACCTGCCTTCACGGGGATCGGAGCGCCCTACTGGGACGATGGCGCCTCTGCCTGCTTTGTGGGGATGAGCCGGCTGACCGGGCGGGCGGAGCTGGTCAGAGCTGGGATAGAGAGCATTGGATACCAAGTGGCCGATATCGTGAGAGCCATGGAGCGGGATATGGGCGCGCCTGCCAGTCAGGTGCGGATGGCTGGGGGGCCTACAAAAAATCGCTATCTGACGCAATTTCAGAGTGACATTATGGACCGCCCTGTTGTCCTTGGAAAGTATGAGGAGCTGGTAGCCGTGGGCGCGGGACAAATGGCTGGACTGGCTATGGGACTGTATGACCTGCCGGAGCTGGAACGGCTTCGGCGGACACAGCTGTTCCGGCCGCGGATGGAACAGAAGGAGCGCCTGGAACGGCTGGATGGCTGGGCCCGGGCGGTGCAAAAGGCGTTGAGCCGATAGGACTCTGGCCTGCCGACGGGCGGGAGCGGAGTACGCAAATAAGGAGATGCTGCAATGAAAAAACGTATTTTAGTCTACTCCGTAGACGCTATGGTATGTGAGGACGTAGACGCCCTGCGGAGGCTGCCTAATTTTCAGAAATTTTTGGCGGGAGGCTGTGAGGTCACGGGAGGTATGCGTACCATATATCCCTCTGTGACTTATCCGGCCCATGTGTCCATGATGACCGGATGCTATGTGGGAAAGCACGGTGTCACCAGCAACTTTTCCTTTACCACCACCAACAAGGATGACAACTGGCTGTGGTTCAGCGACGCCATCCAGGTGGAGGACATCTTCCAGGCGGCAAAAAAAGCCGGGTATACCACGGGCGCCATCTCCTGGCCTGTTACCGCTGGGAACAAGAATGTGGATTGGCTGATGGCTGAATACTGGATGCCCCATCCTGGAGACACATTGCGCAGCAGCTTCGCCGACGCGGGTTCCAGCCCTGCTATGCTGGACATCATAGAGGCTAATAAGAGGTACCTGCCCGCTGGCTATGAAAAAGGCGGCAAAAAGAATTTCATGCAGTGGCCCACGGTGGACGACTTCATCATCCATGTGGCCAGCGATGTGATTCGTCAACATGCCCCTGAGGTGATGTTTGTTCACACGGGCACCTTTGATACTTATCGCCATGCCCACGGGGTGTTTAGCTCCTATTTGGACGAGGCTCGGGCCAATCTGGACCGGTATATCGGGGAGCTGATGGAGGCGTGCCGGATCGCCGGTGTAGCCGAGGAAACCAACTTGGTTCTGGTCAGTGACCATGGACAGAGGGATATCTGCCGGGCTATCAATTTGAATGTGCTGCTGGCTGATCGTGGCTTTATCGATGTGGACAAACAGGGCAACGTAGTGGACTGGCGCGCCTACTGCTTCTCCAATGCCATGTCCTCCAATGTCTATCTCCGGGACCCGGAGGACCAGGCGTTGAAACAGGCTGTCTATCAGTGTCTGGAGGAGCTGCGGCAGGAGGGAGTTTATGGGATCGGCAGACTGTTCACAGCCGAGGAAGCACGAGATGAGGAGCATCTTTACGGCGGCTTCAGCTTCGTGATCGAGAGCGACGGCTATACCTCCTTTGGAGACAAGGCGGTGCGTCCGCTGGTGCAGAACTTCGACGTGAACGATTACCGCTTCGGCCGGGCTACCCACGGATACCTCCCGGACCTGGGAGCGCAGCCCGTCTTTGTGGCAAAGGGACCTGATTTTCGGGAGAGGACTACGCTGGAGCGGGGGCTGGTGGTAGATGAGGCGCCCACCTACGCCAAGCTTCTGGGGGTGGAACTGCCTCAGGCGGATGGTAAGGCCATGGACTGCTTCCTGCGTTAGATGACCGTATTGACCATAAAAGGAACAAAACCGAAAGGTATCGCACATAAAAACTATACAGGGGCTGGAATTTGTGATAAAATATTACCATCGGCCAGCGGAGGGGGTTCCCTGCTCCTCTGCTGGGCGGTGGTATTCTGAAAAGCTGAGCAAGGTGTTGAACAATGAAAAGGGTTACCGTTACCATGCACGACGTGGCGCGTTTAGCTGGAGTTTCCCAGACCACGGTTTCTCTGATTCTGAACCAGAGCGGCAGTGCCTCCTTTTCCCAGGAAACTGTCAACCGGGTCTATGCCGCTGCTGCCCAGTTGAACTATAAGGCGAAACGTCCCATTACGCAGGGGCCTCGGCCCAAGACCGTTATGGTGCTGATGGCAAACGTGACCAACCCGTATTACACAGCCATGCTCAGCAGCATCGAGGACGTGTGTTACGCCCAGGGGTATAAGGTGGTCTCCTGCTGCACTTACCACGATACGGAGTCGGAAAAGCTGTATATGGAGATGGCGGTCAGCAATAACTATCCCGGAGTTATCCTGCTGTCGCCGCCGGATAATCCGGCTGCCTTTGCTGAGGTGTCAGCTAAGATACCTGTAGTTACCATTTGTGACCGCATCTCTAATCTGGAAACAGATATCATAGAGCTGAATAACTGTCTGGCGGGCCGGTTGGCTGCTGAACACCTCCATGCGCTGGGACATCAGCGCATCGCTGTACTTACCAGCCCTCTGAAACGGAACACTGCTCGGACGGAGCGGCTGAACGGGCTGAAAGCCTATTTCGCACAGCATCTGCCCGACAATGACCTGGTCTTATGTATTGAAAACAATTCGGAGGCGGACAACCTGGCCGAACGGCTCAATGATTACCACGCGGGTTACTTGCTGGCCCAGAACGAGAAGCTGTACGACCAGGGAGTCACCGCCATTGTCTGTATCAATGATATGCTGGCATACGGAGTGATTGACTCCCTTCGAGAGAGGGGCATTTCTGTGCCGGAAGATGTATCGGTGCTGGGGTTTGATAATTTATTTTATTCCCGGCTGACCGGTGTATCGTTGACCACAGTGGATCAGCACACTGAGATGTTGGCCCGGAGCGCGGTGGAAGTGCTGCTGCAAAAGCTCAAAATGCCTCCGGGGGGAGCTGGGGCGGCCGGCACAGTGCCGCGGTACAAGGTGGAGTGCCATCCTCAGCTGGTGGCCCGTGGGACCACGGCTCCTCCTCCTGCCCAGAGCCGGCTGGTGTTAAAGTGACAGGAAGCGGACACAAAATATGCGCCCCGGCAAAGCCGGCCTGAGAGGCCGGATGCCGGGGCGCGCAATATTTGTGAGGGAGTACAGCTGCTACAGGGACTCTGTGATTTGAACCACTCGGCGGATGTCGGAGTGGATGACAGGCGTGGTTGCCCTCCCGTCGGGGGCGTATTCCAGCACTAGGTGGGCCTGAGGTGTATATTGGGCGATGGCGCGGAGAATGTCGTCCATCTCCTGATGGGAACAGAAGCCCTCTGGGTCGTAAATAGGGTAGTGGCTGTCGTGGAAGCCGTCGTTGTTGTTGAGGTGGTATCCTTTGATGCGGGTCCCCATTCGGCGGATAAGGGCGGGAATATCCCAGCGGTTGAGCATGGCGTGACCGGTATCGATCAGACAGCCGACCTCCTGGGGGAGACGGTCAAAAAGAGCTACGAACTGCTCCTGGTCAAAAAGGACGCTGTTCTTTTTGGGATAGCCCACATTTTCCACTGTTACGTGGATGCCCTCGTCTATCATGCGGCGGGTCCAGTCCAGCAAGACCTCCAGAGAGCGGGCTCGCCAGCGGTCCCCCTCCTGGGCGGGAAAGCTACCCTCGTGGGTATGCATAACCATGGAGGTAGCGTGGAATTGATGATAGAGGCGACAAGCCTTGTTGTACTCCTTTTCCATGAATTGCTCCTCTGGGCTGCCGGGGATGGTGCACTCCTCCACAAAAGGGGCGTGGAGGGTAATAGGCAGATGGGAGAAGACTGGGATCTGACGGACCAGATTTTCGTCAAAATTGGGTGTGGTCCAGCTGGTGGCAAATTCTACACCTACAGGGAAGTCCGGGAAGGTACGGATGCACTCCGCCAGCCAGGGGTAGTCTTGAAAGGCCACGCAGTAAGTAGATAAGTAAATGTCTCGCATAGTTGACCTCCGATTCTATTAAAATATTAGTTTGATATTACTTAAAATTGCTCTAAAATTGGCAAAAAACAGGAAAATATATTTTGAATATCAATATTTTAGACGGAATATACAGAGATGTCAAGGGAAGATAGAAAAAATATATTATTAAAACTTGGAGGCAAAATTCGATGTGTGGTATAGGTAAAGATCTAGGGAGAAACGGGGACGGCATTCGGAGGAAACTGATATGCCTGGGAGACAGCCTGACATTTGGAGCGGGAGTAACTCGCCGGGACTGCTGGACCTCTCTTGTTCAGAGGGAGTGTGGGTGGACGGTGGTCAACCGGGGGATCAGTGGTGATACGACCGGCGGAATGCTGGTTCGTCTGCAACGGGATGTCCTGGGTCCGGCGCTGGAGGAACGCCGATGCGGCGGAGACTGCCGGGTCTTGGTGATGGGGGGCAGCAACGATATCTTTTTTTCCGGGACAGACAGCCAGGCCAGAGGCAATATGACCGCGATCTGTCACCAACTGGAGGCGGAGGGAATTTTTCCGGGAATTGGCATTCCGCTTCCGGTAGACTGGTCCAAAGCTCCAGAGAAATGGACGGGGGTGGTGGACTTCTATCAGAGTGCCCCACGCATTTTGGCCTACAATGAGTGGCTCAGACGTTTTGCAGCCAGTGCCGGGCTGGTCCTGGTAGACTTTGCGTCGGATTTCCTGAGCGTTTCCGGGCAGGTGCGCCATGAGTTGTTTTTGGATGGAATCCACCCAAATCTTGAGGGGCATCGGGAAATGGCCCGGCGATTGGCAAAAGAATTGGATAAAATATATTAATAATATTTTATGGAGAAAAAATTTTAAAAGTTGAATAATTGATAAAAAATATAGGCAAAAAACGGAGTGCTATTGACAAAATAGAAAGTATACTCTATACTATCTACTATAAAAATAAAATATTATTAGTAATATTTTTGCTTTAGAAAGCAGGTCGCCGGCGCTATGGAATTTTATGAAAGCACCAGCACAGATCCCTATTACAATCTGGCGCTGGAGGACTATTTTTTTACCCATATGGATTCCATGAAGGACTATTTTTTGCTGTGGCAGAATGATAAAGCTGTTATAGTAGGAAAATACCAGAATACTCTGGAGGAAGTTGACCAGACATTCGTGGATGAGAGGGGAATCCGGGTAGCCCGCCGCCTGTCGGGCGGAGGCGCGGTGTATCATGATCTGGGGAATCTGAACTACACATTTATCGTGGAGGAAGACCGGGCTGAGGCATTTCGTTTTGAAGTGTTTACAAAGCCTCTGCTGGCTGCCTTGAAGGAACTGGGCGTGGCGGCGGAGACATCCGGTCGGAATGACATCACCATTGATGGGAAAAAGATATCCGGCAGTTCTCAGTATTTCAGGAATGGGCGGCTGCTCCATCATGGCTGTATCCTGCTGGACTGTGACCGGGATACTCTGACCAAGGCGCTCCAGGTGAAGGAGGGCAAGATTCGCTCCAAGAGCATCAAATCCGTGCGCAGCCGTGTCACCTCAATCAACGAGCATCTGGAGCGCCCCATTACTATGGCCCGTTTCAAAGAGGTGCTACGGAAACAAGTCTTTGCGGCGGCACCCCATCCAGTCGTGTTGAGCCAGGGAGATTTGTCGGAAATCCAGATTTTGCGGGACAGCCGCTACGCGACGTGGGAGTGGAACTACGGGGCGTCTCCCCGCTGTGATATCAGGAGGGAGGGGTATTACCCCTTCGGTCAGATATCAGCTGAACTGGCGATGGAGAAAGGCCGGATTCAATGCCTGAAACTGTCCGGTGACTTTTTTGGCAGGGAAGAGCTGTCTTCCCTGGAAGACCTGTTCCGGGGACGGCGGCTCATCCCAGAAGACTTGTCCCCTCTAACCGGGGTGGACCTTGGGGCCTATGTGTCCGGCCTGGATTGGGATACATTGATCCAGCTGCTGTGCGGCTGAAGAGGTTTTTGAGAGGAGTATATGTCCATGATCCCCTACATACTGGAAGCTGAGTTTTTTCTCCGTATCGTGTTGGCCAGCGTCTGCGGTATTTTAATTGGCTTTGAGCGGTCCAAAAGGCTGAAGGAGGCCGGGGTGCGCACACACTGTATGGTCGCCTGCGGAGCGGCGTTGATGATGATTGTTTCCAAATATGGTTTTGCGGATCTTGTGCAGGAGGCCGGGGTGTATCTCTACGGGACGAAGGGGGCGGATGCGTCGCGGATAGCCTCTCAGGTAGTCAGCGGTGTGGGATTTTTGGGGGCCGGAGTTATTTTCCGCACCGGGGTTTCCATCAAGGGCCTGACCACCGCTGCGGGTTTGTGGACCACGTCTGCCGTGGGGCTGGCACTAGGGGCGGGTATGTATATCATCGGCATCACAGGTACGCTGCTTATTGTGTTGGAACAATTTTTGATGCACCGATTCCACTTTGGAAACGACGCCTACACCATGCAGGAGATCAAGGTGCGATTCCGGGACTCCCTGGAATTTCGGGACTATCTCTTCCGCCTTCTACAAGAGCGGGGAGGCAGTATCTGCAACTGCGCCGTGAACAAGACGGGAGATGGAGATGTGGCCTATACCTTGACCGTCCGGGTCAAGGAACCCATCAGCGCCCAGGAGCTGCAGGGGCTGATGGACCGGCATGAACAGATTAGCTCCTTTTCTGTCTGAAGGAAGCCCCCCTGGTCAAAGACCAGGGGGGCTTGAAACTGTTAAAAAAGCGGCAAAGACACTTTTTCGAGAAAAGCCATACGCAGGGTGGTCCTCCACTCCCAGCGGAAAAGTCGGCCCACCCTGCGGGAGAAGTGTCATTTCCGACGCGCATGTCGCCGGAAATGACGGGATCAAATTTTATTCCGTCGCCTGCGGGCGACGGAACTTCTTGCGGGAGGGCTTTTAGGGGCAAAAACAAATTTGCTTCAGGGGATGAAATCGGGGCTGACCTGTTGTATAATAGAGGGGACAATGGACGGCGGAGGAGGGGATATGGAGTGGAGGAAAACGGAGCGATGACGGTAATCGCCCACATCGAGAGCCAGTTCCACACAAAATTTGGTATCCCTCGGCAGAGCGGTCTGGTGGAGGAGTTGGAGGCGGACGTCGTGTTCGAACCCCAGTTTCGGGACCTCAATGCGCTGCGGGGGCTGGAAGGATTTTCCCATATCTGGCTTATCTGGGACTTTTCCGAGGTCAGGGACAAAGGCTGGACGCCCACTGTCCGGCCGCCCAGACTGGGGGGAAACCGCCGATTGGGAGTTTTTGCCACCCGGTCCCCCTTTCGTCCAAACCCTATCGGCCTAAGCTGTGTCCGGCTGGCGGGAATAGATCCGCACACGGAACGGGGGCCCGTCCTCCGTGTCAGGGGGGCTGACCTGATGGATGGGACCCCGATCTATGATATCAAGCCCTACCTGCCCTATTCCGACTGTAAGCCGGAGGCGGTGGGGGGCTTTGCCAGCCAACCCAAGGAGGCGTCCCTGGCGGTGGATATCCCGGAGCGGTGGAAGGCTCTGATTCCAGAAGGACTGCTGCCCGCGCTGACTGGGGTGCTGGCCCAGGACCCCAGGCCCTCTTATCAACAGGTTCCGGACCGGATCTACACCATGGAGTTTGGAGGTCTGGAGGTAAAGTTTCAGGTAGAGGGGGATATCCTGAATGTGTGCCAAATATCCCGGAGGAAATCTTAATAAAGTTTTGATTCAAAATGGTGTATAATATCGCTATATACTACATTAGTGACTAGGGATATCAGTCTTAAAAGCATCGAAAAAACAGAAGTACAGGAGGAGCAACCTATGAAAATGATCTTTGCGGTGATCCGGGACAAGGACAGCTATGCCGCCATCGGCGCTCTGAGTGAAAAAAATATCGGTGTGACAAAATTAGCTAGCAGCGGAGGCTTTTTGCGGGAGGGCAATACCACACTGATGATCGGGGTCGAGGACAGCAGGGTGGAGGAAGTCATGGGGATCCTGCGGGAGAACTGTGCGAAGCGGACCCAGATCGATGTGGCCGCACCCTATCCCATAGGCGGGGCGCCCATTTGGAACTATAATTATAGCACCATCCAGGTGGAGGCTGGGGGAGCCACAGTCTTCGTGCTGGACGTATCAGATTTTAAAAAACTGTAAGCGCACCTGCGGACAGCGGCCCCGGTCTCGCCAGACCGGGGCCGCTTTTTGAAAAAGAAGACCTTCCACCAACAGGAAGAAAAGTTATTTATAAAATAGTCTTGACATTCCCCCTTCTGGACCATGTATGGTCTGACCAGAAAGGAGTGGAAGCGATATGGAAATGAATGGAGCGGTAGACTCCTCGGCCATACTGGTCATGGGGCTGGTGGGGCTGTTCTCGGTCGCCCTCCCGCTGGGACTGGCCCTGCTATTTCGGCGGAGGACCGGGGGACGCACGAGATTCTTCCTCTTGGGCTGTGTGGTGTTCCCGCTGTTCGCCATGGGGCTGGAGGCCCAGGGGCACCGGCTGCTGTACTACGGGGTCTGGAGCCAGGCGCTGAACAGCAGCATCTGGCTATACGCTCTGTACGGGGGGCTGATGGCCGGTATCTTTGAGGAGTGCGGCCGCTGGGTGGCCTTCCGGCTGGGCCGGCGGTGGACTCAGGGTCCCGGAGACGCCCTGATGTATGGGGCGGGCCACGGAGGGGCGGAGTCATTCCTCCTCTTGGGAATGACCATGGTCAACAATGTCATTCTGTCCCTGACCATCAACCGGGGCGGCCTGCCAGCGGTGGAGGAGCTGATAGGCCCCATTCCAGAAGCTGGTATGGCGGCTATCACCTCTCTTGCTGTTACCCCCGCCGCACTCTACCTCTGGGGGGCCTTCGAGCGGATCACGGCGATGGTGGTACAGATCGCCCTGTCGGTACTGGTGTACGCCGCCGTTACCAGGAAGAGCGGCTGGTATTGGTTCCCTGCCGCCATTCTGCTCCACGCCGCGGTGGACGTCACCGCTGTGGCAGCCGGGGCCTTCCTGCCTATTCCGGCTACCGAGGCGCTGCTGGCAGCATGGGCGGCAGCCCTGGCCCTGCTGGCCCGACGGGTCTATTTACAGGAAAAATGGAAAAAGTCTTGACCTTCCCCCAGGTGGAAGGTGTAGAGTAGGACCAGAAAGGGGCGTAGCCCATGAAGATCAACGAGGTGGAGGCCCTGGTGGGCATCACCAAAAAGAACATCCGGTTTTATGAGGAGCAGGGCCTGCTCTCTCCCAGGCGCAACAGTGAGAACGGCTATCGGGACTACGGCCAGGAGGAAGTGGATACTCTGCGGCAGATCAAGCTGCTGCGCAAGTTGGGTGTCCCGTTGGAGGAGATCCGGCGGATGCAGGCGGGCAGGATCACGGTAGCGGACGGGATGAGGCGACACCTGGTCACCTTGGAGCGGGAGCAGCGCAGTCTGGAGCAGTCTATGGAACTGTGCCGCTGCCTGAAGAACCGGGAGGAGCGGCTGGCCGAGCTGGATGCCGGATCCTTGCTGGCGGAGATGGAGCAGATGGAGCAGGCGGGCTCCACCTTCCAGGATAAGCAGTACGGAGATGTGAAGCCCATCCGCTATGCCGCGGCCGTAATCGCGGCCCTGGTAATGACCGCCTTTATGGCTGGTGTCATCGCGCTGATGATTTGGGGGTTTACAGTGGAGGCTGCGGAAGCTCCGCCCCTTCCGCTGATCGTGGTGCTGGTGGCCCTCCCGGCAGTGGTCATTCTGGGGGTTCTGCTGGCACTGATCCAGCGGATTCGGGAGATTCAGCGGGGGGAGGAAGACGATGCGAAAAACTACTAAGGGAAAAGGCTTCCTGGGTGCTGTACTGGTCACGATCACTGTGGCGGTCCTGATGTTCCTGCTCACTGGCGCCCTATTGACCGGCTACTTCGGCGGGGATACCGAGCCCTTTGCCACCGGCGTCGTTCTGTTTTTTGCCCTGCTGTATTTGGCGGTGGCTCTAGGCGCGATCATCTCTTTGTACCGCCGCTGGAAAGAGATCCAAGGGGGTGAGGAGGATGAAGCCAAAAGGTACTGACATCCGCAAGAGGGAACAGAAGCGGGCTGCCGTTAAAAGCGTGCTGTTCAGCGGCCTATTCCGAATCCTTGGAGCGGCCCTGCTGCTTTTCACACGAGAGCACACCCCCTGGCCTGAACTCCACGGCCTGCTGCTTCTGCTGGCCATTCTAGATCTGCTTACCATCCCCTTCAGTTTTGTCGTGCTAATCCAGCGGATTCGGGAGATCGAGAGGGGGGAGCTGGATGAAGCGCGGAAATATTGAGTGGCTGCGGAGAGAAAAGAGATCGGCTGTCTTGGGAATGGCCCTTTTTGGTCTGCTCCAGATGGCCTGTGTCATTGGATTTGCGGCCCTGAGCGCTATCCCGAACATTCCACGGTGGCTGTTTATCCTGTTTACTGTACTGGCGGCGGTCTGTGCCGCTGTGCTGCTGCCCGCACTGTGGACACTGCGGAAGCGGTTTCAGGAGCTGGATACAGCAAAGGAGTTTGTGAGTTTGTATAAGGAGGAAAGACATATGCTATTGGTAAACATTGATTATATTCCGGGCAGGGAGCTTGAGGTGCTGGGGATTGCTAAAGGTACTGTCGTCCAGTCCAAGAACTTTGGCAAGGATTTTATGGCCGGGATGAAAACTTTGGTGGGCGGTGAGATCACCAGCTACACCGAGATGCTCAACGAGGCCCGTCAGATCGCTGTCAAGCGTATGGTGGACGAGGCGGAGTCCATGGGGGCGGACGCGGTCATCAACGTGCGTTACGGCTCATCCTCAGTCATGCAGGGGGCGGCCGAGGTCATCGCCTACGGTACCGCGGTGAAGTACCGCTGAAGACGGATCGCCGCCTTTCGCGGTGGTTCTTCCGAGAATATCAACAAAAAAGAGCGGGACGCTGGGGGGCGTCCCGCTCTTTTTGACTGTATTATTTGGCGTACTCGATGGCCTTGGTCTCCCGCAGCAGGTTGACCTTGATCTGGCCGGGATATTCCAGCTCGTCCTCGATCTTCTTGGCGATCTCCCGGGCCAGCAGGACCATCTGGTCCTCACTGATGACCTCGGGCTTGACCATGATACGGACCTCACGGCCGGCCTGAATGGCAAAGGATTTCTCCACCCCATTGAAGGAGGAGGTGATCTCCTCCAGCATCTCCAGCCGCTTGATATAGTTTTCCAAATTCTCCCGCCGGGCCCCGGGGCGGGCGGCGGAAATGGCATCAGCCGCCTGGACCAGACAGGCGACGACGGTCCGGGGCTCCACGTCGTTGTGATGGGCCTGGATGGCGTGGATGACGCCCTCGCTCTCCCGGTATTTTTTGGCCAGCTCCACGCCAATCTGAACGTGGGAGCCCTCCACCTCATGGTCAATGGACTTGCCCAAATCGTGGAGCAGACCGGCCCGCTTGGCCTCGGCCACGTTGGCGCCGATCTCAGCGGCCAGCAGTCCAGCCACATGGGATACTTCGATGGAGTGATTGAGCACGTTCTGACCGTAGCTGGTGCGGTAACGCATCCGGCCCAGCAGCTTGACCAACTCCGGATGCAGGCCGTGGACGTTGGTCTCAAAGATGGCCCGCTCGCCCTCGGACTTGATGACGGCGTCTACCTCGCGCTTGGCCTTCTCCACCATCTCCTCGATGCGGGCGGGATGAATGCGGCCGTCCAGAATCAGCTTCTCCAGGGCAAGCCGGGCGACCTCGCGGCGGACGGGGTCAAAGCAGGAGACTGTAATGGCCTCCGGCGTGTCGTCGATGATTAAGTCCACCCCGGTCAGGGTCTCCAGGGTGCGGATGTTCCGGCCCTCGCGGCCGATGATACGGCCCTTCATCTCGTCGTTGGGCAGGGGAACGACAGAAACTGTGGCCTCGGCCACATGGTCCGCGGCACAGCGCTGGATGGCCAGGGAGATGATCTCCCGCGCCTTGGTGTCCGCCTCGTCCTTGAACCGGGCCTCGATCTCCTTGATCTTCATGGCCGACTCGTGGGTGACTTCCTCCTCCAACTGCTGGAGCAGGTAGTGTTTGGCCTCCTCCGCGGTGTAGCCGGAGATGCGCTCCAGCACCTCCAACTGGCTCTTTTTGATCTGTTCCGCCTCGGCCTGGGTGGCCTCCAGCCTGGACAGCTTGGAGGAGAGCTGCTCCTCCTTCTTCTCGATGTTCTCGGTTTTGCGGTCTAGGTTCTCTTCCTTCTGCTGGAGCCGGTGCTCCTGGCGCTGCAGGTCGGCCCGACGCTCCTTGACTTCACGCTCATGCTCGTTCTTGGCCTTCAGGATCTCCTCCTTGGCCTCCACCATGGCCTCGCGCTTTTTGCTCTCGGCGCTTTTATAGGCCTCATTAACGATGCGGGTAGCCTCCTCCTCGGCGGAGCCGATCTGCTGCTCGGCGGACTTCTTCCGACGTTGAATGCCTACAGGGATACCTACCGCCAGACCGATCACGATACCGATGATCGCTCCGATGATATAGGGTAGCATTTGGTCTTTTACACCTCCATGAAATTTCATAAGGCTGGAGCGGACCGCCCCAGCGCCCGTGTCCAGGCCGCCAGCCCTCACGGGACTTGTACATAAAATCAGCCGCAAAGAGCGCCCGACTTGGAATGGCTGGCCTCTCTGCGACAACTGAAAAACATCCCCAAAGTTTTTCATTTTTGTCCGTTTCTATTGTAAAGGCATCTGTCTTTCCTGTCAAGATTTATTCATATTTATGGGCGCGGCTTTTCTGCCGATTTTTTACAGTTCTCTCTGGTGAAAAGGGACGGTTAGAGCCATGTAGGTACTGAAACAGGCCGCCGCTATGGGAAATCTCTTTCTTTTTTTTAAAAAGTATGCTATACTATTTCCTGTATGTGTCTGAGGGGAGATCCCTGACAAAAATGGATTTTCAAGATAAGGATAAAGGAGAGACGTTCCCATGAACGCCAATTATGACGTTGTCATCCTGGGCTGCGGCGAGGCTGGCATCTTTGCCGCCTACGAACTGACCCATCTAGCCCCCGGCCTAAAGGTACTGGCCATAGATCAGGGCAGCGATATCTACCACCGGAGCTGTCCCATCGTGGCCGGTAAGGTGAAGGAGTGCATCCACTGCCCGGTGTGCCACACCATGTGCGGCTTCGGCGGGGCCGGAGCCTTTTCCGACGGGAAGTTCAACTTTACCACCCAGTTTGGGGGCTGGCTCACTGACTTCATGGAGCCTGGCAAGGTGATGGAGCTGATCGACTATGTGGACTCCATCAACGTCCGTCACGGGGCCACTGACCAGGTATTCTCCACCGAGTCCCCAGAGGCCAAGGCTCTGGCCCGTCGGGCCCTGGCCTTTGACCTCCACCTGCTTCAGGCCCGGTGTAAGCACCTGGGCACAGAAAACAATCTGCGCATCCTCACCAATATCTACGAGGGACTGCGGGACAAGCTGGAGTTCTCCTTTAATACCGAGGTGGCCGCCATCGCCCGGGCAGAGGGGGGCTACCGCCTGACTCTGGCCAAGGGGGGCGAGGTGGCCTGCAAATATCTCATCGCCGCCCCGGGCCGATCTGGTGCTGAGTGGTTCTCCAACCAGTGTAAGGACCTGGGGCTGGAGCTGCTCAACAACCAGGTAGACATTGGCGTGCGGGTGGAGCTGCCCGCCACCGTTTTTGAGCACATCACCGACGTGGTGTACGAGTCCAAGCTAGTCTACCGCACCAAGCAGTACGGCGACCAGGTGCGCACCTTCTGCATGAACCCCTACGGCCATGTGGTGGCGGAGAACGTGGAGGGCATTAACACGGTGAACGGCCACTCCTACGCTGACCCGGCCCTCCGGAGTGAGAACACCAACTTTGCCCTGCTGGTCAGCAACCGCTTTACCAAGCCATTCAATGAACCATACCGCTACGGCAAGCACGTGGCCTCCCTGTCCAATATGCTGGCCGGTGGCGTACTGGTCCAGCGGTTCGGGGATCTGGTGGGTGGACGGCGCACCAATGAGCATCGGATGAGCAAGTCCTTTGTCCGGCCCACCCTTACCGCCGCCGTCCCCGGAGATCTGTCCCTGACATTGCCCAAGCGGCAGTTGGACAACATCATTGAGATGATCTATCAGCTGGATAAGATCGCCCCCGGTACTGCCAACTATGACACCCTGCTCTACGGGGCAGAGGTGAAGTTCTACTCCGCCCGCCTGCAGCTCACCGAGGAGTTGGAAACCGCCCTGCCCAACTTCTTTGCCGCGGGTGATGGCGCCGGTGTTACCAGAGGACTAGCTCAGGCCGGTGCCTCTGGTGTGCAGGCGGCCAGAGCTGTCGTAAAACGGATGTAAGGCCGGCCCCCTGGACAGGAAGGCCGCCCGTCCTTCCGGCTACCGTGGCCGGCTCAGGGCGCGGCGGTCTTCCTGCATTTTTGGGTAAGGTGGGCGCCGAGACCCGAGGGATGCCGGTTATTTTTTGGCAGATGTATATGCAGTTTCGCGAAACCGTTATTTTGATTTTCACAGAAGAAAGTATGCCCTGTTTTCAAGGGTTGTCCACATTATCCACAGGGTTTTCCACAACGTGTTATGTTAACTTCTGGGGAGCAGACGATTCATTTTGGTTTCCATAATTATTGTCAAGGGTAAAAATTCGACAAAAAACTTGCCGTCTGTTTTTGCAGGAAGCGGACCGCTTCCTGTCGGCTCGCATACCGAAGGAGGCTTTTATGTGCTACACTGACACTATAGCCGCCATCTCCACTCCTGCTGGCTCCGGAGCCATCGGGGTACTCCGCCTGTCTGGCCCGCAGGCGGTAGAGATTGCGGGAAAGTGCTTCAAACCGCTGGGGCCCAAGGGATTAACGGATCATGCCCCCCGCTGCCTGGTCTATGGAGACCTGCTGGACCTGGAGGGCCGTCCCATCGACCGGGTGCTGTGTACCTACAGCCTGAGCCCAGCCAGCTACACCGGGGAGGATACCGCTGAGTTCCACTGCCATGGGGCGCCTATGGTGCTCTCTCTAGGGCTGGAGGCCCTGTTTGCGCAGGGAGCCCGTCAGGCGGGGCCTGGAGAGTTTACCCGGCGAGCCTTTTTGAACGGCAAGCTGGATCTGGCCCAGGCGGAAGCGGTGGGCGACCTGTTGGAAGCCAGAAGCCGGGAGGGGGCCCGCCATGCGGCCGGACAGCTGGCCGGAGCTCTATCCAAAAGGATCGGGGAGATCTATTCCGCCTTAGTGGACGTGATGGCCCATTTCCACGCGGTACTGGATTACCCGGACGAGGACATAGACCCCTTCCGGCTGGAGGAGCTGAATGGGATTTTGCGGGGTCAGGAGGATGCGCTCCGGACGCTGGCAGGCAGTTACCAGAGGGGGCGCTATCTTCGGGATGGGATCCCCTGTGCCATCGTGGGGCGGCCCAACGCAGGCAAATCTTCCCTGTTGAACGCGCTGGCGGGATATGAGCGGGCCATTGTCACCGATATTCCGGGAACGACCAGGGATACGGTGGAGGAGCGGGTGGAACTGGGCAACGTCACCCTCCGCCTCATTGATACCGCCGGTCTTCGGGACACCGACGACCCCATTGAGCGGATGGGAGTAGAGCGTTCCCGGCAGGCCATAGAGCAGGCGGAGCTCATCCTCCTGATAGTGGACGGGACTGTCCGCCTCACCCCGGAGGACCTGGATCTGATGCGGACCGTTTCAGATACCGGAAAACCTTGGGTACTGGTAGTGTCCAAGAAGGACCTGGCCCGCAATGCCAGCAGCCTGGGGGTGATTGGCGCAAAAGCGCCCCACGCGGTGGCTGTCAGCTCTGCCACTGGTGAGGGCCTTGATGATCTGGCCGCCGCCGTGGAATACCTGTTTCCCCGCGGCAGCGATGCCTCTTATGGCCAGATGCTCACCAACCAGCGGCAGGCCGAGGCGGCTGGTCGGGCCCGGGAGGCGGTAGGCCGGGCCCGAGAGGCCCTGGAGGCGGGGATTACCCCGGACGCCTTGCTTACCGATGTGGAGGAGGCCCTGTCCGCCCTTGGGGAGCTGACCGGCCAATCGGTCCGGGAGGATATCACTGACCGCATCTTTTCCCGGTTTTGCGTGGGAAAATAAGGTATGCCGAAGAGAACGGCGGCCTGTGGATAAGATGATAAAAATAGCTCCGGGACCTGAACAGGTCCCGGAGCTATTTAAATTATTCGGTCCAATAGAGAAGCTTACAGCACACCGATTTCGGTGTAGTACTTCTCAGCGCCGGAATGGAGGGGCAGATCGGCGATATCCTTCACCGCCTCCTCGGGAGTCAGACCCTTCAGATTGGCCTGGGAGTCGCCCAACTTATCAATATTTTCCCAGAAAGTCTTGGTAAGCTGATAGACGGTCTCCTCATCTAGATCGCCCCGGCAGAACATGACCATCTTGATGGCGGAGGTCTGGATGTCTTCGTCCTGGTTGGGATAAGTGCCGGCGGGGATGGTCAAAGGGGCGTACCAGGGGTACTGCTCCTGCAGGGAGGAGATGATGGCGTCGTCGATATTCAGCAGCTTGCAGCCGGAGGAGAGGGCCTGGGACACAGCGGCGGCCGGGGCGCCGGACATAATCCAGGCGCCGTCGATAGTGCCGTTGGCCAGCATATCGGCGGCGGCGGTAAAGTCGATATATTCGGCCTGGATGTCGTCGGGGTAGGTCAGGCCGGCGGCGGTGAAGTGGTTGCGGCACTCACCCTCCACAGAGGAGCCGGCGGCGGCCACAGCGAAGTGCTTGCCGGCCACATCGGCCAGAGAGGTAATGCCGGACTTCTCGGTGACCACCACCTGATTGGGGTTAAAGTACAGGCCGGCGATGACCTTCAGATCGTCATAGGCGTAACCCTCGAAACTGTCGGTGCCGTTGAGGCACTGGTAGCAGTTGCTGGAGATGGCAATGGACACCTGGGCCTCGCCCTCGGATACCAGAGTCAGGTTCTCGATGCCGCCGGCAGAGGCCTGGCTGGAGGCGCTGACATAATCGATCTCAGTATCCCACAGATTGGTGATGGCGGCGCCGACGGCGTATAGGGCGCCGGAGGCGGAGGCAGTGGGGAAATTGATGGTGACCGGGTCATGGGTCCCGGTGGTCTGACTGGAGGTGCCGCCGCTGTTGGCGGAGCTGGTGGAGCTGCCGCTGTCCTTGGAGCCGCAGCCGGCCAGCAGAGAAAGGGTCATAGCGGCGGCCAGGGCAAGAGAGAGGATCTTTTTCATTTCGAATACTCCTTTGCGATGTAATTTCATATGTCCGACACCCTGTGACAGGAGGATGAGGAACAACAGATGGGGTCCAGGACAAGGTTCAGATAGTCTGTGCCGGGGCGTGGCGGCGGGTGAAGAACTGGAAGAGAATGACTGCCGCTAGGATGGCAAAGCCGATGAAGTCGGTGACCGCTCCGGGATAGAGCATCAGGGGGGCCACAGCGATGAGGACGATACGTTCAGGCCAGCTGGACTTGCGGACGAACCAACCCTCCAGTCCGCCCACCAGGGCCACAGTGCCGATGGAGGCGGTGAACATGGCCCACAGGCTGCCAGCGATGGTGGCGGTGGGGTCGGCTCCAATGAGGAGGATGGGGTTATCCAGGAAGAAGAAGGGGATCAGGAAGCCAACCAGGCCCAGGCGGACAGACAGCAGGCCAGTCTTGGTCTGGTTGGAGCCGGCGATGCCGGCGGCCACATAGCTGCTCATGGCCACCGGGGGGGTGATATTGGACAGACAGGCGTAGATAAGGCAGAACATATGGGCGGAGATAGGCAGTACGTTCACGTCGATCAGAACGGGGACGGCCACCGCCTGAACGATGACGTAGGCGGCCACTCCGGGGACGCCCATGCCCAGGATAGTGGACATGATCATGACCAGCAGACCAGTGAGATAGATGCTGCTGTTCTCCACGACGGAGAGGATGAGGTAGCCCATATTCAACCCCAGGCTGGTGAGGGTGACGGTGCCAATGATGACGCCGATGATAACACAGCAGACACCCACGGAAACAGCGCCCTTGGCCCCCTCCACCGTGGCGGCCACGATCTTGGACCAGGTCATCCGGGTGTCCTTCCGCAGCCAGCTGGCGGCGATAGTGGCAAAGATGGCGATGACGGCGGCATATAGAGGGGTGTAACCCATGGCCATCAGGGCGATGAGGACCACCAGGGGAATCACCAGATGCCCCTGTTCCCGGAGTACCTTCATAGCGTCGGGGATGTTCTCCTTGGACAGGCCGGACAGTCCTAGCCGCCTGGCCTCGAAGTGGACGGCAAACAGCAGCCCCAAATAGTATAAAAAGGCGGGGACGATGGCGGCCAGCATGACGGCAGTGTAGCTCAGGTTCAAAAATTCCGCCATGACGAAGCCTACCGCGCCCATAATGGGGGGACAGAACTGACCGCCGGTGGAGGCCACCGCCTCCACGGCGCCGGCAAATTCCTTCTTATATCCCGTCTGCTTCATCAGGGGGATGGTAATGGTGCCGGTAGTGGCCACGTTGGCAATGGCGGAGCCGTTGATCATGCCCATCAGGGCGGAGGCGAGGACCGCCACCTTGGCCGGACCGCCGGCGGTCTGACCCACCAGGGTCAGGGAGAAGTCATTGATAAAGCGGGAGAAGCCGCTGTACTTCAAGAAGGCGCCGAACACCACGAACAGGAAGATGTAAGTGGCGGAAACGCCGATGCCGGTGCCCAATAGTCCCTGGGTCCCCCAGAACTGGGTGGACAGCACCCGCTTCAAAGTAAAGCCGTTGTGGCCCAGCTTACCGGGCAGATACTGGCCAAACCAGTTGTAGGCCAGGAAGATCAGGGCCAGGATGGCCAGATTGCCAGAGGCCCGGCGGGCAGCCTCAAAGGCCAGCACCAGGGCCACACCGGCGATGATCAGCTCAAACTGGTTGATCCGGCCGCCGTTCTGGGCGATGCGCTCATAATTCAAGATGAGATAGCCAAAGGTGAGAACGGTGAGCACGACTAGCGCCAGGTCCCACACCGGAGGCAGCTTCCGCACCCGCCTCTCCCGCTTATAGGTGGGGTAGAGCAGAAAGGTGAAAGCCAGCAGAAAAATACAGTGGAATGCCCGCAGGTTGATGGCGCTCATGACACCAAAGGTGCTGTAATACAGCTGGAACACCGTCCACACACACAGAAGGATGGTGATTGCTGTACCTGCCGGGCCGGAGTAGGAGCGGGTGCGGGATTCTGCCTCCTTTTCCTCCAGCAGCTTCTGGGCCTTGGCTTCCAGCTGTTCCTGATCGTGCTGGGCCATTGGTCGGTTTTCTTCCATTGGAGTTCCTCCCCAAATACTTTATCGCTTAAAAGTGCTGAAGCAACAACGCTACTTGTTGTATCATAGATAGAGCCCTGTGTCAAGTCCTGAAGGAAAGTTTTTGCCCTTACCGGGCCGGGTCCGACAGAAGAGCGGGGGCGGGGTCGGCAGTCCGCTCATTGTCCGGGACAGAGGGGTAGAGCTTGCGCAGCCGGGAGATGCAGAAGATACTGGCTGGGAGTAGGAACAGGTCTGCGGCCAGCCAAGCTGCGGGGGAGGCCAGGCAGGCGGCGGTATAGCCAAAGATGGGGACCAGCAGGGTGGCTACGCCGGTCCGGGCAAACATCTCCAGCACCCCGGCCAGAATGGCGAAGGTGGAGAAGCCCATCCCCTGGATGGAGAAGCGGACAATATTCACAAGGGCCAGGGGAAAGTAGAAAGATACTTGGATCACAGTATACCGGGCGGTCAGTTCCACCAGCAGGGCCAACTGTTCCTCACTGGGGTCCAGGAAGAGCATGGCACACTGAGGGGCGAAGGCCAGCATGGCGCACAGCACCAGGAGGGACCAGCCCAGCCCCAGCGCCGTGCAGGAGCGGATGCCCCGGCCCAGCCGGTCCAGCTTGCAGGCTCCCACGTTCTGTCCGCAGTATGTGGCCATAGTGGCTCCCATGGCGTCGAAGGGACAGGCCAGCAGCTGAAAAAGCTTGGCTCCGGCCGCTACGGCGGCCACATAGAGACTGCCCAGAGCGTTGACGGAGGACTGGAGGATAATGGAGCCGATGGCGGTGATGGAGTATTGCAGGCCCATGGGAATTCCCATGGCGCACAGCACCCGGCAGGAGTGGACGTCCAGCCGCCGTTCCTCCCGACTCATGCGGAGGATGGGATATTTTTTGGCCATGTAGCATAGGCAAGCTACACCAGAGATCCCCTGGGATACCACCGTGGCGATGGCTGCCCCCGCCACCCCAGCGTCGAACCACAGGATAAGGGCGAAGTCCAGGAAAATATTGAGAAAGGAGGACAGCGCCAGAAAGACCACCGGCGTCTTGCTGTCTCCCAGGGAGCGGAGGATGCCGGCCAGCAGATTGTAGAGAATGGTGGCGGGGATGCCCATAAAGATGATAAAGATATAGGTGTAGGCGTTGTCAAAGATGTCCGCCGGAGTCCGCATGACGGTCAGGATCGTGCGGCAGAGCAGACCAGTGGCCGTGGTGAGCAACAGGGAGAAAAGGGCGGCGAGATAGGCGGAGTTGGCCACATAGCGCCTCATCTTGGAGGGCTCGTTGGCCCCCATCCGCTGGGCCACCGGGATGGCAAAGCCGCCGCACAGCCCCATACAGAAGCCGATGACAAAAAAGTTGATGGAGCCGGTAGAGCCCACCGCCGCCAGGGCGGAAGCCCCCAACAGCTTGCCCACGATCATGGTATCCACCATATTATAAAGCTGCTGGAACAGCATCCCCAGCAGAGTGGGAAGGGCGAATCGGACGATTAGTCCCATGGGACTGCCTTGGGTCAGGTCCTTAGTCATGCACATACCTCCAAACAGGAGCCAAAATAATCATCCGTATTATAGTCACCTGTTCCCGGCCTGCATAGAGCTTTTTTATACAATCTTTATGGCTAGAGAGCCAACTGTTTTGCATTAAAACGCAAAGAATGCCTCGGCCGGCGGCCCATGAGGGAAATGGAGGCCCCTCTCGACTGGGGAAAGGCAGAAAGGCCCGCCCATGGATATCCATGGGCGGGCCACAAACTATCAAAAAAACCTCACAGAGTTTCGTGCCCACAGGTGCGAAAGAATAAAAGCGTACCTCACCCCGTAAGTGTGGAATATGCCCATTTACAGCGGATACATCGTCAGTGGATCGCCTCTTTCTTGTACAGCCTCAGGCCTGTTTTGCCATCCGGCGGCAGGCCAGAGCGGTAGCCAGGAAGTAGCCCCCGTACACAGCTAGCAGGACCAGGGCGGTGACGGCGCTGCTGGCGGCGCTGTCCACCTTCCCGGCGGTGGAGATGAGCTCGTTGGCTGCTCTCATTCCAACGGCGGAATGGATCAGGGCCAGCCCGAGGGGGAGCAGGAAGGCCAGGGCCACCTGCTGGGTGGCTGATCGGGCCACCAGCCGTTCCTCGGCCCCCAGCCGGCGGAGGATGGCATACCGGCCGGTATTGTCCGCCCCCTGACTCAGCTGCTGGAGGGCCAGCACAGCCGCCGCTGCCAGCAGGAACGTAAAGCCCAGGTACAGCCCCAGGAACAGGGCCAGGATCTTGTTGCCCATGGCCTCTTGATAGATGATCAGCCGACTGTTGATGGACAAGTACCAGTTTTCCTCCTGGAACTGGCGCAAGGCGGCCATGACCTCCGCCTCCGTTTCCTCCGGGTTTCCGGCGTAATCCGCTGACCAGACCTGACGGCGTATTTTGAGTTCGGACGCCATCTCATCCGGAATAATGAGATAGCTTAACCCCAGATTCCCGGTGGTCAGCGTCACGTCGCTGCCCTCCTGGAGATGGGGCAGGGGGCCGCTGCACCCCGGTTCTCCCTGGCGGGCCAGCAGGGCGTTATAGTCGGACAGCCGGACGGCGGCGCTGGCCTCCTCAATGCCGGTGACGGAGGCGTCATTATAATAAAAAATGGTGTCCTGCTGCCAGGAAAGGGCGGAGGAGTTTACCCCGTGTTCTTCCAGCAGGGCGTCAAAGTCCATAGGCCCCAAGGCGTCGGCGTTCCGGTTCTGGACAGTGATATCGAAGGGGGACTGATAGCCGGTCATGGATTCGATGGTGCTGTTCAGTCCGACCGAGCTGGCGGTGATGCCGATGGCCAGCAGGAGGAGAATACACACCACGGTCTGGGCCAGATAAGTGGAATGGACCTTGCTGATCCACTGGCGCAGGGTAAACAGATTGAGATTTTTGTAGTAGAGCCGGGGCCGCCCCTGGACAAATTTCAACACAAAGCCGGACAGGGAGCGGAAAATGAGCAGGGTGCCCAGGGTACCAAGAGTCAGCATGGGGACGCAGATGGGCAGAACGGCTACGGCGATGGCCATGCCGAAGGTAAGCAGGATGGCATAGGCGGCGGCCAAAAATACAACGCCCAGCAGAAATTGGAACACGGCCACTCCCAGGGGGCGGGGCTTTAGCACTTCGTTTTTTCTCTCCCCCTGCATCAGGTCGATGAGCTTGGCCCGAGATACCTGCACACCGCTGAAGAGCATCACCAGCAGAAAGATGAGCCCAAAGTATAGGACGGTCTTGACCGCGGCCCCTGGGGAGAAGGTGATGGCCAGCAGGTCGGACACATCCATCTCGAACATGGACAGGGTGAGGGCAGACATCCCGTAGGAGGCGGCCACTCCAAGACCCAGCCCGGCGGCTAGGGAGAGGAGCCCGACAACTCCGGTCTCCAGAAAGAGCAGTCTTGAAACCTGCCCTTGGGACAGGCCCAGCAGGAGATAGGTGCCCAGCTCCCGCTTCCGCCTCCGGAGGAGGAAGCGGTTGGCATATAGGATCAGGCAGGCCAGCACCACCGCCACAAAGACGGAAAAGATGTCGATCAGCATGAGGATGGGTTCCACCATGGGATTTTGATTTTGGGCCAGATAGACCATGGCCCCCTGCCCGTCGATGGAATTAAAGGTATAGAACAGGCACACGCCGAAGGTGAGGGTCAGCAGATAGACCCCATAATCCCGGAAGGACCGGCGCACATTCCGAAGGGCCAGCTTAGAGAACATCGGCCATCTCTCCTCCCATTTCAGACACCACACGGATGATTTTCTGGAAGAAGGCGCGCCGGTCCTCCCCTCCGCGGCGGAGCTCCAGGAAAATCTGCCCGTCCCGGAGAAAGACCACCCGGCGGCAGCAGCTGGCGGTGAAGGCGTCGTGGGTAACCATCAGGATGGTGGCTCCCATCTCCCGGTTCAAGTGTTCCAGCCGGTCCAGCAGGAGCTTGGCCGACTTGGAGTCCAGGGCCCCTGTGGGCTCGTCGGCCAGCACCAGGGCCGGCCGGGTGACCATGGCCCGGGCGGCGGCGCACCGCTGCTGCTGGCCGCCGGACATCTGATAGGGGTACTTGTTCAGACAGTCGGAGATACCCAGCAGTCCGGCCATCTCCTTCACCCGGCCGTCGATCTCCTGGGCGGGGGCCTTGACGATGGACAGCGCCAGGGCGATGTTCTCCCCGGCGGTCAGGGTGTCCAGCAGATTGCAGTCCTGAAAGATGAAGCCCAGCCGCTCCCGGCGGAACCGGGCCAGCTCCTTGCCCCGCAGGGCGGTGAGCTCCCGGCCGTCGATAACGATGGAGCCGGCGGTGGGCCGGTCGATGGTGGACACGCAGTTGAGCAGGGTAGTCTTGCCCGAGCCAGAGGGGCCCATGACCCCCACGAACTCCCCCGCTTCCAGAGACAGGGACACCCCGTCCAGCGCGCGGGTGGTGGCCGCCCCTTTGCCATAGACCCGCCGAAGGTCTGTTACTGTTAAAATCTCTGCCATGATGTTCCTCCTTGTCATACTGTAAGCGCGGACAAAGCTGGCCCGCGGAGTAAACCCTATCGTCCGGGAGCCAGATAGGAAAAGGGAATGGGGGAAGCGGAGCTTGCCCCAGGCCCTCCACCCTGATAGGACACATCCTGGAGATAGGCTGCCAGCAGAGCCAGCACCAATACAGCCGCGCACAGTCCCGTCTTGATATGGTTCGTCATCGTATATCCGCTCCCTTCGGGGGATTACCCCTAAAACTGTATCAAATCATATCATACAGTTTTGACGATTACTCTAAAGGAATTATGAGGATTTCATTAAAATTGTTTTAAAACTTTCAATAAGAAAACGCCCCGGAAAACCGGGGCGCCAGGATAAGGAGGAAAAGAATGAGAGCAAAGAAAATTGGTTGCGCCGGTGTCATACCGACAGATGGAATGCCTCCATCCAGCGGTTGAGCTGAACCAGATAGGCCATGACATGGGCCTTCGGGATGGAGGAGCCCACGGGAGCGCCGCCATCCTCCATAAGGAGGCGGCGCAGGGCCCGCTCCTCTACCAGAGGGCGGATCGGGGCGTTGGTGTCGTCCAGGAGACGGGCCAGCCTGGCCCGAACCAGTTGCCCATACAGGGATTCTGCGGCAGGGATGCGGGGGAGAGCGGCCTGGTCCCGGACTGCCTGGGGGAGAAGGTCCTCTGTCCCGTCCCGCAGCAGCTGAAGGGGTCTGCCGTTGGCCGTCTTCATGGACCAGGGGATGTTCCAGGCGTACTCCACTAAAAGGTGGTCGCACAGAGGGGAGCGGAGGTCTAGGCCGGAGGCCCGGCCCAAACGCTCGTTGCGGGCCAGCAGGGCGGGAAGGAGCCAGTTGAAGGCCAGCCAGCTCTCCCGGCGGCGCTGTGTCTCTCGAGGACTCTCACCATCCAGTGTGGGACAGCGATCTAGGAGCCGGGACAGGTGGTCCCTGCCGTGTTCCTCCACTCCAGAGGAGTGCCACAGACCGGGATCAAAGATCTGCCTGCCTAGGGGCAGGGCGGTGGACCGGGGGAGGGGGAGAAAAGTCCCGCCTTCCCCCTCCGGCCAGAGGGAGCCGCCCAGAATACAGCCGCCCCCAGTCCCTGTGAGGACCGTGTGACAGGTCCCGGAGACCTGGAGGCAGAGAAAGAACAGTCCGGCGTCCGACAGGGCCATGGCGGGAAACTCCAGAATCTCCCCTTCCTCCTCCATACAATTGACCAAGGAGGGCAGGGGACACTCCAGAGCGCGGTGCCGGGTATGAAAGGCATCGGCCACCTGTCGGACGGAGGATTCCCCGTTCCGCTGAAGGGACCAGGTGTCCAATGGCGGCCGCCCATCCTCAGTATACGCCAGGGCGGCGGCCGCGGTTACAAATGAGGAGGAAAGACTGCCCGACAAAAAAGAGCCCAGTGCAGGCGGGCCGGCCAGCTCCCGGCGGACAGCCTCGTCGGCCAGCTGGCGGACCCTGGCGGCGGTGGTGGGGTAGTCGTCGGGGTGCGGACGGCTTTCCAGCGCCCAATAGGGGTGGACACTGACCCCGTCCGGGGAAAAGATCAGCAGGGAGGCGGGGGGCAGCAGATGGATACCCTCAAACATTTCAATGCCGGGCGGTGGGACTGGAGCCAGGCTCAGAAGCTGCCGTAGGCCGTCCTGACTCAGCCGAGGGGCCAGACCGGGGAAACAGAACAGGGCCCGCTGCTGGGAAGCAAAGAGAAAGGTGCCGTCCACCCAGGTCCAGAACAGAGACCGTCCTCCCAGCCGGTCCCGGCAGCAGAGGAGCCGCCTGGAGCCCCCGTCCCAGAAGGCGTAGGCAAAGGAGCCCCGCAGCCGTCTGGGCGTCTCTACTCCCCAGAGGATACAGGCGGCAAGCAGAGTTTCCGTATCATCGTGGGAGTCAAGGGGAAAACCGGCTTCCGCCAGCTCCCGGCGAAGCTCCGGGCCGTTGGTCAGGGCCCCATCCCATACAAGGGCGTACTCCGCCCCCTCCCAACCCCGGACCATGGGCTGACGGGCCTGGGGCGCCAGACCCGCCGGCCGGCGGTGGACCAGCACACAGTGCCGGCTCTGCCATAGGCCGCGCTCCACAGGCTGAGGGCAGGTCAGCCCCTCTCCCATCTGATGGGCCTCTTCCCGGCGGGCCAAAGTGCCGCCGTCACGAAAAAAGTCGCAGGATCCACAGATACCAGACATAAGTACATACGCTCCTTTATGGGATCAATTTGGAGTGTCCGCCCGGAGCCGGTCCGGCGGCGGAGGCTGGCTGCCCCGCAGAGAGTGGGAGGGGGCCTGCCATCTCCATTCTATTCCGCCGCCGGGAGAGGGCTCACAGCAGCAACAGCCACACCGTCCAGCCCAGAGAGGCCAGAAGGGCCCCCGCCGCTCCCCAGACGGGACCGGGCAGCCGCTCCAGCCGCCGGTTCCAGGCCCGACCCTGCTTGAGATAGCCATCCGCCGCCTGACGGGCCTCCTTCAAGACCCGGTCGGCGCTGACGCCCTCCCGGGCCAGAGCCTCCTCCTTGACAATAAAAATGGCCTCCTCAAAGAGCCGGGGGTCCGGGGACTTGACCAGGATGACCTGGCGGGTGATGCCCTTGACCATATCTGCCACATCCTTTCCGGGGATCCACATTCCCAATCATGGAACTAGTGTGTCCACTTTTTGGCCGGTATATTCTTCCTTGTCCCACCCGTAGACTAGGCGTGGAGGAAAAGGGGGGACGTTGTGAAGGAAAAGCAGTGGCAGCGGCTGGCAGGGCTGGCTCTGATTTATGTGGTAAATGTGGTCCTGATCTGGCTTGCCCAGAAGCTGTGAAAGAAAGAGGGGGAGCGGTCAGCTCAGGAGCAGCTCCAGCTCCTCAATGGTCAGGCCGGGCTGGAGGGCCAGATCGATGGCGTAGCCGATGATTTTGGACAGGTCGCCCACCTGACTGTCGATGTCCTTGGGGGTGACCAGCAGGTCCCGGCCTTCCCCAAGATCGGGCAGTTCTTCCACGCCCATCAGATCGGCAGCGAGGGTGGCGGCGTCCACCACCGTGGGAACCCCGATGGCGATAACGGGCACGCCTAGGGACTTCCGGTCCAGCCCCATCCGGTGGTTGCCCACCCCGGAGCCAGGGGTGATGCCGGTATCCGTCAGCTGCACGGTCCGGCACAGCCGGTGGAGGGAGCGGGAGGCCAGAGCATCCACGGCGATGACACAGTGGGGACATATCTTTTCACACAGGGACTGGATCAGCTCGCCGCTTTCCACCCCCGTGGTCCCCATGACCTCTGCCGCCAGGGAGGCCACAGGCCGGAAGGCGCCAAACGTCTCCGGCATCTGGCGGACCAGGTGCCGGGTTACCAGAGTGTAGTTGTGGACCTTGGGGCCGATGGCGTCCGGGGTGATGGCCCGGTTGCCCAGCCCGGCCACCAGCACCAGCCCCTGGGGAGGAATATCCTTCAGCAGCAGGGAGAGCTCGGCGGCCAGAGCCTGTATCGAGCGGGCGAAGATGTCCCCCTCCCGGCTGGCCAACCCCTCCAGAGTGAGAGTCACATAGCGGCCCTTGGGCTTGCCAAGGGCCTTTTCCCCCTCCTGGTCCAGAATGTCCACTGTGGTGACAGGCAGGCCCTCCCGTTCTCCATCCCTAGCCTCCACCCCAGGCAGCTTGGTGGTCTCTCCGGCGCTCTCTTGCCACAGCTCTCTGGCTTCCAGGGCCAGGTCGGTCCGGCGCATAGTCATGACCATCCCTCCTTCACGCTATATCTTGTGCGGATGATTTCTTTGCGCCCCTAGTCTTTGCGGCACATTCCGTTCTATCCAAAAAATCTGGAAAAAATGAAAAAAACAGTTGATTTTTTCAAAAACCGATGGTACAATACATATCTGCACAGGCGTACTGTGCTCAAATCAACGATAAGATCGGAGGAGGTGTTTGGTTTGCCGAATATCAAGTCTGCCAAGAAGCGTGTGCTGGTCAATCAGGCCAAGGCCGCGCAGAACAAGGCCGCGAAGTCCGCGCTGAAGACCGAACTGAAGAAGTTTGACGCCGCTGTGGCGGAAGGCAACCGCAGCGAGGCCGATGTCGCCTATAAGGTGGCCGTCAAGGCTGTGGACAAGGCCGCTGCCAAGGGGCTGCTGCATAAGAACAACGCTGCCAACAAGAAGAGCAGCATGACCATCAAGCTGAACAAGCTGGCCTAAGGGCCGATGTGGGGAAAGCCGTCTGTACTGACAGACGGCTTTTTTCGTATCTGAATCAAAACACGGGGACGAAAGTTCGTCCCCGTGCCGAGAGCAGTATTTTATTCACCGCGCGAGAGGAAAAATGACTGTGGCGGTGAACAGGTCCGCCTCTGTGGTGATTTCCAGCACACCGCCGCAGGCCTGGGTGAAGGAGTCCGCAATGGACAGCCCCAGACCGGAGCCGCCGTCGGTCCGGCTCTCATCCCCCCGGACAAAGCGGGCGGTGTAGTCCACTCCCGGCCTTAGCTCGGCGGCGGAGGTGTTCTGCACGATGGCCCGGGCCTGTTCCCCCTCCACGGTCAGGGTCAGATAGACCCGGGAGCCGGGCAGGGAGTATGCTAGGGCATTGGACAGCAGATTTTGGAAGACCCGGTACAGCCTGTCGCTGTCCGCCGTGATGGGGATACCCTCATCCGGGATGGAGGGCCGCAGGGCCAGACCGCTGTTCTGAATCGCCTGGTCCATGTCCGCCAAGGTCTGTCGAAGCAGCCGGCCCAGGTCCAGCCGCTCCAGTTTTACCGGAAGCTGACCGGTAGCGGCCTTGCTTACCTCGAATACATCCTGAACCATAGCCCGCAGCCGATGGGCCTTTTCCTCCAAAATAGCCACATATTCGCTGGCCGGGGGATTCAGGGGCTCCTGGGCCAGCAGCTCGGTGTAGCTCAGGATGGAGGTCAGGGGGGTCTTTAGATCGTGGGATACGTTGGTGACCAGCTCTACCTTCATCCGCTCGCTGCGGGTGCGCTCCTCCACCGCTTGGTGGAGGCCCTGCTGGATGTGATTCAGGTCGTCGGCCAACTGATAAAGGCCGTGATCCGGGGGCAGATCCAAAGGCCGGTCCATTTCTCCCGCCCGGAGCCGGGCGGTGTGGTTGGCCAGGGCCCCCAGGTCAGTCCAGATATTCTTCTGTCGCCCCAGGGCCCATACCAACAAGAGCAGTGCCGACATACAAGGTCCTAGCACTAGGAAATACCACCACAGGGGATCGGGCCAGCCCTCATTTGACACAATAACTAAAAAGAGATAGCCCGCCACCAGTCCCAGCGCTCCGAAGGTCAGCCCCGTCAGCCCAGCCAATCGGCTCATTTGCTTCTGGATAGGACGACTTAGCTCCCGAGCGGCCAGCATTCCCAGCACGCCGTGCCGCCAGGGCTTTTTGTTATACCGCCAGTCGTTGATGATGAGCAGGTATAGTCCCCAGAGCACCGCCAGCAGGCCGGGAGCGTGGTCTGCCAGCTGGGGCAGATACTCCCGCAGCAGCCAGCCGTGGTTCTCCGACAGAGTGGTCACCGCCGTACCGATGCCAATGGCCTGCTCAAAGGAGTAGTCGTATTCGTAAACGGGTTCGACAGAGGCCCACTCTCCCGTTTCGGGGTCATAGGTAGCGGCGGAGGTGGAGCCAGAAGCAGTGCTTTGGGGCGTGTCGCTGTACACCAGATCCTGCCATACATCCCCCAGATACTGCGTCCGGGGCATACAGAAAAACACCAGCAGGAAAGCCAGGACGAGCTTCGCCTCAAACCATATCCTTCCCGTCCCACGGGCCAGAAGTCGGTCGGCCCGCTGTTTGTCCTTCCGCAGAAGGATATACACCAGGAACAGCGCCCCTCCCACACCCATGCAGGCGGCGTGGGCGAGGATCGTTTCTCGATAGATCTGTAAATTTTGCTTTAAATAATACAGCTCGTTATACTCTTTTGCCCCGGAATTGCCATAGTCCCCCCTAATAAAGATATGCGGCTCGTCGATGACCGCCATGGTTACCCTGACTTTGCTCCCTGCCTCATCTATGGTAAAGTTTTTGTAGCCGGGGACATACCACTGATAGGGCTCGTCAATGTTCTGATAGCGGTAGTAGCCATCACCATAGATGTCCAGCTCGACACCGTCCCGCCAGGCCCGGACCTTCGCTCCGTCGAACTGGAGCAGGAATCCATAGCCATCGGGGAGCTGTGCCGCCGTTGTAGAGGAGGTCAAAGTGTCACTATTGCTGTAAAGTTCTTTTCCTTCTCGCTCAACGCGGTAGAGGATGTTCAAGTCTTCCTTCATGACGTTGTGAAGAGAGCGGACCTTTGTATCCCGTAACCCCCAGTCGCCCCCGTCATAGCCATTGATATCCCCAAAGACATCGCCTCCGGCGCCCATAGTGATCAGCTGCACCAACCGGGCGCTGATAAAGCCCTGAAACTCTGTGGTATCCCGCCAGTCGGCTTGGAAGCTGTCGGAGATCCACCGGCGGCTGCCAGAGGAGGTCAGCGCCGTGCCAAAGTACAGGGCCCCCTCCAGAAGCATGGAGATTCCCAGCAGGAAGGCCAAAAACCCGGCAGCCGCTCTACTTTTTTTCCATTTTGTATCCAATGCCCCACACCACCTTCAAATAGTCTGGTTCCCGAGGATTCAGCTCAATTTTCTCCCGAATGCGGCGGATATGGACCATTACCGTGTTGTCGGAGGCGAACGCGTCTTCCCCCCAAACCCGGCGGTAGATCTCCTCCGCTGGAAAGACCCGGCCCAGGTTCCGCATCAGCAGGTCCACGATGCCTGTTTCGGTGGCGGTGAGACGTACCTCATCCCCATCCGCCGTCAGGGCGCGGCGGTCCGGGTCATAAACCAGCCGGCCATTGACGATGGCCCCAGCGGGGGCGGCATTCACATCCCCCAGCCGGGTATACCGCCGAAGCTGACTGCGGACACGGGCCACTAACTCCTGGATGCCGAAGGGCTTGGTCATATAGTCGTCCGCCCCCATGGACAGGCCAAGCACCTTGTCGCTCTCCTCACTCTTGGCGGACAGGAGAATGACGGGCAGGTTCCGGCGCTCCCGGATGCGGAGGACGGCGGACAGGCCGTCCAGCCTGGGCATCATCACATCCATCAGAATGAGCCGCAGGTCCGGGTCCAGGGCCTTGTCCAGCGCCTCCATGCCGTCGTAGGCCCGAAGCACCCGGTAGCCCTCCTTCTCCAGGGCGGCGGTGATGGCCCCCACGATCTCCCGGTCGTCGTCCACCACCAGGATAGCCGCTTGTTCAGCCATGAAAACAGCTCCTTCCTCGGTCACTGGATACAGGATAACAGAGATCCCTTACAGATTTCAGCGGATATCTCTTACAAATCTCTTACAGTTTACGACGGATACCCCAATTCATCAAGGGGATTTTCCCAGACAGGCCGGGGGATCAGAGGGAAGAAAGACCTCGCCCCCGAAAACATACTTTTTTTGACAGGCGGGACCAGTACAATGGTCTGAGAAGGAGGGACCTCCTATGGTGAAAAAGCTGATAACATTTCCGCCCGTGGCCCTTGCTCTGGAGATGGCCCACACCTACATCCGGGTGGGTGTGGCCCGGTCGGCGGCGGCCCTGTCCTATTTTTTGATTTTGACTCTGTTTCCCATGCTGTTGTGTGTCAACTACTTCATTGGGCTGTTCCATCTAGACTTGGAGCAGCTCCTGACCGCCCTGGACCAGCTGCTCCCCGCCCAGGCTCTGGCCATTATGGAGGACTATCTGGCTTACGCGGCGGACATCCAGTCCCCAGCCCTGTTGGCCGCCGGACTGTTTACCATCCTGGTTTCAGCTTCCGCCGGCATCCGTACCCTGTTTCTGACCATGGACGAGCTGTACCAGGTCAGGCGGAACAACGGCCCGGCCCGGTTTCTTCTCAGCCTGGGGCTGTCTCTGCTCTTTCTGCTGACCATCTACCTGTCCGTGGTGGTAATCTTCACCGGGGACTGGTTCTTTGGCCTGCTTCAGACCCATCTGCCCCCCAGAGTGGTGGAGCTGATCCCGCTGCAGGCGCTGTCCGGGCTGTGGCGATGGACCCGCTATCTGTTGCTCTTCTTCTTTTTCCTGCTGCTGGTGCTGGTGATCTATCGGGTAGGGACGCCTAGAGACCGGGCCGGGCGTCGGATCGTGCGGGGAGCCGCCCTGCTGGCCTCCCTGGCCATGGTGGCCTGCTCCGTCCTCTTCTCTTGGTTTATCGGCCTGTCTTCTCGGTATACCTTGGTGTACGGCTCCTTGGCCTCGCTGATTATCCTGCTGGTATGGCTGTATTTCTGCGGAAATATCCTGCTTTTGGGGGCAATCTTCGGCCAGGTTGCGGCCCGGAGGGGAGAGAGGAGGCGGCAGGGCCCGCCCGCGTGAGATGCGGGCCGCCCTATCCCGCAGCCTCCCAGCGTGTGGCCATTTTCTCGGCCGGATACACTTTCCAAACCGGCAGGGATGTGTTACACTTTTTACAATAGTATCCCGTGCCACACGGGCGCGGAGAAAGGCGGGCCCACTATGAATGACAAGCTGATTCGTCAGATCACCGGCGAGATCGCCGAGGCCCTGGTATCCCGAAAGCTGGCCGCGATTCCCAACCGAAAGGCCGCCCAGGCCCTGCTGAAGTCCTGCGGCATGGCCGAGAGCCTGGCGGCCCTGTTTCCCATCCGGGAGCGGTTGAGCTGCGTACGGGTGCTGGAGCTGTGCGCCCCGGCCCTGGAGCGTCTCTGTCCCCAGGGACCGGAGAAGGGGTGGGAGCCCTTTATCTATCAGTATGTGTGCCGGCTGATGTTCCCAGAAAACGGCTTTGCGCCGGAGGCCGGCCGGTATGCCCAGGGGGCGGAGTTCTATCTCACCGTACTCCAGGTCCTGCTGGACCATGAGCGGGCTGCCCTGCCCTTTGACCCAATGCTGGACTTCCAGTTTTTGACGGAGGAGGAGTACTCCCTCTGCGACCAGGCAAAGGAGTACCGCTGGTTTCTGGCTGCGTGGCGGGAGGAGTTCGTCTACGAACTGATGCGGATGGGATTGGAGGTTACTCCCTTCCGTGCCCTGAATCATATTGCCGGCGTTCACTATATCGCTATGACGGCGGCCAGAGGTCTGGCGGAGGCTCAGGTGGACGTGGATCTGGCCCTGATCTCCGCCGCGGCCGCTGCCCACGATGTGGGCAAATTCGGCTGCCGGCCTAGGGAGCGGGTGCCCTACCTCCACTATTACTATACTGACCAGTGGCTGCTGGGCCGGAAGATGGAGGCGGTGAGTCACATCGCCTCCAACCACTCGACCTGGGATCTGGAGTTGGAGTCCCTGTCCGTGGAGTCCCTGCTTCTTATCTACGCCGACTTCCGCTGCAAGCAGGAGCGGGACCAGGAAGGAAACGAGGTGACCACCATTTTTCCCCTGGATCAGTCCTTCCAGGTCATTTTGTCCAAGCTGGACAATGTGGACTATGAGAAGCGCCGCCGGTATGAGTTCGTCTATGGAAAGCTTCATGACTTCGAGGACTATATGCGTTCACTGGGGGTAGACGTGGACCTCACTGGCCGCCCCCAGCCTCCGCTGCCCCACAAGGACCCGGCGCTCATGGATCCGGAGGAAACGCTGGAGGGGCTGATTCTGCTGTCGGTGGATCACAATCTGCGGCTGATGCACATGCTGTCCAACGAGCAGAAGTTTGGCAACATCATCGAGGAGGCCCGCTCTGTCAAGAGCTGGCAGCAGCTGCGGGCCTATCTGAATATCTTTGAGGAATATTTTACCTATCTGTCTGTCCGACAGAAGACCCAGGCCCTGTCCTTCCTCTATGAGCTGCTGATGCACCGTGAGGGCGATATTCGCCGCCAGGCCGGTGGCCTCATCGGCCAGCTGATCGCCCGTTTCCACCTGGTGTACCGCAAGGAGGTGCCCGCCGACGCCCAGAGCGACCCGGCGGAGGAGGTGCCCTTTACCCTGTGGGAGCAGTATCTGGACATGATCATTTTTCCAGACCACAAGACCACCCCTCAGCAGCGATCCCACATCGGCTATACTCTGAAGCTGGTCATCGGTTCTATGCTGGACCACGCCCGGCCGGGAGATATTCCCCGGTTCCTGGGGGCCTTTCTGCGCTATTTTGAGACCCCAGAGGACACCATCCCAGACACCGCCTTTACCCTGCTGGATGCGGTACGTTACCTGCCGCCCCAATACTACGGAGATGACGTCCGTGGCAGGCTGATCGAGTTTGCCGCCCACTTTATCAGGTCTGACGACCTGCGCCTGGTCACCGCCGCCCTGGAGTTCCTGCGGGAGGCGGAGCGGTCCATCCCTCGGAGCCATCCCCAGATGGCCCGCATCGCCCAGGTGGCCCGACAGGCTGGCTCCGACCAGCTGACCACAATTTTCCTGAAGTATAAGATCTTAAGCCGGGCCGGGGAGGACGCCACCCCTCTGGAGCAGACTCTGTACCAGTTGGACATCACCAGCGAGGTCTTTTTGGACAACCTAAAGACGGCCACCCCCTGGATCGTCAAGGTGGCCGGCGTGGAGCTGCTCCGGGACCAGGTGGAATACGGGATGCGCACCCATATTCTTCACATCGCCACCCACTTTTCCAACCTGGTCAAGGTATCTGAGCGGGTGGTGGTCCGGCACACCGCCGGCTCCGCCCTGGTACGCACTCTGTCCCTGCTGCGCCGGGACCAGCGCAACGAGGTAGTGGTGGAGCTGGGCAAAGGGCTGGAGATGGGACAGTACGAGATATCCAAATATATCCCCCAATACCTGGGGGAGGCCGCCCTCTATCTTTACCCCTCTGAGCTGGACGAGCAGGTGCTTTGGCTCAAGGGGCTGCTGGGCTCCCCCAACGACTCCGCCGTATCCGGCGCCCTGAATACCATTGGAGTCCTCTTACAGCACTATCCCGCCTACCGGGACCGCTTTCCTGAGCCGGACAAGCACTACGAAGGCCGGCGGCAGGAGCTGCTGGGACTGCTTCTCCAGGGGCTGGCCCACTATCGGGAGGCAGTGCGGCAGGAGGCCCTGCTGGTGACTGGCAAGCTCCTCTTTGAGTCCCCCATCCTGGACATGGAGGAGAAGGCCCGGCTCTTTGCCCTGTGCTACCGCAAGCTCCTTTTCCTAACACAGGAGACCACGGGGCACAGCGGCTTGACCTTCTTCTACCGGGCCGCCGCCCTGGCCCATATCAACAGGTTCATAGCTCTGCGGCGGCTGGACCAAGGGCCTTTCCAGTTCTCCTGCCCCACGAAAATCGCCTTTTTCCCTGGCACCTTTGACCCCTTCACCCTGTCCCACAAGGGCATCGTCCACGCCATCCGGGACCTGGGGTTCGAGGTCTATCTGGCTGTGGACGAGTTCTCCTGGTCCAAGAAGGCCCAGCCCCACCTGGTCCGCCGGCAGATCGTCAACCTGTCTATTGCCGGGGACTTCCACGTCCACCTGTTCCCGGACGACATCCCGGTGAATATCGCCAATCCCAGGGACCTGAAGCGGCTGGTGGAGCTGTTCCCCGGTCAGCAGGTCTATATCGTGGCGGGCAGCGATGTGGTGGCCAACGCGTCCTCTTACAAAACGGAGCCCAGGCCCTTCTCCATCCACCACATGGACCACGTCATCTTTCGCCGGGCGGGAGAGGCGGAGCTGCCGCAGCCCCTGCCCATCACGGGGCGGGTCATTCAGCTCCAGCTGCCCCACCATCTGGAGGACATCAGCTCCTCCCGCATCCGGGAGAACGTGGACCTGAACCGGGACATTTCCAACTTCATCGACCCGGTCATTCAGGACTTTATCTATCAAAACGGCCTCTACCTCCGGGACAGCCAGGACAAGCCCCTGCTCTATGCCGGGGACTTGGAGTTCCAGTGGGTGAAGGACCCCTCCCCGCTGCTGCTGGCGGACATCACCGCCGGTCATCCCGAGGGGGAGGCCCTGCGCTCCGCCATTATCCGGAAGGGGGACCAGCTTCTCCTTCTCCACCGTACCGGGGAGGAAGGGAAGCTGCTGGGCTATGCCAGCTACCGCTATCTGGCCTCCTCCGACCTGTTCCCGGCTACCGAGGACCCGCGGCTGGCGGACCGCCTGCGGCTGCGGGCGGGGGGAAAGGTGCTGCTTATTACTGCCCTGGCTGCCGACCGGACCGACCGGCATAAGGACTACGGCCAGCTCATCCTGAGCGAACTGCTGGCCCGAGCTCTGGAGGAGGAGTATGTTTACGCCGTGTTCTCCCCCCACGACGGAAAGCTGCCTCAGGAGCTGGGCGACATCCTGTCCCGGTCCGGCTTTGTGGACCGGGAGGGGGGCGGTACCGCCATCTGGGAGGTGGATATGCGGACGCCCACAGTGCTTATCCAGAATTTGGAGACCACCATTCAGGAGCCTCTGTCCGGCAATCCCAGGGTGCTGTCCGCTATCCGCCGCGGGCACGAGCGGCTCCAGCGGGCTATGACCGGCCTTTATCCCGGCTGCCTGGTGCTGACTTTGTCCACCGATATCATCCACCACCGCCTGCTGGAGAAAATCACGGCCTATAACAATGTCCCCGCCACCCCCACCACCCCCAGGACGCTGGGCGAGGATATGTGTGTCCCCTTCGGCAAGATGCTCCGGGGAAAGATTGTGCCCAACACGGTGACCAAGACCATCCACACCGACAAGGTGTTTACGCCTGACCTGTCGGAGAGCGTGATGGAGGCGTTCCCATACTATGCCCCCATCCCCAGCCAGATCCGCACCATCAAGTCCTTCAATCGTCCGGTTATCCTGGTGGACGACCTGATGCACCCCGGCTTCCGGATGGGGAGTCTGGACCCCATCCTTCGCCAAGAGGGGGTGGATATCCGTATGGTGCTGGTGGGTATCCTGTCCGGCTATGGCCGGGATTTGATGCGCTCCTGGGACCGGCCGGTGGACTGCGTCTACTTCCTGCCCCGGCTGCGCCAGTGGTTCGTAGAGGCCACCCTGTATCCCTTTATCGGCGGCAATACGGTCCGCCGGCCCGCCTCCCCGGTGCCGGGGCTGCTGCCGGGCATCAACCATATCCTGCCCTATGCGGCGCCGCCCTACCAGGATGAGTGCGGTCGGGAAGCTGTCTTTCAACTGTCACGCACCTGCCTGGAGGCCGCTCTGGATGTGATGCGGGTGCTGGAGCGGGAGTACCGGGTCCTCTATGGCCGCAACCTGACCCTGTCCCGGCTGCCAGAGGCGGTCGTCCTGCCCCTGTGCCCGGACAAGGGCACCTGCTTGAGCTACGACCCCAATTTGTCCCCCTCCGTCTATCTGGAGAACGACCTGGAGCAGCTTCTCCGTCAAAACGGATGACAGCGGAGCTGCCACGCTTGTGCCCCCTGTGTCCCAACCGCTGAAACTGTAAAAAGGACAGGTGATCTGTATGTATTATTACCGCTGGAAAGGGGCTGCCCTGGTTTCTCCAGCCCCTCTGGAGGGCTTCGGCCCTGAAACCGATCCTGCCGCCGACGGCCCTATTTTTGCCCTGGTGCCCGGAGATCCGGTTCTGGGCCGGGGCTCGTTCCGGGTAAACCACCCCGGCCAGCTGCTGGCCGGCCACGGGCTGGAGGCGCTGGACGCCTCCCGCCTGCCCTGGGTGGAGGCGGACCCGGCCCTGTCTGCCGCCATCACAGAGGGGCGGCTCACCGCCGTCAACCCTGGCCGGGCGGGGTGGGAGGCCCTCCTCGCCGCCTCCCCCAAAGAAGGGAAGAAACGGGTGAATCTCCTGGCCATCGGTGATGTGGGCTCCACCCTGCTCACCGGGCTGAAGCTGCTGGGGGGAGATGTGATCTCCTCCATCGGTATCTGTGACCTGTCCGACCAGATCACCGCCCGGTGGGAGTTCGAGATGGGGCAGATCTCCCTGCCCTGGGAGTACAGCGCCTTCCCTGAGGTGGAGATCATTTCTCCGGAAAATCTCTTTGACTGCGATCTGTTCGTCTTTGTGGCCTCCCGTGGTATTCCCCCGGTGGGCTCCCAGGTGAAGGATGTGCGGATGGCCCAGTTCGAGGCAAACGCCGCCATCGTCAAGGGCTACGTCCGCATGGCGCGGGAGAAGAAGTTTCAGGGACTATGGTGCGCGGTGTCCGACCCGGTGGACCCCCTGGCCAAAACCGCCTATCTGGAGAGCAACCGGGACGAGAATGGGAACTGGGACGGCCTCGGCCTGCGGCCGGAGCAGGTACAGGGCTTCGGCCTGGGGGTGATGAACGCCCGGGCGGCCTACTTTGCCAAGCGGGACGCCAGATTCGCCTCCTTTCTGACAGAGGGCCGGTCCTTTGGGCCCCACGGCACCGGGCTGACCATCGCCAACTCCATCAAACATTATGATGAGGCCATCTCCCAGGAGCTGACCCGCCTCACCGTCACTGCCAATCTGAAGATGCGGGAGATCGGCTTTAAGCCCTATGTGGCCCCCGCTCTGTCCTCCGGGGCCCTGTCTCTGCTGCTTACTCTCCGGGGGGAGTGGCACTGCGGTTCTGTCTTTCTGGACGGGGTCTATATGGGGGTGAAAAACCGTTATACCCCGGCAGGAATCGAAACAGAGCTGCTGCCCCAGATCCCGGACCCTCTGTTTGGGCATATTAAGGACGCGGCGGAACACCTGAAAGAGATCTTGTAGAGAGCGGCGTCCTCGAAGTCTAGCCTTTTCCGCCCGGCCTCTTTTTAACATTTACTGTAATAAGGAGGACAGAACAGAATGAAACGGAGCAAAAAAGACACTCTGATTTCTATTGTCATCCTGCTTGTGTTTTTCATCCAGCTGAAGCGTGGGTTCAATCCCCCTGAGCTGGAGCCTGGTATGATTCCGGGTGGACTTTTTCCCAGCACTGAGGAGGGTATTGTCGTTTCGGCCATTCTGTCCGCTTTGCTAGCGTGGGGCATCCTTGAGCTCTTGTTCTGGGTATATACCAAGATCAGGAAAAAATAACTTGGTCAGCTGCTTTGTTTTACCATGCGGACATCCTACCTTGAAAGAAGGCGATTTTATGTCCCTTACTTTGCCCTGGATCATAAAGGAGGTACTCCATGAGAGAAAAAATTTTGGCCCACCCTATCCGCTGGCTTATCGGTCTGTGTGCTTGTCTGGTGTTTTTCGGTTGCTTCGGCTTCCCTATCCACAATTTCACCACAGGGCGGCGGTTTGGCAGCTGGTATTTGCTGCTAGCGCTCTGCTTCTTTTACTATGAAATCGGACAGATCCTGGGTGTGCTGCATAGCCGGTGCAAGGTGCGGAAATCAGCCGCCCTGGCCCTCGGTATGACGTTGCTGGGGCTGGCCTGCCGGTTCTTGATGGAGTTTGGCGAGGTGTCCAATACCGAAGACTTTACGCTCCCCAATGTGGCGCTCCACCTCTCTGTTGTCGTGGCGCTTACCACCCTGGGGTCCCTGTCCCCTGTCGTGGACAACCAGCGGCCGCCCCTGAGAAATGGCTGAGTTTCCCCGGCGCCCCCGTACATCAACTTTTGAAGAAGGCGATCTCATGTCCCTCGTTTTGATTCATCCATACCCTGACCGGCCGGAGGCGGACACCCGCCTGTCCGGTATTCTCGCCCGCGCCCTGGCGGGCCGGGCGGGGAGAACCATCCGCACCGCGGAGGAGCTGGAGAGGCTAGAGGGCCAGAGGCTCCTCTTCGCCCTGCCTCTGGGGGCGGAGGGAGTGAACCTGGAGTATGTCAGGATGCTGGCCCGGATGCGCCGGGAGCCGGAGCTGCTGGCGGGCTGTACTGCCGGGCTGATCGTGGACGGGACCTCTCACCTGTACACCAAGTCCGCCGCCGCCGAGCTGACACTGGCCGCCAACCTGGCGGGCTGTTCCTTTGTGGGCCGCCCCCTGGTGGAGGGGACGGGAGACCTGTCCAACTTCAAGGTCCAGGCCAATAATCTGGGGACGGACCTGGCGGGAGCCTACCGGGCTGCCGCCCGGGAGCTGACAGAACGGCTGGAGCAGCCCGCCGATCTGACCCAGGACAGCCCGGAGCTGTTGGTGCTCCACGCCTCCAGCCACCATACCTCCAACACCATGGCCCTGTGGGAGCAGACCAAAAAGCGGCTGGGGGACCGGTTTATTTATACGGAAATCGGTTTGCGCAATGGCACCCTGTCCGACTGCTCCGGCTGCCCCTACACCATGTGCCTCCACTTCGGAGAAAAGGGGGGGTGCTTCTACGGCGGGCTGATGCAGCAGGAGGTCTATCCCGCTGTCCGCCGGTGCCAGGGGGTGGTCATGCTGTGCCCCAATTACAACGACGCTCTGTCCGCCAACCTCACCGCCTTTGTGAACCGGCTTACCGCCCTGTTCCGCCAGACCCGCTTTTATGACAAGGCCCTGTTCGCCATCGTGGTTTCTGGCTATTCCGGCGGGGATATTCTGGCCCGCCAGCTCATTGCCGCCATGAACATGAACAAGTCCTTTTTCCTGCCGGGGAAGTTTGTCATGCTGGAGCGGGCCAACGACCCAGGGGAGGCCCTGGCCGCTCCAGGCGTGGGGGAGAGGCTGGACCGCTTTGCCGGCAATATCAAGCGGACCCTGCTGAAATGAAGTGCCGGAGCCGCCCCTTTTGGGGCGGCTCCGGCGTTTTGCTACAGAGCTCGGAACGCCTGGCGGTAACAGAAGCTGGGATTTCCATTCAACGGGGCCCGCCATTTTCATTCTGACTGGGAAGGCGCTGATATACCTTCATCTCCCGGTGAAGCCGCCGGGCCAGCTTAGGGCCGTAGCTGCCGGGAAGGGCGCGCCACTGCCAGTTACCGCCCAGGGTGGAGGGAATATTCATTCGGGCCTCGGAGCCCAGGCCCAGCAGGTCCTGCATCTGGACCATGGCCAGACCGGCGGGGGAGGCCCAGGCCGCCCGCATCATCCCCCAGTGGTATCCCTCCCCGCGGCTCAGGCGCAGATACTCCTTGGCAAAGGCGGCCTCTTTCCGGGGGGCGGAGGCCATCCAGCCGCGGATGGTGTCATTGTCGTGGGTGCCGGTGTAGACCACGCAGTTGGTGGGGTAGCAGTGGGGCAGATAGGCGCTGCCCAGCTCCCGGCTGCCAAAGGCGAACTCCAATACCTTCATTCCAGGATAGCCGGTCTCTTCCAGCAGGCGGTGGACCTCCGGAGTGAGAAAGCCAAGGTCCTCAGCGACGATGTTCTGTTTCCCCAGGGCGCTGTTCACCGCCTGGAAAAAATCCAGGCCGGGGCCGGGCCGCCAGCGGCCGTTGCGGGCGGTGGTGTCCCCGTAAGGGATGGCGTAATAGGACTCGAAACCCCGGAAGTGGTCGATGCGCAGCGCGTCATAGAGGCATAACTGATAGCCTACGCGGTGCAGCCACCACTGGTAGCCGTCCCGCTTCATCCGTTCCCAGTCAAACAGGGGGTTGCCCCAGAGCTGGCCGTCCTCAGAAAAGGCGTCCGGGGGACACCCGGCCACTTCGGTGGGGCAGCCCCGGTCATCCAACTGAAACTGCTTCGGACTGGCCCACACGTCGGCGCTGTCCAGGGCGGTGTAGATGGGCAGATCCCCCAGGATGGAGACGCCCTTCTCGTTGGCATAGGACTTCAGCTTTTTCCACTGCTGGCAGAACAAATACTGAACACCCTTCCAGAAGTTCACCTCGCCAGCTAGCTGAGTTCGGGCCGCCTCCAGGGCGGCGGGCTCCCGCAGCCGGATCGGCTGGGGCCACTCCTGCCAGGAGCGGCCGTCAAACCGCTCTTTCAGGGCCATAAACAGGGCGTAGTCCTCCAGCCAGTCAGCCTCGCCCAAACAAAAGGAATGGAAGCGGGCATCCCCCCGCTCCAGCAGCCGGGCGCAGGCCTTCCGCAGAACGGGATAGCGCGTTTTGTATAGCAGCCCATAGTCCACACGGGCCGGGTCCTCCCCCCAGTTCAGACGCTGATATTCCTGCCGCTCCAGCAGTCCCTCCGCCGCCAGATCATCCAGATCGATGAAATAGGGATTACCGGCCCAGGAGGAGAAGGACTGGTAGGGGGAGTCGCCATAGCTGGTAGGGCCCAAGGGCAGGATCTGCCAGAAGGACTGTCCGGCAGCGGCCAAAAAGTCGATGAACTCCCTGGCCGCTGCCCCCAGGGCGCCGATGCCCCAAGGGGAGGGGAGGGAGGAGATGGGCAGCAGCACCCCGGCTTTTCTCACGTTGGAGTCCGCCTTTCTGTCTGTGTTTTCCACCCCGAATCAGAGGGGGCGGTATCTTATTTTACCCCCTGGGGGGACGGTCCGCAACCGTTTTATCAGGGAAAACCGGAGGAATAGCCTTCTCAGAGCTGTTTTAGGGTCCGGCCCAGTTTTCCATTGTCATTTTTCGGTTTATCCGCTATAATATATTTAACAACAAAAGAAAATTTGTTGGATACCTGACGGTTTGGTATCATATCTTTAGGATCAGGAGGCGCACTATGAGTAATTACGTCATTTCCATCAGCCGTGAATTTGGCAGTGGAGGCAGACTGATTGGCAAGCGCCTGGCTGCCCAGCTGGGCATCCCATGCTATGACCGGACCATCATCCAAAAGACAGCGGAGAAGAGCGGCCTGTCCCCGGACTTTATTGCCCGTGCGGAGGAGCGGGCCCGCAGCCGCTTCCATTTGTCTATTACCCCCATCGGAATCGGGACCCCCGCCTTTGCCCACCAAGGTGTGCCCGTCAGCCACCAGGCCTTTTTCGCCCAGGCCGACGTGATTCGGGAGCTGGCCGACGAAGGCCCGTGTGTTATTGTGGGGCGGTGCAGCGACTATGTGCTGGGGGATCGGCCAGAATGTCTGAAGGTCTTTGTCCACGCCGATCTGCCCAGCCGGGTGACCCGGTGTGTGGAGGAGTACCACATCCCGTCAGACGACATGGAACGGCGCATCATCCAGATGGACCGGGGGCGCGCTAACTACTACAATTATTACACCGGCCACACCTGGGGCGATATGCGCCGCTATGACCTGACCCTTAATTCCAGCACTTCTGGTATTGCCGGAGCGGTGGAGCTGATTTGCGCGCTGGTCCGGTCCAGAGCGGCGGTAGACGCCCAGCAGAGCTGACCGGGCCCCATCAGAGAGGAGCTTTTATGGACCATCTCCCTTCCATCCAGATTTCTGGTCAGGCCGGACGTATGGATAACTACTGTCGGGCGGCCTGTGAAACAGGGGCGAGGCCTGTCCCCGGCTGCTGCCCATCCCCTGACCTGTCCTGCGCTGGGCTCATCCTGTGCGGAGGCGGGGATATGGACCCTGCCCTCTTTGGGCAGGAAAACCGGGGCTCCCAGCCCCCGGACCGGCAGAGAGACCAAGCGGAGCTGGAGCTGTTCTGGGCCTTTTTTCAGGCGGGCAAGCCAATCCTGGCAATCTGCCGGGGGATGCAGGTGGTCAATGTGGCGCTGGGGGGCACCCTGCTCCAAGACCTGCCGGGAGAAATCAGACCTTTCCATGGCGGCGGGGAGGAGGACCGGGTCCACCCTGTACGCAGCCGGGAGGGCACTCTGCTCCACCGGCTGTACGGCCCCATATTCCCGGTGAACAGTGCCCACCACCAGGCGGTGGACCGACTGGGTGAGGGACTGGAGACCATCGCTTGGGCGGAGAGCGGCTTTCCGGAGGCTTTGATTCACACACAGCGGCCGGTGCTGGGGGTCCAGTTCCATCCGGAGCGGATGTCCTTTGACCAAAGACGGGGGGATGCGGTGGATGGAGCGCCGATCTTCCAATATTTTATGGACCTGTGCCGGGGCTAGGCCCGGCCGTATACTGACAGAGAACGGCGGAGCTGTTCCGCCTGAGGAGGATATTATATCACCATGCGCAGCTTTTTCCCGAAGCGCCGCCTGTCCAGGATGTTGGCGGCTGGACTTTTGGTATTTTTGCTCCCGGCGGTGGTCTTTGCCATACCGCCAGAGGAGCCTGGGGATCCCTCGCCCCTGGTGCTGGACAACGGCGACCCGGCGGCAGCCTATCGGGATGTGTCCGCTCTGCTGGCCCGGAGAGGGCTGGAGCGGGATCAAATCGCCCAGGTTTGGAGCCGCCTGGACCGAGAGCTCTATCACCGGCTGATGGAGGGAGCGCTGTCCCAGCGGGAATTGGAATTGCTGGTCCTGCCCTACTGCCATGTGGAAAATATGGGCCGCTATCTGGACTACGGGGAGCGGCACCCGGAGCTGACCACAGAACAGGTGGCGACCGAGGTGAATATCGGCCTGGACCGCCCATTCTATCAGGGAATCCAGATGGTGGAGGACCCGGACAGCCAGACCGTCCTGGTCAATAAGTACCACCAACTCAGCCCGGACTATAAACCTGATCTGGTCCGGATGGGGACAGCCTATACTTATGGGACAGCTTATCTCCAGCGGGAGGCCTGGGAGCAGTTCAAGGCCATGGCGGACCAGGCCCGGACGGAGGGGATTCGGCTGTGGAACGTATCCTCCTACCGCTCCTATGGGACACAGGAGCGGGTATATGACCGATATGTGTCCCAGGATGGTCAGAGCCTGGCGGACACCTATTCCGCCCGTCCAGGCTCCTCGGAGCATCAGACCGGACTGGCACTGGACATCAATACCGCCAGTGTCCAGGCCCACTTTGAGAACACGCCCACCTACGCCTGGCTGGTAGAGCACTGTGCGGAGTACGGATTTATCCTCCGCTATCCAGAGGGGAAGGAGCGGATCACCGGCTACCGGTTTGAGCCCTGGCATTACCGCTATGTGGGCAAGGACATTGCCAAGCTCTGTATGGAGCGGGACTTGACCTATGAGGAATATGTGGCCCGCCTCCCTGTCCAGGGCACAAATGGCGTGCCGGCTTTGTACATACAGGGACGGGAGCTGGAGCTGGGCTCCGGCGCTCTGATGCTGGAGGGCAGAGTTTACCTCTCTGCCGGCCGTCTGGCCCAGGCGCTGGGGTGGCGGGTCGGAACCACATTCGGCGGGGAGGAAGTCGTCCTGTACGGCGGGGAGCACTGGTATACGCTGACGACCGGCCAGAACAGTCAGCGGGACGGCCAAAGGGTAGAACTGTCCGCCCCGGCGCTGATGCTGGAGGGGGAGCTGTACCTGGCCCTGGATGACTTGAATTTCCTGTTGGAGCTGGATCTCGGCTTGGAACAGACCTATGTTTCCGATACCACTCCTGCCATGTGACAAATAAGACCGCTCCGGCGCCTGAAAAGGCGCTGGAGCGGTCTTTCTGTTTTAGTTAGATGCTTCGGGCTACGATGACCCGGATGCGGCCTCCCAAGGATTCAGACTTGTCATACCAGCCACTTAGCTCAAAGCGGCCGCCCTGGACTCTGGCCAGGGTGGACAAATAGTACGCCCCGTCCTGGTACTCGTAGACCATCAGATTGTCGGAGAGGGTATATCCCTTGGAACCGGACAGGAACTGGCCCCCGCTGGCCTCGCCCTTGCCGGCGAGTGTCAGGGAGTAGAGCCCGTCAGGATGGGCAGGGTCGCCCTTAATGCGGATCGGCCCCCGCTCCACAGGGTAGCGGGTCGTGCTCTGGGGAAGGGAGATCTGCTGTCCTCCTACATCCAGCTCGTAGCTGTAATAGGAGGAAAATTCCCCGGCAGACGTACTCTCCATGCGGGTGAGGATGCCGTACCGGTAAGCGTCGCCGGTCACATCGTTGAGTACCAGTGTCTCGATTTCACCGGAGCCGTTTAGGGAGTGGTACTTGACCATGCTGTCGGTCAGTTCCAGTCCGGCCAGACGGCTGGGATAGATCCGCGCGCCCTGCCCATCGCTGACATCCAGAATCTCTGCACCCTCCGCAAAGGGGTGGCTGCCCAGCTTGGTGCCGGCGGCGTTCACCTTGCCGGTGAGAGAGGCGCTGGTCAGGCCCTTCAGGGTCACCTTCCCCTGGTCATCCACCGCGGCTCGGACCAGGGCTCCCTCTTTGACAGAGCTGGTGGTCTGATAGCGGTAGGTCTGGCCATCCGTGGACAACAGCGTCACAGTTTTGGCCTGATAGGTGCCGCCCTTGCCATCGGGGTAAGAGGAATTGGACACTGAGGTGACCACGCCCACCTGCTGGCTCTCATCGGCGGATAGGGCCCCTATCACAGCGGCCACACCCCCCTCGCGTCCCAACAGCAGGGTCACTGTGTCGCCCAGAGCATATTCTCCCAGTGTGGAAAGGGAATAGGCGGCAGAGGAGGTTTCAATGGTGCAGGTCCTTCCAGATACCGTGACAGAGGTAGGGTTAGAGGCGCTGGGCTCCAGGGCCTGGATCGTGCCTGTTACCTTGTCGGAGTAAGCCCACAGGGTGCGCATGGCCCGGTTCCAATAGACCACGTCGTAGTTCTGAATGGCAGACAGCGTGGACACGCCGCCGTTGCGGTAAACCTTGGCCTGGGCCGGGTCAAAGGAGAGGGAGGACTGCCAGTTCCCCTGTGCGACCACCGGGCCCTCCATCTGTCCGCTGATCAAGGCCACCAGGTCGATTTCACCAGCGGCGTTGAGGGAATAGCCGAGACTCTCCAGGTAGGGACGCCCCTCCTTGGTGTTGGCGGTCATCAGGTTATAGAACAGGTACATGGCATCCTGCCGGGTCAGAAGGGTAGAGGGCCCGGCAGCGGTCACACCCTGGTCCAGCTTTAGACTGTGATACATGGCAAGCTGTCCGGTGGGGTAGGCGCCTGAGAAATCACTGGGGCCATAACCCAGAAGCTGCAGGGCAATGGTCACGCCCTCGGCCAGACTGATCTCCCGGTTGGGGCGGAAAGTACCGTCTGTGTAGCCGGATACCAGTCCAGCGGCCACTCCCGCCTCCACATAGCCGGAGGCCCAGTGGCTCCGTGGGACATCGGGGTAGGGGGAGGTGGCGGCCTGACCAATTTGCTCCCCGCCGGGCGTGGCTTTGACAGCCATGGTGATAAACTCCGCACGGGTGACCCGGCTGGACAAATTCATGTTGCCATTGGTGTCCCCCACCATGATGCCTAGGGCGTTGACCACCTGGATGGCCTCCTCCTGCTGGGGCTGGCTTGCCGCGCGAGCGGGGAGAGCCAAGCCCAGCACCAGACAGGCGGTCAACAGGGCGGATGTGAATTTTTTTCTCATTTTAATGGCTCCTTTTTTCATCAGAGGTCAGAAGATTGAGCGTCCAACGGGGCCCTAAGGAAAAAACGACCGTTAGAAAGGGACCGCCGCGCTTCTTCTGTCTCTAATTTATCAGTCATATCGCAGCGCGTCAATAGGATTCAGCTTGGCCGCCTTGTTGGCGGGCAGATAGCCGAACAGGACACCGATGCCCACAGACACCCCGAAGCTGATGGCAATAGCGCCCAGAGTAGGAGTGGCGTTAAAGACGGCGCCGCCCATCTGGGCGGACAGCATCCCACCGAACAATGCCCCCAGTCCCATCGCCAGCAGACAGCCCAGGCCGATGCCCAGCAGCCCGCCAATGGCGGAGGTGGTCCCGGCCTCGATGACGAACTGGCGGCGGATGTCCCGCCGTTTGGCGCCCAGAGATTTCCGAATGCCGATTTCACGGGTGCGCTCGGTGACGGATACCAGCATGATGTTCATGATGCCGATGCCCCCTACTAACAGGGAGATGGCGGCGATGGCCACCAGTACCCCCATGGCCACCCCCATCATCAGGTTGATCATTTCGGCCTGCTCCGCCATGGTCTGGGTGTAGAAGGCGTCATAATCCCCGTCAAAATACTCCAGCAGCATACTGTCGATGACCATTCGCGCGGCGGCCGCTGTTTCGCCGGAAGTGCTGGTGAACATATACAAGGTCACGTTCCGGGTGCCCAGCATCTCCAGGGCGTTCTCATAGGGGATGTACACCTGGTCGTCAGGGCCGCCCTCCTCCATGTTCTCCCGGATTTGCTCCAGCACGCCGATGACAGTGTAAGCCTGACCGTTGATGGTCAGAGTCTGGCCCAGGGCGTCGCCCCCAAAGGCGTTTTCCGCCAGATAGCTTCCAATGACACACACCTGGCTTCGCCGCTCCACGTCCAGCCAGGAGAGGAACCGTCCCTGGCCTAGCTTCTCCCCGCCGTCGATGGTGCCCTTGGTACTGTTGTTGAACATGACCTCGCTGACTCCGTAGAGAGAGGTCTTGTCAAATTTTTCGTCCCCCTTGCGGACGGTGGCCTGGGCGTTCACATAGGGGGAAACACCGGAGAGCACGTCCGGGTTTTCCTCCACCAGATCATACATATCCTGGGGGTCCAGGGTAGAGGTGGACCCATCCCCTCGTCCCCAGACATAGGTCATCATCATGTTGACCCCCAGCTTATCCACCTGCTGCTGCACCATGCCGGTCAGGCCGTTGCCCAGGGCCAGGATAATGATGACGGCGGCCACGCCGATGATGATGCCCAGCATGGTGAGCAGGGAGCGCATCTTGCTGGTGGCCAGGGCCTTGATGGCCAGGCGGAAGGACTGTCCATAGTTCATACCGTCTCCACCTCCTCGTCCGCCGCGTCGGGCTGGACCACCGCCCGTGGATCGTGGGCGTCCCCGTCATAGATGACCTTGCCGTCCTGAAGGCGGATGATGCGGTCCGCCTTGACGGCGATGGAGTTGTCGTGGGTGATGAGGACCACCGTGTCCCCCTCACGATTGAGCTTTTTCAAAAAGCCCAGTACCTCCCGGCCTGTTTTGGAGTCCAGGGCTCCAGTGGGCTCGTCAGCCAGGATGACCGAGGGGTCCCCGGCCAGGGCACGGGCGATGGATACCCGCTGCTGCTGGCCGCCGGAGAGCTGGCTGGGCAGATTCTTTTTCTTGTCCGCCAGTCCCACCCGCTCCAGAGAGCGGATGGCCCGCTCCCGACGCTGGTCGGCGGGCACGCCGGCGTAGAGCAGGGGAAGCTCCACATTTTCCAGCACAGACAGCTTGGGGATCAGGTTGTACTGCTGGAAGATAAAACCCAGCATCTTGTTGCGAATGTCCGCCTGCTGGTCGTCCTCCATGGTGGACACATCCACACCCCCCAGATGGTAGGTGCCGGAGGTGGGCACGTCCAGGCAGCCGATAATGTTCATAGCTGTGGACTTGCCTGAACCGGAGGAGCCTACAATGGCCACGAACTCCCCCTGGTCGATGGTGATGTTCACCCCATCCAGGGCATGGACTGTCTCCTCCCCCATCGGATAGATCTTATATATGTCCTTCAGTTCGATGAGATGTTCCAAGCCGGTCAGCCTCCCATCGCAACGGCGCCCATGGAGCCGGTGGCCTGGTCAGGAACCAGCACCACCTCGTCCTGAGACAGTCCGGAAGTGATCTCGATGTACTCCTCGTTGCTCCGTCCCAGCTCCACAGGGCGGCGCTCCGCCTTGGAAAGATCGGCTATGGTGAGGCCATCCTCAGAAAGTGTGCCCGGTCCGGCTACCAGCACAGTGCCGTCGCTGTTGACGGCGGACACCGGGACACAGAGGACGCCCGTGGTCCGCTCGACAACGATATCGGCGGACACGTTCATGCCTGGATTCAGGTCGCCGAACTCCCGCAGCAGAATGGTGACGGGATAGGTGGTAAAGCCGTTGGTGGTGGTGCCGTTGATGGACACCCGGTCCACTACGCCTTGAAAGACCTGTCCGGGCAGCGCCTCGGCGGTGATGTCTACCTCCTGACCCTCCTGGACCTGGTTCAGGTCCAACTCACTGATGTTCATGGTCAGCTTCAGACTGCTCATGTCATAGAGAATGGCCAGGGAGCCGGCGTCCATGCCGTCTACCTTGTCACCCACCTTATAGTTCTTCTCAATGATCGTGCCGGAGATAGGGGCGGTGATGGTGTAGCTCTCCAGGGCGTCCTGGGCCCTTTGGAGGGCCAGCTGGGCATTTTCCACGGAGATGGCGCTGTTTTCCAGGGCGCTCTGGGCCCCATCGCCCCCCAGGGTGACCAGGGCAGTACCGGCGGACACCCTGCTGCCAGCGGTGACGTGGACGGCAGTCACCTCGCCGGAGGTCTGGGCCACCACGGTCTGGCGCGTATTTTCCTCAAAGGAGCCGCTTCCGGCACAGGCGATGTCCCCCACAGTGGCGGTGGCCGAATTGGCGGAGGTTAGAGCGCCTGGGTTATCCACCCGTATCTTCACCTGCCGGACCAGAGCACCGCCATTTCCCACCAGCTCGGCGGAGGAGATGGACTCCACTGTGCCGGACAGCACCTCCATGGTGCCGGCGATGGTCACCTGGGCCCCCTGACCGGGGGACAGGCTGGAGGCATCCGCCGACTGGAAGGGGAGGGTCAAGGTCATGGTGGAGTTGTCCGCCACGTCGGCAATAGGGGTGCCGGGAGAGACCAAGTCCCCCTTTTGGACGTGGACCTGTTGGACCACCCCGGCGGCGGAGGCGCTTGGGCTCATGCCGGAGAGCAGCTCATCATAGTTGAGCTGGGCCTGACGCAGGGATAACTGGGCCTGCTGAAGACCGATTTCCGCGTCCCCGGCATCCAGTTGATAGAGCAGATCTCCCTTCTCAATCCAGTCGCCCACCTCGAAGGGGGCGGCAAGCACCTCGCCGCTGACCAGGGCGCCCACCTGATAGGACTCGATGGGCGTCACCGCCCCGGAGCCGTCCACCGCCACCGTCAGATCCTGGAGAGAGGCGGGAACAGGAATGTACTGCCCGGCGGCGCTGACGCCGCCCCCTCCGCCCGACGGGCGGAGGAAAAACCACCATATGGCTAGAAGGACCACAAGGAGGATGGCCCCCCGCTTGATCCACTTCTTCTTTTTCCGGGGGACTGGAAAAAGAGGTCCCTTCTTCCCCGGCTCCTGTGGGAGCTGTATCTCCCCCTGTGTGCTGACCTGTGTCGCGTCCATAAAAAAACTCCTTATCTTCATGGCCCGAGGGCCGGTTTCGCCGGGGTGTCCCTGTGTGCTTCCATTGTACGGGACAAAGTTTATATCCATTGAAAGAATAGATGAAAATTTCATTAAAATTTCTCCCACCGCTGCCGTGACAGTTTATACCGTCCAGCAGGTGGAAGGTCAAGGGGAAATTTGTATTCCAGTGGGGGAGAGGGCATAAAAATTCCTGCCCGGTGAAACCGGGCGGGAATTTCGGCCTTATGGCTCCCCCTCCAGGGACTGGATATGGTTCCGCAGCACCTGGCGGATATAGGCGGGAAGGCTGTATGAGTTCTGCTCCGCCAGACGGGCCAGCGCCTGGTAGCGGTCCAGTGGGAGAACGACGGTCACCGACTTTTTCGGATCGTCTACATGGGGACCTCTGTACATAAAATCACCTCTCCAAATATTTTAAGGAAAATACCCTTAAAAGTCAATAAGGATATTTTCCTTAGCTATAATAGCAAAAGGTGATATGATGTTAGAACATCTCCGAAGCTTACGTGAAGATAGGGATTTGAGCCAAGCGTATATGGCAAAATTGTTAAATGTCCATCAGACAACGTATTCTGATTACGAGTTGGGACATGTAAATATCCCGGCAACATATTTGAAACAGCTTGCATCATTTTTTAATACGAGTATCGATTACCTGTTGGATTTTACAGATGATAGTACGCCTTATCCTAAAAAATAACCGCATTGTCAGGACAGTTCTGACAATGCGGTTTTTCATTCCTAAAAACTTATTTCAGACAATTCAGAATAGCCGCAGCCACACCGTCCTGTCCATTGTCCGCAACAACCCGGAGGGCCAGGTCCTTGACGGCCTGGGAGGCGTTGCCCATGGCGATAGGAACGCCAGCCGCCTGGAGCATGGCCAGGTCGTTGTCGCTGTCCCCCACGGCGGCGCACTGGTCCAGGGGCACGCCGTACCGCTGGGCCAGCTGGGCCAGAGCAACCCCCTTATCCACCCCGGCGGGCACCACCTCGAAGTCATGGTCGTTGGAGGAGGTCAGATACAACCCCTCCAGGGCCCGCAGCTCCTCCAAGGGATAAGCCGGCTGATTCCAGTCCCCGTGTACCTTGGTCAAGGGCAGGCGGTGCTCCTCCAGATAGGCCAGGGGGTCCTCCACCACCACGGCGTTGTCATGAAAGACTGGATAGGGATAGGTCCGCAGCAGGGACTCCTTGGAGAAGGGGTCCAGGACGATCTCCTCCCCGGCGAAAATCATCAGCTCGATCCGCCGGCCCAGACACAGCTCCAGCACCCTCCGCCCCGTGTTTTGGGGCAGGTCCTGGCGCTGGAGGACCTGGCCAGTGGAGCTGTCCGCCAGCGCCGCCCCTCCCAAAGCAGATACCAGATCATCACACCCGGCCTGCCTGGCGAAAAAGCAGGCCTCAGGGATGGGACGGCCAGTATTCAGCACTACCCGAATCTCAGCGGCCCGGGCCAGGGCGATAGCCGCCTTAGAGGCCGGGGTGATCTGGCCCTGTGGATCCAGCAGCGTGCCGTCCAGGTCCAGCGAGATGAGTTTTACCATAACAGATTCCTCCTAGATCGAGAGGTCAGAGAGGCCTTCGGCCGCTCCCACCATTTAGAAAAACAGACTGCCCGCCTGATACACCAGCAGAGATACCACATAGGCGCAGCCTACCTGCCAGGCGATGGAGAACCAGGCCCACTTGGGGCTGTTCATCTCCTTGAACAGGGTGGATACGGCGGCCACACAGGGGACGTACAGCAGAATGAACACCAGCATGGAGAAGGCGGACAGGGGGGTGAAGCCAGCCATGGCCGCTGCCACCGCTCCGCTGGAGGCGGTGAGGGAGAAGCCGTAGAACATGGACAGGGAGGACACCACCATCTCCTTAGCGACAAGCCCGGTGAGCAGGGCAACAGCGGCCTGCCAGTGGCCGAAGCCGCAGGGGGCAAAGATGGGGGCGATGAGGGAGCCCAGAGTACCCAGCATACTCTGGCCGGCGTCCTCCACCATGCGCAGAGAGAAGTCGAAGGACTGGAGCAGCCACAGCACCATGGACATGAGAAGGATGAGGGTGCCTGCCTTGATGAGGAAGCCCCGTACCTTCTGCCACACATGGGTGAGCATATTGGACAGGGAGGGGAGGCGATAGGGGGGCAGCTCCAGTACAAAGGGGGCGGGCTCCCCGGCGAACAGGGTCTTTTTAAAGAACAGGCCGGACAGGATGCCCGCCGCCATGCCGATGAGATACAGCCCAAAGACCACCAGTCCGGCGTAGGGGCCGAAGAAGGCGGCGGATAGCAGCCCGTAGACGGGCAGCTTGGCCGAGCAGGACATGAAGGGAACCAGTAGAATGGTCATCCTCCGGTCCTTCTCGTTTTCCATGGTCCGGGCCCCCATGATGGCGGGCACCGAGCAGCCAAAGCCCATGAGCATGGGGATGAACGCCTTTCCAGACAGTCCGAACCGGCGGAGCAGGCGGTCCATGATAAAAGCGGCCCGAGACATATAGCCCGAGTCCTCCAGGAAGGACAGGAAGAAAAAGAGCAGGGCGATCTGGGGCAGAAAGGTGAGCACGCCCCCCACCCCGGCAATGATGCCGTCGCACACCAGGGACACCAGGACCGGGGACACTCCCGCCCCGGACAGCGCCCCGGAGAGCCAGCCGGATAGACTGTCCACGGCGGCCCCCACCCCGTTGGACAGCCAGGAGCCAAAGGGACCAAAGGTGACGACAAACATAAGCAGCATAGTCAACAGAAACAGGGGAATGGCGAACAGGCGGTGGGTGACCACCTTATCCACCTTCTCGCTGAAGGTCAGTTCGCCGGGACGGCCGCCCTTGACCACAGAGGCGGCTACCACCTTTTCGATGTACTGGTAACGGCTGTCGGCAATCAGGGTCTCCCGGTCGCCCAGGTCACTGGATCCCTCATACTCGGCCACTACCGCATCCAGCAGGCCGGACACCCGCGCGGGCAACTTCAGGGCCTTGGCTACGATGTCGTCTCCCTCCAGCAGCTTGATGGCGGCCCAGTGGGCGGGCAGCCCGGCGGCGTAGGCGTAGTCGTGGATCAGCTCGCCCATCCGGTGGTGGATGTCATGGGTGAAGCTGTCGTACAAATCGTCAGGTTCGATTGTAAAGCCCAGGTGCATCTGACGGTGGGCGGTGTGGAGCAAGGTGTCCAGCCCCTCGCCGGTTCGGGCGGTGATAGGGACTACGGGAATACCCAGCTCCTTGGACAGCCGGGCCACGTCGATCTGGTCGCCCCGTTTAGCAACCTCGTCCATAAAGTTCAGCGCCACCACCATGGGCCGCTCCAGCTCCAGAAGCTGGACTGTGAGGTACAGATTGCGCTCCAGATTGGTGGCGTCTACGATGTCGATGATACAGTCCGGCGCCTCGCCGATAATAAAATCCCTGGCTACGATCTCCTCCATGGAATAGGGGGACAGGGAATAGATGCCAGGCAGGTCCACCACCGTCATGGACTTATCGCCCAAACGGGCGGTGCCTTCCTTCTTTTCCACGGTGACACCGGGCCAGTTTCCTACATACTGGTTGGAGCCGGTGAGGGCGTTGAACAGAGTAGTCTTGCCGCAGTTGGGATTGCCAGCCAGAGCCACACGCATAGACCGACTGTCGTGGGCGGCGGCGTCATAGCGGCCGCCGTGGGCCTCCAGCTCATGCTCGTGGTCCCGCAGCTGCCGGCGGGCGGCTTCGGGATCTGGACCGGTCTGGAGGGTGGTCCCTCCGGCCCGCCGCAGGCGGGGCTGCCCTATGACGATCTGTTCGGCGTCCGCCCGGCGCAGGGACAGCTCATAGCCCCGGAGGGACACCTCCAGGGGGTCGCCCAGAGGGGCGATTTTATTTACCTTCACCTGGGTGCCGGGGGTCAGCCCCATATCCACTAGCCGGCGCTTCACTGCCCCGGACTGATTGCCCACAGACAGGATCGTGCCGCTCTGGCCCGGAGCCAGGTCATTGAGAGTCTTCCGCTGCACTGTCGTTTCCATCCAAGTTTCCCTTCTTTTGAAACGGTCTGCTATCACGAATCGGTTAATCTTCTCCTAACGTCATTGTAATGGAAAGGAGGGCTTTTTGCAAGGCCGTGCCTCTCCCTTTCCCTCCTCTGAACGGAAAAAGAGAGCGCCCTTTTGGGCGCTCTCTTGTGCAGTTTGTTCCATCGGGAAGACTTACTGCCGCAGTTTAGCCACAGCCTGGGCCAGCCGCTTGCAGCCCTCCACGATATTGTCATAGCTGTTGGCGAAGGAGAGGCGGAGATATCCCTCTCCGCCGGGACCAAAGACATCGCCGGGAACCAGGGCGATCTTGGCCTCATCCAGCAGATAGGAGGCCAGCTCGGCGGAGGGCTTTCCCAGGGATTTGCAGTTGATGAAGATGTAGAAGGCGCCCTTGGGGCACAGACAGCTCAAACCGGGAATGTCGTTGATGGCCTTGACGGCATAATCCCGGCGGCGCTGATACTCCTTAACCATGTCGTTGACCTCGTTCTTCTCGTCACGGAGAGCTGCCACAGAGGCCGTCTGGACGAAGGAGGGGGCGCAGGTGGTGTTATGCTGGTGGAACTTGTTGAGGACCGCGATATAGGCCTCGGGGGCGGCCACATAGCCCAGGCGCCAGCCGGTCATGGAGTAGGCCTTGGACATGCCGTTCATGGTGAAGGTCCGCTCCTTCATGCCCGGCAGGGAGGCGATGCTAATGTGCTTCTCCCCATCGTAGATGAGCCGCTCATACACCTCGTCGGAGATGACTAACAGGTCCTTCTCGATGGCCAGGTCGGCTAGGCCCTGGAGGGTATCCTGGGACAGAACGCCGCCAGTGGGATTGTTAGGGGTGATGATGACCACGGCCTTGGTCTTGTCCGTCACCTTGGAGCGCAGCTCGGCCAGGTCCATTTGGTAGCCATTCTCCTCCTTCAGAGAGTAGGTGACGGGGACGGCGCCCAACATACGGGGCACATTGTGGTAGTTGAGCCAAGCAGGGTCGGGGACCAGGATCTCGTCCCCCTCGTCCAGAATAGCGGCCAGAACAGCAAAGACAGCCTCGGACAGGCCTACGGTGACCAGCACCTCGCTGGCCTTATAGTCCACATTGTTCTGCCGCTTCAGCTTGTTGGCAATCTCCTGCCGCAGCTCCAGAGTGCCGAAGTTGGAGGTGTAAAACACGTCCCCCTTGTCCAGAGCCGCCTCAGCCGCCTTCTTGATATATTCAGGGGTGTCAAAATCGGGACGGCCAATTTCAAAATGAATGACATGCTCCCCGGCCCGCTCCATAGCCAGAGCCTTCTCATTGACTTTGCGGATGCCGGAGGGGGCCAGTTGGTCCATTCTGGCTGAAGTTTTCAGTTCCATAGCGATGATTCTCCCTTAAAATGTTAAATTGTACCCGCCGCGGAGAGGAATCCTCTTGCTGGACGGGGGGACATTCTGATATAATTCTAGCAGGTGCCGGCCGCGATGTAAAATAGCAAATCGTTGAAGGCGCTATATGATTTTCCTTATAGAGGGCTGCTATGACGGATTATAAAGAGTACATTTACGCCATATATCAGGAGAAGAGCTTTTCCAAGGCGGCAAAAAAACTATATGTGTCCCAGCCCTGGCTGAGTGCCACAGTGAAAAAGGTGGAGCAGCAGCTCCAGATCCCCCTCTTTGACCGGAGCACCAACCCTATCAGTCTTACCGATGCGGGGCGGTACTATATTGAGCAGATCGAGCGCATTATGGCCATCGAGGAGGAGATGCAGCGGCATTTCAACGAGATGCGCAGCGTCAACAATGTGGAGCTGCACATTGGCAGTTCTATGTTTTTCTGTACCTATGTGCTGCCTAAGCTGCTTACCGACTTCTGCGCTCTGTACCCCCAGGTCACCCTAACCTTCACCGAGGGGACTACCTCTGGCCTGACTGAGAAGCTGAGGGCGGGCCAGCTGGACTTTTTGCTGGAAGCGGAGTGCCCCTCTGGCAGCGACATACAGACCTTTCCCTGGGCGTCAGAGCAGATTATCCTGGCGGTTCCGGCCCACTATGAGATCAACCAGCGGCTGGAGCCCTACCGATACACCTTTGAGGGGCTGCTCCGACGGGACGAGCTGGAGCACAGGCGTCCGCCAGTCCCACTGCACCATTTCAAGGACGAGCCTTTCCTTTTGCTCAAGCCGGACAACGACGTCCACGACCGTAGCCTGACCCTGTGCCGGAATGCCGGATTCACCCCCAACGTATCCCTGTACCTCAGCCAGATGATGACCGCCTATTACCTGGTGTGCGAGGGAAAGGGAATCACATTTCTGCGAACCACTATCCCAGAGTTTGTCACTCCCACCAGTGGCGTGGTGTTCTATCTGCTGGACGACCCCCAGGCATTCCGAAACATCTATTTATCCTACTCTAGGAACAAGACCAGCCCAATTCATCGGCAGCTCATCGAATTTATGCGCGGCGAAAGCCCAGGGAAGAACTGGTCCCGCCGGTGAGTGCCGCCGGACTTGTAATCACAACTTTTTCCCACAATTATCCCTGGAAAGCCTTGTTTTAGCGGAAGAAAGATGCTAAGATGGGGGAAAAGACCAGACAGAGTCCCTGTTTCCCGCTTTTGAACTGTGACGAAGGATCGATGTGAAAAAGGAGATGTTGTGTACCATGGCGCTGAAAAATTTTGATCAGATCGTGGAGCAGGCTAAGAGCGTTCAGAAGCCTAAGACTGTCGTTATCGCCGGTGCGGACGCGGAGAATATCTTGCTGGGGGCCTTTATGGCTCAGGAGGCCAGCTTTGTATTTCCCGTCCTAGTGGGCGAGGAGGAGAAGGTGGTCCCCATGCTGGAGCGGCTGGGGATGAAAGACAGGCCCTACCGCCTGGTACCCACCCAGCCTGGGGAGAATGTGGCCCAGACGGCGGTGGATGTGGTCAACCGGGGCGAGGGGGATATGCTCATGCGGGGCAACACCCAGACCCGGGAGTTCCTGCTGCCCCTCCTGGTGCCGGAGAATGGGCTGCGCACCGACAAGCTGCTGGCCCACATTGACTTGGTCTGTATGCCCGAGTATCCCAAGGTCATAGCCATCGGAGATGTCACCGTCACCATTGAGCCCAATCTTCAACAGAAAAAGACCATCATCGCTGACATGGTGGATATGCTGAAGACTGTGGGTTATGAGAGGCCCAATATTGCCCTGCTATCCATGGTGGAGAAGGTCGCCTTCCATATGAAGGACACCATCGAGGCCCAGGAGCTGGTCCGAGAGCACTGCCGGCACCCCATCGCGGACTGCCAATTGGTGGGCCCTATCGCCTATGACCTGATCCTGTCCAAGGAGGCCGCCCGGTTGAAGGGCTACGACTGTCCCTTGTGTGGGGAGTTCGACGGGATCGTCGTTCCCAGTCTGCTGGCGGGCAACCTGATTGTCAAGTGCTGGCAGATGCACGCCCACGCCCAGACCTGCGGCGTGGTCATCGGGGCCAAAATCCCTGTGGCCCTCACCTCCAGAAGTGATGACAAAGAGGTGGCCTTCCACTCCCTGGCCTTCTGTACTGCCCTGTCTCAGAAGGCCTGAACTGGACCGAGAGTTCCCGGCCGGCGTCCGCGCTCCAGCGGCCGCCGGCCGGTTTTCATTTTGGTAGGCTGGAACAAAAATATCCCCCGGATAAAAATGATATCATATGAAATAAGAGAATGCCCGGTTGCCATTGACAACGGCTGGGCCTTGTGATACTTTTTTGAATATAGGAAAAGTGAAGCTGTCAAGATTTTTGCAATCGAGGCAGGAAAAACGCTGGAAAGCAGAAACTTTTTGCCGAACTATGAAAGACAAGGAAGGAATGCTTTGCAGAACAGCGAGAAGATGTGAAGGAGGAGATCCCTTTGAGCCGATTGTCCATCGAAACGCCGGGGCGGGCCCAGACCGTCCTTTCGTGGCTCAGTCGGGACATGGAGCGCAGGATCAGTGCCAGCTCCTCTGGCCTGTGTCCTGTGGACATGTCCCTGAATTTTTTGCGGCTGTGCCACGCCCAGACCTGCGGCAAGTGTGTTCCCTGCCGGGTGGGGCTGAACCAGCTGGCCATCCTGATCGAGCAGGTGCTGGACCGCACCGCTACGCTGGAGACCATCGACCTGATTGAGAGCACTGCCCAGGTCATAGCCGATTCCGCCGACTGCGCCATCGGCTATGAGGCTGCCCACATGGTGCTCAGGGGAGTGCGGGGCTTTCGGGAGGACTATGAGGAGCATGTGGTCCACGGCCGCTGTATCTGCGGCCTGAGCCACCCGGTGCCCTGCGTGTCCGTCTGTCCGGCCCATGTGGATGTCCCCGGCTATGTGGCCCTGGTCCGGGAGGAGCGGTACGACGACGCGGTCCGCCTGATCCGGAAGGACAATCCCTTTCCCTCCGCCTGCGCCTATGTGTGCGAGCATCCCTGCGAGGCCCAGTGCCGCCGCCGGATGGTGGATGACGCGGTCAACATCTGCGGGCTGAAGCGGTTTGCGGTGGATCACGCCGCCCCTGCCGCCCCGCCGGAGCGGGCGGCGGACACTGGAAAGACAGTGGCCGTCATAGGCGGCGGCCCAGGCGGCATGACCGCCGCCTATTATCTGTCCCTTATGGGGCACCAGGTGACGGTGTATGAGCAGCGCCCTAAACTGGGCGGTATGCTGCGGTACGGCATCCCGGACTACCGTCTGCCTCAGGAGATCCTGGACCGGGATATCGACCACATCCTGTCCGCCGGAGTCCGAGTCCATACTGGGGTGTCCATTGGCAGAGATCTGACCATGGAGGACATCCAGAAGAGTTTTGACGCGGTGTACATCGCCATCGGCGCCCACAACGACAAAAAGCTGGGGCTGGAGGGGGAGGACTCCCAAAACGTCATCAGCGCTGTGGAGCTGCTCCGGGGCATTGGCGAGGGCCAGGTCCCGGACTTCACGGGAAAGAAGGTGTGCGTCATCGGCGGCGGCAACGTGTCCATGGACGCCACCCGCACCGCCCTGCGCCTGGGGGCGGACAGCGTCACCTGTGTCTACCGCCGCCGGGTGGAGGACATGACCGCCCTGTCTGAAGAGATCGAGGAGGCCATGGCCGAGGGCTGCCAAATTCTGCCCCTCCAGGCCCCCGCCCGCATTGAGGCGGACGAGGAGGGAAAGGTGGCCGCCCTGTGGACACAGCCCCAGATCATCAGCCGCTATGGCCGGGATGGCCGGCCCACTCCGGCCGGCGCCCAGACAAAGGAATTCCGCATCCCCTGCGACTACGTCGTCGTGGCCATCGGCCAGGCCATCGAGGCCCAGCCCTTCGAGGCGGTGGGCATTGCCACACGCCGGGGGGCCATCCAGACCGACCTGACCAGCTCGGTCCCAGGCGTGGACAACGTCTTTGCCGGCGGCGACGCCGTGTCCGGCCCAGCCACCGTGATTCGGGCCGTGGCCGCCGGAAAGGTGGCCGCCGCCAACATTGACAACTATCTGGGCTTTGACCACAAGATCCGCTGTGATGTGGAGATCCCGCCGGCCCATATGACCAACACCCCGCCCTGCGGCCGGGTGAATCTGAAAAACCGCCATCTCTCCTGTTACAGCGGGGACTTCTCTCTGCTCAAGGAGGGCATGACACTGGAGGAGGCCCAGCAGGAGGCCAGCCGCTGTCTGCGCTGTGACCACTTCGGCTACGGTATCTTCAAGGGAGGGAGGAACACGGAATGGTGACGATGACCATTGACGGACTGACTGTCCAGGTGCCGGAGGGCACCACCATCCTGGAGGCCGCCAAAACGGCCCACATCCGTATTCCCCACCTGTGCTACCTGAAGGGGATCAATGAGATCGCTGCCTGCCGGGTCTGCTGCGTGGAGGTGGAGGGGGAGCGGGCCATGGTCACCGCCTGCAACAACCCGGTGAAGGAGGGAATGGTGGTCCACACCAATTCCCCCCGTGCCAGGACCACCCGGCGGACCAATGTGGAGCTGATTCTGTCCCAGCACGACTGCAAGTGCGCCACCTGCGTCCGCAGCGGGAACTGCCAGCTTCAAGCGATTGCCAATGACCTGGGCATCCTGTCCCTGCCCTATGAGAGCCAGCTGCCACGGGGACTGCGGGGGGCCTGGACCACCACCTTCCCCCTGTACCATGATTATAATAAGTGCATCAAATGCATGCGCTGCATCCAGATTTGTGACAAGGTCCAGTCCCTGTCCATCTGGGACCTGGCGGGCACCGGCGGCCGCACCACCATCGACGTGTCGGACAACCGGGTCATTAAGGACTCGGACTGTGCCCTGTGCGGCCAGTGCATCACCCACTGTCCCGTGGGCGGCCTGCGGGAGCGGGACGACACCCAGCGGGCCTTTGCCGCCCTGGCCGACCCGGACAAGATTACCGTGGTCCAGGTGGCTCCCGCCGTCCGTGCCGCCTGGGGCGAGGCATTTGGGCTGAAGCGGGAGGAGGCCACCATGGGCCGCATGGCCGCCGCCCTGCGGCGGCTGGGCTTCCAATATGTGTTTGACACCAACTTTGCCGCCGACCTGACCATTATGGAGGAGGGCAGCGAGTTCCTCCACCGCCTCCAGGCCGGGGGGCTGACCCGCTGGCCCATGTTCACAAGCTGCTGCCCCGGCTGGGTCCGGTTCCTGAAGAGCCAATACCCGGAGCTGACCCATCAGCTTTCCTCCGCCAAGTCGCCCCAGCAGATGTTTGGCAGCGTGGCTAAGAGCTGGTTTGCTCAAACGCTGGGGGTAGCGCCGGAAAAAATCTTCTGCGTGTCCATCATGCCCTGTGTGGCCAAAAAGGCGGAGAGTGAGCTGCCTACCATGGCGGTGGACGGCCGCCCGGATGTGGACCTGGTTCTCACGACCCGGGAGCTGGTCCGTATGCTCCGGGCCGACAAGCTGGACCCCGCCCTCCTGCCGGAAGAGGAGCCAGACAGCCCCTTGGGCGTCCACACCGGGGCCGGAGTTATCTTCGGGGCCACCGGCGGCGTGATGGAGGCGGCCCTGCGGACAGCGGCCTATGTGCTCACAGGGAAAAACCCGGACCCGGACGCCTTCGCGGCGGTCCGTACCGGGCCCGGACTGCGGGAGGCCGCCTTTGAGCTGGCCGGCACCCCTGTGCGCTGCGCCGTGGTCAGCGGCTTGGGCAACGCCCGAAAGCTCATCGAGCGGCTGAAGGCGGGCAAGGTCCATTACGACTTTGTGGAGGTCATGGCCTGCCCCGGCGGCTGTGTGGGCGGCGGCGGTCAGCCCATCTCCGTAGAGGACGAGGAGCTGTATGGCGTCCGGGGCCAGCGGTTGTACGACCTGGACCGGGCGGAGCCCATCCGCTTTTCTCACGAGAACCCCCAGGTCCAAGCCCTGTACCGGGAGTTCTTGGGCGCCCCGTTGAGTCAGAAGGCGGAGGAGTTGCTTCACACCGACCACAAGGCCTGGGAGATGCCCGGCCAGCGCCAATAGAGAGAAATAGAGCGGAAAACTGCCCGGAGCGCCCCGTTGGGGCGCCCCGGGCAGTTGGGATATAGAGGAAATTGGGTTCAAGGCGGCCTCCCATGGGAGGCCGCCTTTTTCGTGCTGGGTTCAGGCCGGGAAGCGGTAAAAGTCCGTCCCGGCGCCGGGAGTGGCCGCTATGCTCGGCGGATTCTGGCGCTCATACAGGTCGGGCTTGAGATAGTCGGGGTAGAATTTCAGGATGGCGTTTTTCAGGGCGGCGATGTCGATTTTGTCCGCCCAGTCCCGCTCCCCGTACTCCAGCAGCTCAAAGAGGGGGATGCAGCTCACCTCAAAGGGATAGAAGCAGTAGCCGAAGGTATTGTCCAGCCCCCGTTCCCGGTCGGTTGGCATGAGGGCGGCAAAGACCCTGGTGTGGAACATCAGATCCTCACGGATGGGGTAGGCCAGGGCCAGCACCCAGCCGGCGTGCTCAGTCTCCAGCCAGTAGAGCCCGTTCCCCAGGCGGTCGTGGCGGAGAGGCGGTCCCCAGGGTGTGTCCGTGGGGACCGGGAGCTGGCCGAAATATTCAGGGCAGACCTCCATCCCAAAGACCCGGTCCCCCAGCAGAGATTCCGCTTCCGGTAGAGGAAGGCCGTGGTCAGCGAGATATTTGTGGGCCTCATACCGGACGACGTGCTGGCCCTTGTCGTAATAGTCGTTGGCCTCGAAGATCAGGGCGCCGTCGGGCAGGGGGGCGCCGTAGGCCCTGGCCTCCGGCGAGATAGCTGGGGAGCTGGCCGTCACGACCATGTACTGGGCCACGAGAAAGGTATAACGCTCCAACAATCTGGCGGAGGCGTAGTATACCCCAGGGCACAGTTCCTCAGCGTCGATGAGAGAGCCATATTTCTCCTCCACCCCCTGAAAGCTGAAAGGAAGCTCCTCAAGTTTGGTATGACTTTCTGACATGGCGATGTTCTCCCTATTAAAAAATAGTTGCCTACGAAATAAGATGTACTGCATGAAAAATAGTGGCCTTAGTAATACTTTCCATTTGACACTAAAAAAATGAGGTACCCATACTATATGTTAAAGTGTTCAATATTGGGGTAATATAAAATGAAAAATTAGATGTATAAGGTGTTGCGGAGTGAAAGAAAAAAAGCCCCAAAATGTGAATATGGGACAACGATTCCGTAATGCTAGAGAAGCAAAGAAATGGAGCCGGGAGTTTTTAGCTGAAAGAGTGGGAATATCAGTTCAATTTCTGGCCGATTTGGAGCTTGGTAATTCTGGAGTTAGTCTTGAACGATTTATAAAATTATGTCAGGTCTTGAACGTAAACGCTCATACGATCTTGTTTGGTGATGTTGAAAAGGATCCACTTTTGTTTAACATTGGAACGATGCTTGCCAACCGAGACAGTGAAGATGTACATCGTGTAGTGGCGATGCTCGAGGCCGCAACAGAAGCCTATTTTAGAGAATGATTCAATGGTTCAGTGTATCCCTGTTGGCGGGGATACACTTTTTTGCCATTAATAGAACGAGTAATATAGAAACAAATTGTAGCACAGCTTATAGGTATAAGCAATAGGAAATAAGAATATTGATAAGATGATGAAAAATCTTGTCTATTTAGGTGATTGTTTATGTCAAAGCTGTTGGGTAGTGAGTTATTGGGGGAAAATATCAAACAAATACGGAATCGGTCTGGATTGACACAGGAACAGACTATTGCCAAGCTACAAGTGTTGGGCTCTCCATTGAGCCGAAGTACATATTCTCTCATAGAAATGGGTCGTGGTAATTTGTTTATTAATGATCTTGTTGGTCTAAAGACTGTGTTTAATGTGGAATATGAGGAGTTTTTCAAAAATATACCACCTTCGCGGCCTTCGAGAGAACAGAGATAAAAGTTAGATAATAGAGAAAGGGTAATACCATAAAAACTATTACTCAAAGTAAGGAGGGGATTCAGATAGCAGAGATAGACTATAAGTATTCACAAATTCTTGTAGATAGGATCTTGATACTTTGTCGATCAAAAGGTATATCTATTAACAGACTATCAGAGATGAGTGGCGTTAGTCAGTCAACACTTGACAATTTTGTAAATAAAAGGACATTTAATCCCCGTATCCGTACACTTCATCAAATTGCATTGGCCTTTGGTATGACAGTAGCTGAATTTTTAGATTTTCAAGCCCTAAATGACTATTCGTTTGAAGATTCGGCTGATGAGTAAAGACAGGTTACTGATTGCTGTACCTGTCTTTAGGCGAAACGGAAATATGTTATTGAGATTATTGAAGCCGCCATTCAATGTGCGAACACACAAGAGTAAAGAGGTAATACAATAAAAGGGGCCTTTTTGCTATGATTCAATACAGTCCTCTATGGAAAACTATGTCAGATAAACGGGTGACAACATATACTTTGCGGGAAAAGCATGGTATGAGCCATGCCACAGTGCAGAGGTTACAAAGGAATATGCACGTATCCACATTTACACTCGCTCCTGTTTGCGAGAAACTAAGCGTTTTTAGTTAGTGGAAATTGCTTCTCATATCACTATTATCTTCATTATCGGAATAGGATAGGCTATCTGATAGTGTTGCCACAGATTTTTTAGTTCAATCTATAATTGATATAAATCATAGGGGTAAATCCTTGCAATCTTACTTCTTTCTTCCACTGATTCAACTGCGGCCGCCCATCCACATCTTCGATATGTGTCTGTGTTTCTAAAACGAACCACAAAACTACCGTATTGATTTTAGGGACATTAGGCAAGTTTCCTTTTTTATACAGCTTAAGAGCAGTCAAAGATTGGTCTACAGCGTAACACAATTTAGAAGATGCGCTACCTATTTTCACCGCACACATCATTCCATCTTTGTATAAGTCCATGACCTCAATATTACAGTCGCCTATTTTCACATCAACACGGTCATAGTTCTGAAATCCATTTTCTTGCTCTCGTAGCAAGTTATACGCTCTCTCTGCATAATACTTTTGTTTCAGCGCTATTTTTATGGCTGTCTCATCCTGTCCCTGATAACGAGGCTCATTTTTCTCTTCTTCATATTTCTGGTTTATGAAATTATCGTGTTGCTCCCTCGAAAAATCAAATGCAGGATTATATTTTACTTCTATTTCAGCAATTGAGTCTCTCAGATAAGACAAATAATCATCATTATATTGATACCAAGTTCCTTTTGATAATAGACATTTTTGTCCGTCATCTGTGTAATCGATTAGATCCCTTACCTTCTTCGTTACAACTGAATGTCCATTATATAAGCTTATCACAGAAATATTCAGCAGAGTTCGACTATAATCCCAACCGTTTTCATCGCAAAATTTTTCAATTTCCGCATTTGAGAGAGATGAAATATTTTTTTGCTGTCCTCTGTAACTCAACTGAAATTCTCCGTCATTGTGGTTGAAAATTTCTGTTACACCGATAATATCCAACTCAGATATGTTAACTTGCGTTGGATTTTCAGCAATTGCCGTCAATAGATTCCCTTCTATGAATGGCCAAATGTTACTGCATATGTTATTCCATCGTCTTTTTCTACGATAATAATCCCCTTTGGTGCAGTTGATATTTCTATTGATTGCTCATGAAATTCTTCCAGTACCCAATTCCAGGCAATCTCTTTATTTTCTCCTGGACGAGACAAATATAAGGTCAGGCCAAAATTTTCTACCATCCCAGTTTCATTTTCTGATTCCAAAAAGATAGTGTCCCTAAGTTCCATTTTTTGCGCCAATTCTTGAAGAAAAAGTCCCTGCTTTTCCTCATCTATTCTGTATAGATTGATGGTCCCCACATTCTCCCCTCCTTAAAACCAACTTGTGTTCTATATGATATCATGTAATTTACCAAAGATCAAGTTATATCATTGATTATTTTTCCGATTGCACTAACTAAAGGAACTACTAACGCATTTCCCATCGTAAAATATCGCATTCGCTCCGGCATACCCTCGGTCCACCCGTCAGGGAAGCCATTCAATCGTTCACATTCAACGGGCATCAAGGTACGTAGTTTCTTCGTTTGTGGATCTACGACCACATGGGACGTTCGGCTGACATTCGATTCGCTGGTCAACATCGTTCTGGACGGCCTATCCAAGGGTTCTGGAAAGGCTACTACGCCTTCTGAAAAACAGTAGGTACTTCCGTCCTTCCTATGACGCAGTTCGTTTTTAGCACCCTTCATATAGCGCCAACGGGGCAGGTCCTCTTCCTTGATAAAGTAACGACTGTCTATCTCTCCATCCTGCAAAATATCCCGGATAGGGATGCAATGTTCTATCTCCGGCACCACATCCACCGAATAGATACGTCCATTCATCATGGCACCAGCGTTATAAAAATATACAGACTGTTCCCTTGATAGACTTGCCATATCTTCATAACTGAACTCATCAATCCAGTTATCTAAATAAGACCTCCCATGTCCACTGACAGGGAATGCTTTTGCCAAGACCCCATCGGTCATAACATGGGTATGCATCCTTTTCACACCATATCGACAAGTCTCTTCTGCAAATTGCTTAAAAATTTCCGTATCGTTATGATATGCCAATAAGAAAGTACGTCTACGCCGCTGGGCCTGACCGTAATCAGCTGCATTGATTACACGCCATTCTGCTGCATACCCTTTTTCATAAAAACACCTGAGAATGATAGATAAGTCCCTGCCTTTTTGTTTTGCGGGAGAACGGATCAGTCTATCCACATTCTCCAGTAATACATACAAAGGTCTTTTCTTATCCAAAATTTCGTCTATCTGCCACCATAGCACACCTTTTTTACCTTCAATGCCCTTTGCCCCTTTTTTCGCAATAGAATAGTCTTGGCACGGAAAGCCACCTACCAGTAAATCATGGTCAGGAATTTTATCTTTGTCGATTGCTGCAATATCTTTGCATACATGATTATGAGATTCGCCAAAGTGTTTTGCATAACACCTGAATGCCCATTGATCCTCCGTCGACGGCTCCCATTGATTGGCCCACACTGTCTGGAATCGCTCTGAAGCCTGTTCCAGACCTAATCGGAAGCCGCCAACACCAGCAAATAATTCAACTGTTCTTATTTTCTCCATGGTAGCCTCCTATAGACAAAGGGACACACCAATAACGGTGTGTCCCTTGTCTTACATGATTTCCAACAGTTTTCCGCCCATTTTTTCAATCAGCGGCACCACAAGGGCATTACCCATGATGAAGTATCTCTGTCGTTCTGGCGTACCTGTATCTGTCCACCCCGTATCGAATCCATTGATCCGCTCACACTCCTCAGGAGTCAGGCGGCGATATTTTCCGGTGAGCTTATCTGTAATGACATGACTACTACGGTTCGCTGTACCCTCACTGGTCAACATCGTTCTGGCTGGACGGTCCAACGGGTCAGGGAAAGCAATGGCCCCCTCTGAGAACTGGTAGGTGAATCCCTCTTTTGAGGTTCGCTCGATTTTTTTAGAACCCTTCATGTACTCCCATTTCTCTATTTGATCCTGAGAAATAAAATACTTATCGTCTACGGGCTCCTCAAGAACGATATCTCCCAACAGTTTCTGTGGGCCATTATAGTCAGGACTCAGTTCTTCCGAATAAATTTTACCAGCATACATTACACCGCTGTTGTAAAAAGTAGCGTGGAACATATCGCTGACAGTGACCAAATCCTCGTACTCGTCCAAGTCCAGTTCGGTCGGCTTTTTCTTGTCGTGGTGTTCCTGTTTCACAGGGAAGCTTTCAGCAAAGAAACCATCCCTGACCAACCACTCAAACTCGCCTTCAGTTTCCATATATTTTTTGATTCGAGCAAACTGTTTTGTTGTATCCTTGAATGCAAAAATGAAAGTACGGCGACGACGTTGTATATTTCCATATTCTGCTGCATTGATAACTCGCCACTCGACAGCGTAACCTTCATCATATAAGCATTTTAGAATAATACCAAAATCTCGACCACGCTGCTTCGTAGGAGATTTCAAAAGGCGGTCAACATTTTCCAACAAGATAAATTGGGGATGCCGCTTGCGCACGATATCGTTGATTGACCACCAAAGAACACCTTTTTTACCTTCGATACCCTTTGCCCCAGTACTTGCAACAGAATAATCTTGGCAAGGGAAGCCTCCGACCAATAAATCATGCTCTGGCACCTGTTCAATTACGGTTGAAATATCTTTATTAACGCAATGTGCATCCGCACCAAAACGCTCAGAGTAGCACTTATATGCCCACTGGCCTTTTTGACCAGGTTCCCACTGGTTCGCCCATACGGTCCGGAATACATCTTTGGCACATCTTTCGAGGCCCACACGGAAACCGCCGACGCCAGCAAAAAGTTCGACTACACGAACATTCTTTTTGTTGTTAGCCACTTTCGCATCACCTCTCAATTTGATATAATGGATATACTTCCATAATTTTGTTAGTATAGCACATCTTGACCGAAAGATCAAGCACTATTTTCGAAATCGAGGTGATTTTTGTGGAAGGAACAGCTTATACCACCAAAGCCGCTATTTTGCAGAGAGCCACCGAAGTCATCGGTATCCCTATGAAAGACATCGATAAAACCGGGCGGATTCAGACTGGAAAAGGTGCAATTGGTACAGTTATCGAAGAAAGCTGGTTTGGCTATACTCCCAACTCTGAAGCTGAGCCCGACTTTCCTGAGGCAGGTGTAGAACTCAAGGTTACGCCTTATATTCGTAAATCCGGGAACATCCGTGCAAAGGAGCGCTTGGTCTGCAATATCATCGATTACATGACCGAGTATGATAAAACTCTTAGAACCAGCTCCTTCTGGCATAAATGCGAAACGATGTTGCTCATGTCCTATGAACACAGGTACGATGTTCCCAAGAGCCAGTACACTATTGACAAAGCGGTCTTGTTCACTTTCCCAGAAGAAGATTTGGCCATCATCGAGCATGACTGGGAAACCATCATGAATAAAGTCCGCTCCGGCAATGCCCATCTGATTTCCGAGGGCGATACGATGTATCTGGCTGCCTGCACCAAGGGTGCCAACGCAAAAAGTGTCCGCCAGCAGCCTTTTTCTGATATCCCCGCAAAACAGAGGGCATATTCTCTGAAGTCTTCTTATATGACGCATATCTTGAATGTGTACATCTTCGGGAACCAGCAAAATGAGCATATCATCAAGGATTCCCGTATCCTGCAGAAGCACAGCTTTGAACAGCATATCATCGATGCAGTTTCTCCCTATATTGGTTTGACCCAAAATCAACTCCAGCATCGATTCGGACTTGACTGTAAAGCGAAAAATCTGAATGAGGTCCTGCTGGCCAAGATGCTCGGCGTGTCCGGAAAAATCGCATATACCGACGAGTTTCAAAAGGCAAGCATCGTACCTAAAACCATCCGAGTCCGGCGTGATGGAACGATTAAAGAGAGTATGTCCTTCCCCACCTTCGATTTTATCGAGTTGAGCCAGGAGAAATGGGAGGATTCCACTCTCCGCAACTACCTCGCCCCGACAAAATTCTTGTTTGTCATCTTCCAGGAAAACGCTGCTGGTGAGTTAGTATTTGACCGTATCCAGTTCTGGAACATTCCGGACGCAGACCTTGACGAGGTCCATCGTGTTTGGGAGAAGACCGTACAGATCATTCGGGAAGGCGTGAAACTTTTTGACTCTCCCCGAGGTGTGCGAAACAACTTACCCAAGAGTTCTGAAAGTCGTGTAGCTCATGTCCGCCCACACGGAAAGAACGCTGCCGATAAATTGCCGCTACCTGATGGCCGCATGATGACAAAACAGTGCTTCTGGCTAAATAATACTTATATTGCAAATCAAATAAAAAATTGTTGAAAGGAAATTTAACATGCCACTTATTTCAATGCATGAAGTGCGAAATCGTTTAACAACAACAATTCCCCAGCAAACTCCGTACCGCACTTCCGAAAATCAAAAAATGGAAAATATTGAGAATTTTTCATCTTTGCCTCGAGAAAATCTTTCATACGGAATGACTGAAAAAAGAATTTGTTTATATGAAACTATTGCTGGCGAAAAGCTATATATGCAGTATCCCGGCTTAGAAAGTTCACGTGCAGGTAATCGAAATTTTCCTTTAGATGCCAGACCTGTATTAATAAAAGCTGATGGCTCATATGCTCAAGATATGGATTTCAAAAAAATATGGGATATTATCGATTTAATAGGACAAAACCATCGAGCCGATATAGATATTCTTGCAACTATCTTTTTACGAATTGCCTATATGATTGACTATATGCACACTGAAAACGGCTACATCTGTGAAACACTTGACATCCCGAGTGGCACAATAGTTAATACACAAACCGTTCGATTTGTTTGGAATTATCTGAGACTCGATTCCGATGTTATTGAAACGTTGAATGATCGCTTTGAATCTTTTGAAGGCATTTCTTTAGAGGGATTTTTATATTATAATGACTTATTAGCTCAGAATGAGGATTGCAAATATCATTATTTGCAAGGAAATCATTGGAATATCACGACAGGAAGAATAAATAATTGCCTCTCTCATCTAACTGTTATTTCCCACATAAGAGGTAAGATTGGCATATCTAAATTAATCGATAGTTTTCAACGCACAGGTGTGGCACCATTACCCCAATCCAGATTTAACGAAGCTTGTGGGGATCTTGTAATTCGACAATAACCATGAAACACCAGAAACTTAAAACAACACCAGCTATTTCTAAGAGGATGTCCCATGTACACCTCAAAAAAGGAAAAGCTGAAACCATTCTTGCTAAAGCCCTTTGGCACTGTGGTTATCGTTATCGACTGAATTATAAAAAATTGCCCGGTTCTCCTGATATTGCTATCACAACATATCAAATCGCCATTTTTGTGGATGGCGAATTTTGGCATGGCTACGATTGGAAGAACAAAAAAGAAAAACTGAAATCGAACCGAGAATTCTGGATTGAGAAAATCGAGGAGAATATCCAAAGAGATATCCGCAATGACAAACTGCTACTATCTTCTGGGTGGATTCCCCTTCATTTCTGGGAAAAAGAAATCAATAAGGATTTAGATGGATGTATCCAGGTCGTCCAGGATGCCATCCTTCAGGCTGAAACCCAACGTTGCGAAGATAAAGAACCTCTTTCCTCAGATTTTGATTTGACAGATTTATAGTATTTTTGTAGTATTTTCGGACCACTTATTGTCTCTGGAGCAAACGATATCTACTTCGGAGGTTTTTATTGAATAGAATCTGTTAGTATTCCTTGTTTACGAGAAGATCTGCGATGGCCTGGGGATTACGATTGAGGACTTTTTTAACTCTGAGTTGTTCCGAGATTTGGAACAGGAAATTCAATAAAAAATAACCCGCCTGCACTCGTACCGGCGTGATACGGATGCAGGCGGGTTTTCTTATCATTTCTAACGAAATCTAACCATTAGATTCACGGCTCAGTCCAGGGGCTTATACTCCGTGACTATTTTCAGGTAGGCTTCCGGATTACCGTTCAGGATCAGGTCAGCGTAAGCTGCCGGGTCATTGTAGATTAGATAGTCCAGCTCTGACCGCTCATACATGTTGCTGGCAACCTCATTCTCCACGGCAATGGTGTCGATGGAGATCGTGCTGCTATCGGCAAATTTCAGTTCGACACAGGCTGTATCCATGTTAAACGCACAGGATAAAATCTTCATTTCTGTGCTCCTTTCAGATTTTCAGTGTGTTTCTTTGCCAGATTACTGCACTTTTGACAGCGTTCTTTACTATATAGGGCGGTCAGTCGAAAGCTCAAACGACCTTTCCTGATTTCAAAGGTCAGTCCGCCTTGCTCATCGTCATCGGCCTGGCAGCACTCCTGGGGGTATTTGAGCGCATATTCTGCCAGCCGATTTTTAAGGTCTGTGTTGTGGGTCTGTACTTCTATCATATCCCCTTGCTCATCAAAAAAGATGGCAGTTGTTTTCTGCCTCTTGGTAAGGCCTGTTGTCATAAATACCTCCTGATTTCTGAATTTTTCTTCGGCTCTACACGGAAATCAACGATTTTCTTCTCTTGTCACCGTTTTAGACCGTTTGCGACCAAACAAGTGCCACAAATCATGCCGGTCGATTACATTTTCATAGCTGCGGAGCTTGCCCCGAAGCTCGTCATTTTCCTTCTCTAATTCGCTGGCACGCAGCTTTCCACGGACAGACTTGTATTCTGCCAGTTCAGCGGTCAACTCAGCGATTTTGCTTTTTAGCTCCGAAATCAGTTTGTTGGCAGCATCCAGCAGCTTTTGCAGATGCCGCTCTTTCTTCTCCTGAGTCACATATTTCTTGGCGGCAGTGGCAAGGCTTTCGTATTCGGAGCGCTCCAGCATCACCTTAGAAGAAAAAGGTACAGCCTTTGCTTCGATTTTCTCAACGTTCTGAACCGCCAACTGCTGCTTTTGAACTTTTTCAATTTTCTTATCCAGCGTTGCTGCTTCCTGAACTTTCTGTGCTGTCTGTTCCGTCAACTCTTCCAGTCGTTCCTGTTCCTTCATCACCTTAAACTGGGTCACGGTCAGATGTTCTTCACTGCTGCCTCGCTCTCCACGCTGGATGTCGCTATAACCAGCAAGCTTGCATGGCGTTGAAAAAGTTATCCTGCAAAACAGTGTAGGATTTTTTCAGAACTTTCTTGCCCGTCTTGGTCAACAGTGGCCGTCCCTGTCCATCCGAGGCAGGCTGAGAGGCCCACTTCTTACTGCTGCTGACCTGCAACACAGTCTCTTTCACGGTGCCCACCAGAGATTTGTCCTTGCACCGCTTCGACCATAGAATCTGCTTTTCTACCACCGGGATGTAGACCACATGAAGATGGTAGTGAAATACATCCTTGCCCAAGGCTTCTGACATAGCTCGGTTTCGCTCATCGGCGTGCATAACCGCAGACAGAATGTACTGCTCACCGCCCACGATTTCCACTGCCGCTTTGTAGGCATCCGCATAGAACTGTTTGGCAAAGTCATAGCCACCGTGGTTGTAAAAATAGGCAGAGTTTACATCGAAGATCAGCTCTCCGAAAAGGTGTGCATCTTCTTTCAGACCTCTTGTAGAGATCGCTCCATCGGCTTTCATTTTATCAAACATCTGCTGATATCCAGCGGTTGGTTTCTTGAAGTGGATATTCAGAGGAGTGCGTTCCGGGACGATGTCCTGGTTGGTGTAGGACTCTTTTTCCCATTCATTGTGCCGCTGTGCGTTTCCAATTTTTACGGCAGTCAAATTTACGTTTCTTGCGCTGGTACGGTCAATCCCGTCGTTTCTTGCCATAGAACTCCTTTCCTGTTTGTACGGCCTGCGGGCCGGGGATGCACTTTTTCAAAGTGTAATAACCCACTATGACACTTTCACTGCGTGCAAAGATGTCGTGGGCTCTCCGAGGGGGCGTGCGGCTCCTGCGGGAGCCTGCCGAGCTTGCAATGGCTATCCACCACTGCAAGCTCGGTGCGCTCACCAGCCTCGATTAATCATCGTTTCTGGTTCCCGCTATCTGGGAAAATTCACCGGATTTTCTCAGATAAACCACCGTCAATCTGTGGATCTCTGGTGGGGACGAGGGATGCGTTTTGGGGTTCTGTGACGGTTGTGACGATTGTGACGGTATTTTCGATACCGCACCCGCTGTCGTTTTAATCGTCATAACCGTCACCAATCGTCACACACTCTGGTCAATGCGCTTCAAACAAAGGCTGCTGCCCTCTCTGATTCTCTTCGCAGTGTACTGAATCTGATACTCGCTCAGCAGCTCGCTGACTTTCACATTCAGTTTTCTGGTAAGAATATTCGGCTGCATATCCTTGCCCATCAGTGCAAGTAGCTCTGTTGCGCTGCCTTTCCACTCTGTCAGCTCACCATGAAACAGGTGGCTGATTTCCTCAAGAAGCGGGTCAGGCGGTTCCTTCCAAAGCTCGTTTTCTTTTCTCTCCAACTCCCAAATCAGCCGTTCCTGGTTCTTGACCAGATAGAGCTGCTGATCTGGCTGATTTCGGCCCACAATACTGAGCGTTGCTTTGCTGGAAGTTCGTTTCTCTTTCTCCAGCAGGAATGAGCCATCTGCACATCCCAGCAGTCCAGTGGTGCCGGAGATTTTCTCGAAAGTGTCACCCGCCGGCTGTTTGCGGGTATGATGGACAATTAAAATGCAGATACTATGCTTATCAGCAAAGTTCTTCAACGCTCCGATTACCTGATAATCGCTGGTGTAGCTGTAATTGTCGCTGGTTGCCTCTCGGACCTTTTGCAGCGTATCTATGATGATGAGTTTGGTTCCCAGATATTTGTGGAGCGCAAATTCCAGCTGTTCATCCAGTCCGTTTCCAACTTGTTTTGCAGCAGTTGCAAAGCGGAGCTTGTCCGTTCCGTTTACCCCAAACATCCGATACATTCGATCTTGCAGCCGCTTTTCGTCATCCTCCAGTGCCAGATAGCGGACATCGCCCTGTCGGGCGTTGTACCCCCACAAGGGCTGTCCAGTGCTGACATGGTAGGCAATCTGTGCCACAAAAAACGACTTGCCGATTTTGGGCGCTCCCGCCAAAATATAGGCTCCTGTATAAAGCAGGTCATCAATGATTGCCTGCTTTCCTACATACGGTGTATCCAGCAGTTCATTGTGGGACACCATATGCAGGTAACCGGGAGCGTTGATTTCGTCCATTTTACGGCACATAGCCATAAATTCATCCTCAGAAAGGTTGCTTTGCGCCCGAGAGTTTGATACAATTTCAGTGTTAGTTTTAACGGACGGCTGCCCTGCATCTGCGCCAACAGATGCGTTTGGGGCGGTCGTTTTCTTATTTTCCATAAGTATCCTCCTTCATGCCATTCATGATGATGGCAACCATCTCGATGATATCCAGCAGTTCATCATCAACACCGGCACCAGCTTCAATCCTGCGCAGCTCATCCAGAATGTCTGTCATCTGATTTCGCAGCGCCTTGAACACTCTGGGATTTCCCTGCACGACCACATCTTTGCAGAGCAGACGTCTGGTGATGTAGTCCTGCTTGGTCAACCCAGTGAGCCTCACGGCTGTGTCAATCTGTGCGTTTTCCTCTTCCGAGACACGGAATGCCACGGTTCGATTTCTCCAACGATTGTGATTGTCCAAATTCTTTGCTGACATGATTTAATCATTCCTTTCCATATTCAGCTTTTCAGCCATTTCTTTCTGCTTTGACGGGAACAGGTGGGCATAGTTGTAAGTGATGTCGATACTTTCATGGCCCACTCGATCTGCGATTGCTGTTGCCGAAAATCCCATATCGATGAGAATTGAAATTGCGCTATGACGAAGATTGTGTATTCTGATTCTCTTTACCCCGGTCTCCTTAGAGCCTCTGTCTATCTCCCGATGGAGATAGCTTTTCGTGATGGTGAACATCCGGTCATCCTCGCCGATGTCATACTGCATTTTCAAGTAGTCCTGAATTTCATCGGTCAGAAACTGCGGCATGGTGATGGTTCGATTGCTCTTTTCAGTCTTGGGCGTGGTGATTACATCCTGGCCTTTCAGTCGCTGATAGCTCTTGTTGATGGTCACTGTACCTTTCTCAAAGTCGAAATCTGCCGGGGTCAGTGCCAGCAGCTCACCTTCTCGGATACCGCACCAGTAAAGCATCTCAAAGGCGTAGAAGGACATTGGCTTGTCCATCATCGCATCGGCAAACTTAAGATATTCTTCTTTTGCCCAGAACAACATCTCACGGTTTTTCTTCTTTCCCATACTGCCAGCTTTTGTGCAGGGATTTTCCCGCAGATTGTAATACCGTACAGCGTGGTTGAAAATAGCGCTAAGTTGATTGTGAACCGTTTTAAGGTAGACAGGCGAATAGGCTTTTCGCTTATCGTCCTTATAGTTCAACAGTTCATTCTGCCAGCTGATAATCTGCTGCGGGGTAATACTGCTGATTTTCAGCTTGCCAAAGTAGGGCAGCAGCTTTGTTTCAATGATGTGATTTTTCATCTCCCATGTGTTTTCCTTGATGCGTCCAGCTTTGTCCTCACGGTAACGCTCCACAAAGCTCTGAAAGGTCATATCCAAGCTTGAGGAAACCAGATTCATCTGTTCCCGTTCCCATGCCTGAGCTTCTCGTTTGGTCTTAAAGCCTCGCTTCTGGGTCTGCTTTTTCTCGCCAGTCCAGTCGGTATAGCGGTATAGGACACGCCAGGTACCAGTTTTTTCTTCCTTATAAACAGACATTACATTTCCTCCTCTTCTTTATAACAGAACTTTTTCATGAAGAACGCCCGGTTCACTCTGCCGGAAACAACCATATAGCCCATCGCTTCCAGCTCGTCATTGAGGGCTTTCATGATTCGGTAGGCATGAGAGTTGGAAACGTCCAGCTCTTTTGCTACATTGTCCACACGCATAAAACGGTTCTCTTCCATATAAAATCCTCCTGTTCATTTTAATTGATCCCTTACAAGCTTCATTTTCAAACTGGTTAGGCATTCCCCCTTTCAACACGATTTTTTGTTTTCCTGCTCTCCGAACCGCTGACAGTGGATCAGCGCTCATCTTTTGATCTCCGCTTAACTTACGAAGCCTCTCACCGGATTTCGGTGGGGAGTATCTTCTCTCTGCTGTCATCGCCGCCTCCGGGAACTGCCCGGATTTTTCAAAGCTGGTAGTGATCGCTCACTCCTTTGCGGAAGGTCTTGGCGTACCCTTTGATGTGGCTCATCAGTTTCCTGATTGTACAGAGAGATTGTTGCTCGGTAGAGTGTTATTCAGTTTTCAAGGTTCATCCGAAGTTAAACATATTTGCTTTGTAAAAATGATTATACTAAACATTTTAGCTTATGTCAACAGGCTTGCAAGAAAATATTAAGCAAATTTATTTAACGTTCCTTGACTATCCTAAACATATCTGCTATATTAGAGATAACACAACACCGCATATAACAGGAGATGATGCTATGGCAATCGGTGAAAGAATTCATTTTTTCCGCAATAAGTGCGGAATGACACAAAAACAGCTTGGAAAGCTGCTCGGTTTCCCTGAAAAATCCGCAGATGTACGTCTGGCTCAGTATGAAACTGGCTCAAGAACTCCTAAAGCTGACCTCACGGCTGCTCTGGCACAGGTTCTTGAAGTCTCACCAAATGCTCTTTCTGTACCGGATATAGACTCCTATATTGGCTTGATGCACACGCTGTTCACGCTGGAAGATCGCTATGGTCTGTATGTTGACGAGGTGGACGGAGAGATTTGTCTAAAAGTCAATGTACGAAAGAACCGTGATGCTGCTGAGCTGCACCAGATGCTCTGTGCTTGGCGTCAGGCCGCAGCCATGCTTCAAGCTGAGGAAATCAGCCAAGAGGACTATGACAACTGGCGGTATCACTATCCGGAGTTTGACACCACACAGAAGCGAGCAAAAGTTATGTCACAGGGGCTAAGTGATATGCTAATAAACGATTTGAAGTAATCGGTAACTATCAAGTTTGCACTAAGGAGGTAGCGAGATGGAATACACCGATAAAGAGAAAGAGATTATGGCTCTTGTAGATTGCACAGATTTCAGAAACCTATCGAAAAGCGATTTTATAAGCTATGCTTCAAAACTAAACGAATTACGCCCTGAAGTAGCCGCCCAGGTCATTGCACAATATCCTGAATACGTCAATTTTGTTCACTCTTGTTTGAGTGAATATAAGGGTGTACTTGATGCCATCATTGCAAGCGATGATACCAACCTGAAACAGACTTTTGATCTCATTCAGCAGGAAATAGAGCATTCGAATCAAAGCCGTACTTAGTATATTCAGTTTGCGGAAAAGGTTCAGACTGATTGCAGCAAATGTCTTGATAACCCCGATATGACGCCTGAACAGCGACAAGAAATTATCGACCGAGAAATCGAAATTATGAAAATGGTTGACCAAAAAGATACTGAAGCCAGACAACAAGAACAAAGTGCTGTGCAGGAAGCAGAGCAGAAAGACTCTGAAAAACGGATGTTCAACTGGAAGGTTATCGGAAGTGCAAGCTTCTTAGTCCTTACTGCCGTTGGAATTGGAACCGCTGTGCTTGGCGGCAAATTCAATATAAAACTCCCGACTAAAAAGTAACTTCATCAAAATAACACTTGATAAAACAAAAAAAGAGCTAACCGGTTTAACAAAACCAGTTAGCTCTTTTTCTATCAATAATGAAAATTTGTTGCCATTTCGTTGCCACAAGCTCCGAAATCGCTACTTTTCCGGCTCTTGAACCGGGAAAGTCAGGTTATGAGATTATTCCCACTCGGCAAATTCAGATATAGTAGGGTGTATTTGAGGTGATTTCGCAGGAAAAACTTTCGCAAATATGTTAATATTCCACCTGCTATTTTCGGCTGTAAAGTTTATTAGTATCAAAATAGTATCACAAAAGGCTGGGAAATACAACAGAATTATGTGGAGCTCTACATAATTCCGGCACGGACGGACGCTGTCAGGCACAGCGGATAACAGCCTTGCAAGAGGCGTTGTACCTGCGCTGGATATATTCTTGATAGGCTTTCTGGTCTGTCATGGAAATTCCCCCTCTCTGAATAATAGTGCGGGGCGGCAGCACTCCTTGCTGTCGCTCCTTGACTGCCTAACTGCGAAACCGGGCGGGGCTGTCAACGGTGGGCGAAGCCCGTTCATCTTGACCGCCCGCTGGCTCGGCTGGCTTTGCTATTTACCCGACAAACTTGAATTTATTGTAAGGTATCACGTTTTACCTTCTTAAGCCTTACTATCATTACCATAGGAATTTCTTTGTTGGTTTTGAAACATTCTTCATAAAATCCATCAATGACAAATCCAGCTCTAAAACAAAGGTTAAAAATATCTTGTATGGAACGATGATAATAAATCTGCTCTTTCGGTTGCCCTTCAATCGCTATATCATAGTAACTGTGCGGTGTCATATATTTTTCAGTCAACGTGACAAAACAAGGGTGTTGCGTTGCAAAGACAAAAATTCCGCTTTCCTGCAACAGTTCATAAACAGCCATAAGAAGTGGTTCAATATCCGTAATATCCATAATTGCCATATTAGAAACTGCTTTCGTAAAGGCTCGATTTCTTTTTAATTCTAATATACTTTTTCTATTGGTCGCATCCGCCACACAAAATTCAATTTGTTTTGCATATTGTGATTGCCGTCTTTTAGCCAATTCTATCATTTTTTTGCTGTAATCAAAAGCGACAACCGAAGCGCCTCTTTGTGCAAGATACGAAGAATAATTTCCATTGCCACACGCAATATCCAAAATATAATCCGCAGGATTAGGAGATAGAAGTTCCGTTACTTTGGGACGCACTACCTCTCTGTGAAATTCATTAGATTCGTCACCCATTGCATTATCCCAAAATTGTGCGTTCTCCTCCCAGATTTTTTTACTTTCCTCTGTTCCCATGTTCTCTCCCACTCCCAAAATTTGCTTTTTTGCTTCCATTAAATCTTCCTTACGATATTCCATTGTTACCCTCCATAACTTCTGATTGTTGCCGTCTTGACGATTATGTATCTTTACATTACCTTCTGAAACATATGGCGCACCTTGTCCAGGCGGTTGTTTGGACGGCGGGGCTGGATGACCGGCTGGCCGACAGCGGCCTGATACCCTTTTAGCTCTGTAAGGCATACGCTCTGCCCGTTGGTGTAAAAGGCCAGATCAGTACGGTATGCCTGTATACAGCGGGCGGGAATCTCGCCAGTAAAGACAACTTCATCCTTTTTTACCTGGGCCGTTTCGATGGTGGCACAGTATTTCGGTGCATCATGATAAGCCCTGGAAAGGTATTCCTGGGGCGCATAGAGGGTGAAGGAGAGATAAGGTTCCAGCAGCTGCGTCCCCGATTCCTTCAATGCCTGTTCCAATACAATCGGGGCCAATGAGCGGAAGTCCGCCGGCGTGCTGACTGGACTGTAATAAAGCCCGTATTCAAAGCAAATCTTACAGTCCGTTACGTTCCAGCCGAACAAGCCCTGCTCCAGCCCGTAACGGATACCATCCCTGACAGCGTTTTGAAAACTCTGGTTCAAGTATCCCAGCGAAACCCGGCTCTCGTATTGTACGCCGGAGCCAAGCGGGAGTGGTGTAACAGACAGTCCGATAGATGCCCAAAACGGGTTGGGCGGCACCTCGATATGGATGGTGTGGCTGGCTGCTTTGAGCGGCCGCTCCATATAAATGACGGTGGGTTCCTTTACCACTGTTTCAATCTTGTATTTTTCCGACAGCAAAGCGGAAACGACCTCCAACTGCACCCGGCCCAAAAAAGAAAGAATGATCTCATGGGTGATGGAATCCACTTCGCAGCGCAAAAGCGGGTCAGTATCCGCAAGTTGCGTAAGAGCGTCCAGCAGCCGTTCTCTTTGCGCTGCCGTTTTCGGCGCAATCGTCGTCCGCAGCATGGGGAGGGGGGCCTCGCGCCACCTTTTACGAGGGAGCCGGGTTTGATCCCCTAATACATCGTTTAACCTCACGCTGTCGCTGGGAAGGATAACAATTTCGCCCGGATAAGCGGTGTCTGTCCGAACAATTTCCCCTTTGGATGGAATACGCATCTCTGTGATTTTCAGCTTTTCTCTCCCGGCCAGGGCCACCGTATCCCGCAGGCGCAGCGTTCCGCTGTATAGCCGCAGATAGACACGCCGCTGGCCGCAATCGGTGTACTCAACCTTGAAAACGCTGCCGCATAGGGTGGCGCTCCCCTGTTCCCCAATCGGTTGGAACAGTCCTGTCACCGCATCCATCAACGGTTGAATGCCAAGGCCCTTTTTGGCGCTGCCATGATAGACCGGAAACAGGGAGGCTTCTTGAACCCGCCGCTGTTCCTCCCGCGCAAGTTTTTCCTGGCTGATTGGTTCTCCTGCGATATACTTTTCCAATAATGCATCGTTATTTTCGATGACCGCATCCCATGCTTCTATGTCGGTATTTTCCTCCAGGACTATTTCCGGGGACAGCGACACCGTCTGCTTGATGATAATATCGGCGGAGAGCTTATCCCGAACAGACTGAACCACGCTCTGCAAATCAACGCCAGCCTGGTCGATCTTGTTGATAAAGATAACGGTGGGAATGTTCATTTTCCGCAGGGCATGGAACAGAATACGGGTCTGGGCCTGCACGCCATCTTTCGCGGAGATCACCAAGATGGCCCCATCTAAAACAGCCAAAGAGCGGTACACCTCCGCCAAAAAATCCATGTGGCCGGGCGTATCCACAATGTTAACTTTACATCTGTGCCACTGGAAGGAAGTGACTGCCGCTTGAATGGTAATCCCACGCTGCCGCTCCAAAAACAAGGTGTCCGTCCTCGTTGTCCCTTTTTCGACGCTCCCTGGTTCTGAAATGGCTCCACTGGCATATAGCAGACTCTCCGTCAAGGTCGTCTTTCCAGCGTCTACATGGGCAAGAATCCCGATATTGATAATGTTCATGTCTATCCTCCATACAAGGCCCGAATGGGCGCAAAAATCCCCAGCGGCTAATACTTTTACCGCTGGGGATCATGACTTCGGACACACAGAAACATACACGACTTACATAAGCCGCGGTCCGTCACGATATTTACTAAAAAGGCAAAAGTATTCTTAAAATTGGGTACAAAAACCAAGCCCCTGCAAGGGGCAATCATTTTTGCGCCCATTATCAAATTTTATTTAAGAATACCTTGCCGCATATTTGATAGACTCCTCAAATCAGGATAATAGCAGTATATCATAGTACGCTCTAAAAAACAAGAAATCATTTTACCGATTCCACAAATAAAATCGGAGGGTATTCACTGGAATACCCTCCGGTTTTGGTGATTATCGTGCGTCTATCCGAATTTTTGACTTTGCGGCCCGTTTCCGTTCCTTTTCGGCATGTTCCTGCTGGTAAGCTGCCTCTAATATTCTGTCCACTTGTTCTGGGCCAAAGGCCCTTTTGACCCGCTCATAGTCAGCGGAGACTTGCCGCATGGCCTTGTTTTCCAACTTGACCTCCTGCAATCGATCAGACAGGCGGATGTTGCTCTCCCTCACCCGGCCATAGTCCCCTTGCAGACGCTCAAATTTCCCCCGCAGCTCCACATAGGCCAGATACAGGGAGCGCAGCACCTTGACGATTTGGGCCAGCAGGGGCTTTGCCTTTTTCTCTCGGTAGGCCCGGCCTGTTTCCAGCGTTCCCGGCTCCGGCAAAATCTCCTCCGGATTGGCGGAGAAATCCGCTGCCAACCGCTCCATATTTTTCACCGCCGGGGCAAGTTCTTTGAGCCGCCGTTCCTGGCTCTCCACCTGGTTTTCTTTCTCCGCCTTGACCGTCTCCAGAACGGCGATCTCCTTTGCCCGCTGCTCTTTCTTGTAGTCCAGCACAGACAAGTGCTTGTCGTGGGTGCCTTTGTCCTCCCACTCAATCCCGTGGCGCTCCATGACCAGGGAAAGCTGCTCCTTTTCCGAGCGCACCCACTGGCTCCACTCTGTGTCCCCTCTGGTGCCGCCCTGGAAACCCTGGGCCGCTAACGCCTGTTTCAAAGATACCCTCGTGTCCAGCCCTCGCTTGCTCCCGGTGGTGAATGGTACAAAGTCAATGTGCAGATGGGGCGTAGCCTCGTCCATGTGGAGGTGGGCAGAGAACACCCGGAGTTGGGGGTTGCGCTCTTGAAAGCCCTTCATGTACTCGTCCAAAACCGCTGCCGCAAGCTGTCCCTCCTCGCTGTCGGCGCTCATATCATCTCGATTGCCCACTTGCAGGATGATTTCATGGAACGGCTTTTCCTGCTTGCCGGAGCGGATCTTCTCATAGTAATCCTCTATCCTTCTGTCGGCCCTGGTTTGTTTAGCGTTGTACCGTTCCAGAGCCTCGTCAAAGAGTTCATGGTACACCGCCTTGATATTCTCCTGGCAGTAGGTTATATTCAAGTGGGAGCGTTCCGGGTCAGTGTTCTTGGCGTGGAATTTTCTACTGTTATGGTTCACCGATCCTTGGCCCACCATGGCGCTGATTGTCCTTTTCAAATCAATCCCTCCTCCCTTTTCCGCCGCGCAAGCGGCGAGCCTTTGTTACTTTCTGCGAAAGTAACGCAAAAGCACTTTTGACAGCCTGACGGCCATCAAAAGCGCATTTGCGCCCTACGGGGTGGTGTGGGGGCTTTGCCCCCGGCAACTGCGGTTGCCTCCCCCAGCAGGGCCGCCCTTTGAAAAGGGCACCCTGCACCCCGCCTAAACTTTGTCACTCGCCGTTGGGCAGGGTGGAAAGGCCAGGGGCCTTTCCACCGCCCGGCAAGTGTTTTCCGTGGGCCGAAAGTCAAGGGGTACGGGTTGTATTGACTTGCGGCAATCTCCACCCGCAGGTATGCCCCCCTTGACTTTCGCCCCCGCTCCCCGTGACAGCCGTGACGACCGTGACGATGTTTTACACACCGCCTCCGCACTCCGAAAAGCTGTCACAGCTGTCACGGTCGTCACGCCTGGGGTTCCTCCAACGTGAGCTTGATACTCCGCCCGGCATGGGTTCGGGCGCTTTCATAGTGGATGTGGTACTCATAGGACAGCCGCCACGCCCGGACATTCAGCCGCATAGCCAGGGCATTGGGTTTCATATCCAGCCCCAGGGCGGCGACAAGTTCCGTGGCCGTCCCTCTCCACTCTGGCCGTTCCGCCGTTACCAGGGCGGCAACAGCCTCCAACACCGGGTCAGGCGGCTCCTGCCGCAGCTCCGTTTCCCGCCGCTCCAGCTCCCACACAAGCCGTTCCTCGTCCCGCTTGAGGTAGAGGCGCTGGTCTTGCTGATCCCGCCCAGAAATGTCCAGGGTGGCGGCGTTGTCTGCCCGCCGCTCCTTTTGGAGCAGAAAGGCCCCGTCTGCCGCACCCAATAAGCCGTTGGTGCCGGAGATCATATCAAACTTATCATCGGCCTGCTGCTTGCGGGTGTGATGTACAACCAGGAGGCAAACCCCGCTTATATCGGCAAACCGTTTCAGTTTGGTGATTACCTCATAGTCGTTGGCATAGCTGTACTTCTCTGCCCCGGCCTCCCGGATTTTTTGCAGGGTGTCGATGATAATAAGCCGGGTGTCCGTGTGTTCCCGGACAAAGCCCTTTAGCTGCTCCTCCAGGCCACCGCCGAGCTGCTTAGCTCCGATGGCAAAGAACAGGTTTCCGGTACTCTCTACTCCAAACATCCGGTACAACCGCTCCTGTAAGCGACGGTGGTTGTCCTCCAGGGCCAGATAGAGGACTGTCCCCTGGCGCACCTCATACCCCCACAGGGAAAGGCCCATACTCACATGATAGGCAAGCTGGGCCATGAGAAAGGACTTGCCCACCTTGGGAGCGCCCACAAAGAGATATGTCCCCGCATAGAGCAGACCGTCTACCACAGGAGGTCTGCCGGGGTACACCTGTTCGTAGAGGTCATTCATAGACACGGTAGGCAGATAGGCCGGGTCATTGACCCGGCTTATCTGCCGCAGGATTTCCTCCAAATCTCTTTCCGGGGGCTTGTGTTCTGTCACGCCCTCTGCTATACTTTGGTTAGGTTTTTGTGAGAGCGACTGTCCCCCGTCTGCGCCAACAGGCGGATATGGGGCAGTCGTTTTCTCTTGCAATCTATCCATCTATCAATCCTCCCTCATGCCGTCCATGATGGCGGCGATCAGCCGGATGGTGTCCAGCAACTCCCCATCCACGCCATTCCCGGCCTCGATACGCTCCAGTTCTTCCAGAACGGCGGCCAGCTCGTTCCGCAGGGCCTTATACACCCTGGGGTTGCCCTGTACCACCACATCCCGGCACAGCAGCCGTCGGGTGATGTAGTCCTGTTTGGTAAGGCCGGAGAGCCGCACAGCGGTTTCAATTTCCCTGTCCTCATCCGGGGACACCCGGAAAGCCACAGTTTTGTTTCTCCAGCGGTTGTGTCGGTCAAGATTTTTCACTGACATGATTTAGGCCCCCTTTCGCTCCATGTCCAGTTTGTCCGCCATCTCCGCCTGCCGGGTGGGGAACAGGTGGGCGTAGCGGTAGGTAATATCAATGCTTTCATGTCCCACCCGGTCAGCGATTGCCAGGGCCGTAAAGCCCATGTCAATGAGCAGCGAAATGTGGGAGTGCCTCAGGTCGTGTATTCTGATCCGCTTTACCCCGGCCTCTTTCGCACCCCTGTCCATCTCCCGGTGGAGGTAGGATTTTGTCACCGTGAAAATGCGGTCGGTGGGCTTCACCCCATACAGGCTCTTGATATAGTCTCGCATTTCTTCACAGAGGAAAGCGGGCATTTGAATGACCCGGTTGCTCTTAGGGGTCTTGGGGTCGGTAATCACATCCTTGCCCTTAATCCGCTGGTAGGACTTGGAGATGGTGACGGTCTGTTTCTCAAAGTCGAAGTCGCCAGGAGTGAGGGCCAGCAGCTCCCCCTCCCGGACGCCGCACCAGTAGAGCATTTCAAAGGCGTAATAGGAAAGGGGCTTGTCCATCATGGCCTCGGCGAATTTCAGATACTCCGCCTTTGTCCAGAACAGCATTTCCCGTCCCTTTGGCTTTCCCATATTGCCCGCCTGGGCAGCGGGATTGACCTTTAGATTGTAGTGCCGTACCGCATGGTTGAACACGGCGCTCAACTGATTGTGCAGCGTTTTTAAGTACACCGGAGAGTAGGGCTTGCCGTTCTTGTCCCGGTAACCCAGCATTTCATTCTGCCAGGCGATGACCTCCTTGGAGTGAATGTCGCACATCTTCCGCTTGCCGAAGTACGGCACCAACTTCTTGTAGAGGATATGCTCTTTCGTCCCCCAGGTGTTTTCCTTGATACGGCCTTTCATGTCCGCCACATAGACAGCCACGAAGTTTTCAAAGGTCATTTCCAGGTCGGCGGTCTGTTGTTGCAGGAATGTCCGCTCCCACTCCAGAGCCTCCCGCTTGGTGGGAAAGCCCCGTTTCATTTTCTTTACTTTCTTGCCCGTCCAGTCCTCGTAGTAAAAGGACGCATACCATGTGCCCTTTGCCTTGTCTTTGTATGCCGGCATTGTGGTTCCCTCCTTATTGTCTGTCCCGCAGCCCATAGAATTTTTCCTCGAAGTAGCGCCTGCTTACCCGTCCGGGAATGGTGAGAAAGCCTTTTTTCTTCAGCTCCTCGTTCATCTCCCGCACCAGCTTGTAGGCGTAGGGCTTGGAAATGCCCAGCTCCCTGGCGACCTCCTCTGCTCTCACAAACAGCTCCTTTTCCATGGTCAGCACCTCCTTATTTTAGTTTCGCAAATATGTTAATGTCACCATCTTCATTATACATTAACATAAGTGTTAATGTCAAGAATTTATTTCGCATTTTTGTTAAAGATTATCTTGCATCTTTCGCTTTTTTGCGCTATACTATTGGCAAAGGCGGTGGGATATTATGACAGTCGGAGACAAGATAAAGAAAATCCGCACCTTTCGAGGCATGACACAAAAGGAATTGGGGCTTGCTATCGGCTTTGAGGAAAAGGGAGCGGACAACCGGATCGCCCAGTATGAGACGAATTACCGTGTTCCGAAACGGGAACTGCTGGACAAGATGGCCGAGGCGCTGCGGGTAGACCGCCAGAACTTCTACACCATCGCCCCCGGCTCTGCCGAGGACTTCATGCGGACATTCTTCTGGCTGGACGAGGACAGCCCTGGCGCTATCCGCCTGTTCCAACTTGTCCGCAATCCGGGCAGAGCAGGGGCCGCTGATGATACCGCTGTACGGTACAATGATAGCGATGACTGGCCCGCACACCCTCCCGTGGGTATGTACTTCCAGTATGGCCTTGTGGACGAGTTCATGCGGGAATGGCTTTTTCGTCAGCAGGAGTTACACGCCGGGGAGATCACCAGGGAAGAGTATTTTGAATGGAAACTCAACTGGCCCCATACCTGCGACGATGGCCTGGAAAGCGAATATTATATCCCTTGGCGGAAAAATAAATAAGACAAGCAAAAAAACCGCCCTGCTGAATTTGTCGTTCAGCAGGGCGGTTTTGCTTGTCCTTTTGGGATTTTTCTCTTGAGAATACCGGGCGGACACAAATAGTATCAATCCAGTATCAAGAGCAGTATGGACGGGCAAAAAAGCCTGTATTCATGCGGGTTTTCGCCGTTTCGAGCGTCATTCCCACTCTACCGGGGAAGGGTATTTTGCGGTCTTTTTTCTCTTTCCCAGTCCTCTCATTTTGCCCTAGGATTGCCGTTTCCTTGTAGTCCACCTCGTCCATAATTCCCGTGCCCCCAAAATAGAGCCACAGGAAACTTTGGGGACATTCGTGGCAGAGAGGGGCAAGTCTATGGGCCGAGTATATCACATTGGGAGAAGCGACGCAAGGGGCGTGGGCAGAAGGCCACGCATTGCCGCTCTGCTGACCGCACAAGCCGCTTTCCTATTCAGGGGAGGGAATATCCACACAGAAGGGGCGGAGGGCCGTATGGGGGATTTCAGCGCATCCACGTTGTTGCCTAAATTCCAGGGCTGTTCTCGCTTCCTGTCATTGTATCGGGTTTCTGGAATCCAGAGGCCTTTGCCGCGGCATAGGTAATGCCCTCTCCGTCAGCCCCGGTATTCTCTGCGCGGCTCTTGTCCACTATGCGGGCCAGCACCAAAGACAGGGCGGTGCCTATTGGAGTAAAAACAACCGTCCAGCAAGCCAGGGCGCCGGTGTACTGATAGCGGATACTCAGGTCAGCAAGATAAAAGCCCCCGGCCAGCCCAGCAGCCAGAAGGGCCACCAGGCAAACGGCCAGGCAGTTGGTGAAGCCTAAGGCCTCCAGGGGCCCCCGGCGCTTCTTGACGGCTTCTCTCTTACCGCCGCTCATCAGGCAAGCCCATTGTTCTTGGCAAAGCGGTAAAAGAGCTGGGCGGCCTGCTCACGGGTCAGAAGGTCCTCCCACATCATATTGGGCTGGCCGTCCACCGTGGTACCGTTACCGGCGAACAAGCCAACAGACACGCACCAGTCGCGGGCCTCATCGCTCCAGTCTCCACTATCGTTGTCCCGGAGCTCCTTACGGTACTCGGACATAGCCGTCTTGAACATCTCATTGAATTTGCTCTGGTCCATATCTTCATCCTCCTTGTTGTAGTCTCTGGCATCAATTAGCCAGTAATATTTGGCCTGGGAGCGGAAGGTCCGGATGTCTCCGTTTACCCTGGCATCCTTTGTGCTGGCAGGGTCATTGATACGGACCTTATCATCCTGCCACCACAGGACAACAAAATGGCCGGAACTGGTCCAAAGGCCTTTGTTCATCAGGGCGATAGCATAGTATCCCTCTTTCAGTTTCTCCACCACTTTCTCGTGGTTGGCGTGGTCAGGCTTCCCGTAGGTATTGGTCCAATTCAGCATTTGGCAATCAATGCCGAACTCCGCGAACTGGGGGGTGAAGTAGGCGTAGTAGGTTCCCTGGTTCAGGGCCTTGTACCCGTGCGCCATGCTCCAGTTGCAGGCATCCTCCGGGGTGAAGGTCTTGCCAGTGATAGTCTCAATGAGCATGGCCGCCGCCGTAGGCCCGCAGCCGGAGCCGCCAATGGTGGAGTTTTCACCCGTCACCCGGTAGGGCTTGTTTTTCCAGCGGGGGTCAGTCTGGAGATAGGATACAGGGCGTTTATTCATTGCTCTTTTCCTCCCCAACCACAACGCCCTCCAGGGGGATGAGGCCCTGGGACAGCTCATAAACGGCGGCCTCAATCATGGCATCCAGTTTCTCATCGTCCACAGTGACCCCGTGAGCCCGCAGCCACTCCAGGACATAGGCCTTCTTCTCCTCGCCGCGCCCGGAACCGACATAAATCTGCTCGGCAGCGGCAACGGCAATCTTCACCCACGCATTGATTTCCTTCTGCTGCTCGGCAGTGGTCTTGCTCTTGATGTAGGGGACCAGGACACAGGTAACGACGGCGCACAGGACCGCGGCGACAGCCTCAACAATAGGGGTGATGTCAAAAGTCATGGTAAATTCTCCTTTCAGTCATCGAGCAGGGCAGAAATTCCCTGCCGGTCTAAAAATTCTTTCTGCTTGTGCTTGATACTGGTTGCATACTCCAGGGCGGCGTGCATATCCCCATTGCAATGAGCATCCGGGATACGCTGGACGGCCTTGGCAGTAGCCTCTCCCAAGGCAATGGAGGCCCTGGTACTCTGGACAATGATGAGGAATAGGTCCTGTTGGTCTTTGGTTCTTTTTGCCTGGGCGGAGTCCTTTTCCTCAATTCGGCCTTTCAGACGCCAGACGATAAGCCCCATGATGGTGCTAGGGATACCCATAGAAACAACAAAGGCCAGAAGCAGTTTACCAACGTCAATTTGAACCACTGGTATCACCCCCTTTCTGACTGGTTCTCTCTACCGATGAGCCGCCTGAATTGCTCGTCAGCGGCGGCAAGCTCATCCTCACCAAAGGCGGCGCCCAGCTCACCGAGGCGCAGGTTCATGGCCCGGATGATGGCGCTTTGCTCCTCAGCAAGTGAGCAGAGGCTTTCGATAATTTGAAGGTTGCTCATAGTCGGTCCTCCTCACCAGATAGAAGGAGCTCCGACCAGGGAGGCAATATGACGGAGGTCCTGAATTGGGGCATTGAAAAAATCGTGGTTCCAGAGCCACCAATCCTCGTGCTCGGGCCGCCGGTACTTCTGGCATAGGTCATCAGCCCACACCTTGTCCCATCTGGCCTGATACCCTGTGTCCCGTTTCTCCAGTTTCTTCTTGATGGCGGTCACCAGTTTCCCGCGAAGTTTCCCTTGACCGTCATTATCAGCAGAGAAGAAGTCATAGGCATTTTGGCTTGTGATGGTGCAGACAGCTTCTCCATGCCAAAAAAGAAGTCCGTCCTGCTCATCCAGGACGGACCCCCAAGGGATATTGACAGGACCGGAAAACCCTTTGAATCTCGCCCGGTCTCGCGCTACATATTTTCCCATATTAGCTCTGCACCTCCGTCCACCCATAGACACCAGGCTCCCACACATTGGCGGCGACGTCGCTGGTCCAGTGCTTCCCGTTATGGCTCACCTTCGCCCCCATTTCATAGGCATCATGGGCACCGAGTGGCTGGGACCACTCAGGCCACTCCTCGGCCGGGTCAGAAATACTCACCCAGAGGCTCACGGCGGTGTTGGGGGTCCAATCAGACTGAGAGGTGTGGGCCTGGAGGCATTTATACAGTTTCCCGTCAGTATAGCGGCGGATCTGTCCCTTGGTATAGTTCACAGGGTATGCCCAGGAGGCAAATAGGTCGGCGTGTTCTGAGGCGGTAGTGTCATCAATACTCCCAGCCTCAGTCAGGGTGACGAACATAATACCATTGACACCGACGGCCTTGGTAATCTCCTCCCCTGCGTCGGTCTCCTCCAGAGAGACAGAGCCCAGGCTGTCTCCCATCTCCTCCCGTCCAATAAGCTGGTACACAGTACCGGAAAAAACAATGCCCTGAGCTTCGGGCTCAGGGCAGAGGTTATAGCATCCGTTGGGTGCCAGTTTTATGTAGTTCGGGGCTTCGGTCATGCCGATTTGGGTTCCGTCTTTAAGAATTTTGAACACAGTTTTACACCTCCAAAAATTGAATAGGCCAGCCGCTCCAGGCGGAGCAGCCTACCGTGGTCATCAAAACTGCTGTAATAGGCTCGTTGGGATTGCATATACTCAGCAGCTTCAGCAAGGGTACGTCTGCCGGCGGCAACCTCCCGCTGGAAAAACTTCAGTTTTCTGCGGCTCCGCTTCATTCCATCACGACACCCATTCCGCTTGACGGCCCCGCTCTCAGTCAGGGTAAAGCGGACCTTACAGAAGCGGAAGGGCTTGGTGAGGGGGATTATCTTGCATTTCCGCTTATTCACCCTAATGCCCATTGCCTCAAAACGACGCACAACCTCGCGGGCGAGTTCCTTCAGTTTTTCAATATCAGGCAGGATGATATAGTAATCATCCATGTAGTGGGCTGCAACATGCACCCCAGCTTGGCATTTTATCCAGTTATCCACGGAGCTAGGAAGGGCCACCATCTCTTGCTGGGATGGCTCCACACCCAATGGCATACCGCGTCCAGGGGTAGGACAGGGGGAGCTTGCAACGATGGCATCAGCCAGGGCCAGGAGCTCAGGGTCGAAAATGAGTTGACGGTGCCGCTGGTAAAGGGCAGCATGGGGGGCATTCGGGAAGAAGCCTTTCAGGTCCAGCAGGAACACAGCCCCCTGGCGGCCATACCGGCGGAAATGCCAGTGAAGTTGTTCCTCCAGTCGGCGGTATGCCCAGTGGAGCCCTTTCTTTTTCTGGGATGCCCCATTGTCATAAATCATGCACGGGCTGTATAGCGGTATTAGGACCTCATTGCACAGGGTCTTGTGGATTTGCCGGTCTGTGACATGCGGTGCATCAATAGGGCGGACTTTCCCTCTTTCCCTCAGGGTGAAGTGGGAGCATTTCTTGAACTTGTATTTCCCGTTCAGTATATCCTTTCGGCGGCGGGCAGTGCCAGAGAACAGGTGGAGCCCAAAGTTTTGGGTGCTCTGCTTCCATCCTACGCCGTTGCAGCACTTCTTCCCATGGAAGAACATCTTCCGATAGGAGAATGCCTTCTTCAGTCCGCCCAAGCTCTCACAGCGGGCTCGCTTATTCTCCAGGCGGCGGTCCTGGCGCCTTTGGTATCGCGCCTCTCGGCGCTCTTGACTGGTCATAATGGGTATTCGCACCTCCGTACAGATGTGGTGTAGGATGCCGTCTAATCTGCTTTGCTCCAGCACATGAAACGGGGGTAGGCATATCACCCCGCCATGCAAGAAGCGTTCGTGCGGAAGCATCAGAGGGCAGTTTTAGGGACTTTCACCCAGGGAAGCGTGTCTCCTTTTGCGTGGGTCGTCTTTCACTTTCGCTACTCCATTTGACCCCGCATATCGCAAAATCCGGCGAGGACACCCGCCGACCAGGAAGCATTGTTATTGTTGTAGTTGCCGTCGGTGTTGACATTACAGAAGTTATTGTTGTTGTTGTAATTGGCGGAGCGGAGCCACCACCAGACGGCCCGAAGGGCCGAAAACACCGAGCCTGGAATTATCAGACACGCACCCAATATAGGGCTATTCCTTCTTTTGGGCCAAGCTCTTGATTTGGCCCTTCAGCAGCTCGTTTTCCTGGTCAATCTTTTCCCCCAGGCTTTGAGCCATTCGGTCCAGTTTCTCAGTAGCCTCAGAAGGAGATAGGCTTTTCCCCTTGCTGTTGGTAAAGCAGCCCTGGGGGTTCTGGCTCATAATCGTATAACAGTGGGTAAGCCGTACATCCAGAGCCATGAGCGAAGCCCTTGCCTCCAGCAGGTGGGCTTTTCTCAGCTCCACCCTCTGGGGGTCAGATGGGAAAATACTGTTGGCCTTCTCGGCATGGTCAATGACCTCACCAGCCAGTTTTGCGGTAGGCTCCGCCAGAAGGCGGGAATACCGGGCAGACAGGCGGGTGAGGAAATTCAGGGTTTCAACGAAAATTTGGTGGGCCGTATTCACAAACTCGGCCTTGCTGACAGTTCTCTTGGATTTCAATACCGACATAGCTACACCTCTGTTTCACCGGCCTTAATTTCGCCTTGCTCCCTCTCCACATCCTCCAGGTGCTTCAGCAGCACAAACTCAATATAGTTCGTAACGGAACGGTGCTCGTTGGTAGCCAATATTCCGATTTTCTGAAACACTTCATCAGACAGGCGGAGGGTGAACACTCTTTTATTTGTAGCCATAGAATACCCCCAAACTGATTGGCATAGGGCTATTTTATGACTATTTTCGCCTCCTGTATGCAGTCAAAAGACAGGTAAGTGATAGCATTTTAAGGGGGCGTTTTTTAAAAAATCGCGTCGGCGCTTCGCGCCGATATTCTTTTTTCGGCGCTCCCTGGAGCTCCTTACTTCTATCGGGGGACCGCCCCCTTCCGGGGGCGGGATGGGGTCTGGATAGCTCTGCGGAGGATTAGGCAGCAAAGCCGGCGAGGACACCCGCCGACCAGGAAGCATTGTCATTGGTGTAGGAGCCGTCGGTGTTGACATAACAGAAGGTATTGGTGCCGTCGTAATAGGCGGAGCGGAGCCACCACCAGACGGCCGTGCCAGTAGACGAATGTTTGTACGCTACACGAGAGTTTCCAGCAGAGAAGTAGGCATATTGGGCCTGGCTGTTCTGTTCATACTGGTTCGCATAATACCGAGCACCAAAGACCTCAAACTCAGCAAAGAGCCAGAGATAATCAGTTGTAGCAGTGACGTTCCCAGCCACATTGCTGCCATTGCCGGTATTATCAGTGTACTTGGTTACAGACTTCATCACAGCGCGAAGGTCAGAGGGTAGGGCAGCCAGCAGAGTATTTGCCGGGGGACTGGTGGGGGTCCCAGTATTGCCAAGAATATTTCGCCGCATATTGGTGCTATTCCAGCCACCGACATTGGAACGACTGGTGTTCATATTGAAATAGCCGGAGGAGGTCTGCTCATTGCTGTACTGGTTATCACAGAGAGCCACCATCTTCCCACTAATCTTTCCAATAGCGAAGTGGGTCCTCTGGCCGCCTTCTTTACCGCTATTATGATTGAAGCCTACGATAAAGGCATCAATAGACTGGTTGGAGAAGGTAAAGTTGCCAACCTTACCATTGATTCGGATGCTCTTGGTATCTCCCACGCTCCACACATTAGCAGCGTCTCCAGCGTCGCTGGCGGCCTTAATGGCAGCCCAGGTGTTGGAGTTCAGGGTAGCGTTGAAAAGGTTCACGGTGACGCTGCACGTCTTACTGGAGGGGGCTGTATAGTTCGTCCCCTCAGCCACTTTGACGGTGATTGTGGCCGAGCCATAGGCAACGGCGGTCACGGTGATGGTAGTACCGCTCACGCTCACGGTGGCGATGCCGGTGTTGTTGGAAGAAGCAGTGACGGCTCCATTTCCAGGGCGGGTGACAGTGATGGTCCCGGTCCTGGTGGCATTATTCAGGGTCAGGCTGGACCTGTTCAGGGTCAGGCTGCCAGCAGCCTTTCCAATACTCCAGTTGACGCTCTGGGGGCCGACGCCGCCGCCATCCCACTGATAGTTGGAAGTGGGGGTGAATGTAGCGGTATAGGTCCCGGCATTGGTCCCGCTGGTAGCCCCGCCGATGGTCAGCTTCGAGGTATCATAATTGGCCCAGGTGGGAGACTGTGCCGAGCCGGTATAGGTCAGGGACCCAGACTGGCTGGGGAGAGTGGAGACGGTAGCCCTTCCAATGGTCCAGGGGGCTTCCTTGGCCGCCGTGGTCCCATCGGTCCACTGATAATTCGCCTTCGGGGTGAAGGTGGCGGCATAGCTTCCAGCGTTGGTGCCGCTGGTGGTTCCCCCCAAGGTCATCTTGGAGGCATCATAGCCGGACCAGGTAGGGCTTTGGGCGCTCCCGTTATAGGTCAGGCTGCCCGTCTGGGTAGGCACACTGGCAATATTCGCCCTGCCGATGCTCCACTGGACCGACTTTGCCTCTTTAGTTCCATCAGCCCACTGGTAATCATCCTTTGGAGTGAAGGTAGCTGTATAGGTTCCGGCGTCGGTAGCCTCCGTGGTACCTCCCAGGGTCAGGGTGGTCGGGTCATAGCCGTTCCAGCTCGGAGACTGCGGGGACCCGGTATAGGTCAGACTGCCGTTCTGGGTGGGGATAGTGCTGATGGTATGGGTCAAAGCCTCCACCTGGTCAAGAGCATCCTGGGCAATCTGCCTGATGTCTGGGTGAGCCTCCTTATCCGAGTTATGGGCCGCAATCATCTCAGCCACCTTCTCAGCGGTCACCAGAGTTTCGAGGTCGATGTCGGCGGTCACGTTGTCTACGGCCCCCACAGCAGCCACAAGCTCAAAAATAGCAATCTTGCCGACTGTGGAAGTCTTGGACTTGATGGGCTCAGGGGCAGCCTCCAGGACGAGGTATGTATAGGGCACCTCTCCCAGGTCAGGGTCCTCGGCATACAAAAGAACACCGGTCGCAGAGAAGTCAGCGGTCACATCGTCACTGGTGATCTGAGCTGTGACCTGACATTCTCCATCGACCGGGTTTGTTGCCCCACTGAGTTTGGCGTTCATCACATATCCAGCGGGCTCAGTCATCGTAGCCGGGGTGCTTCCTTCCGGGATACTCCCATTCCCCACGGCGACCCTCGTATAGTGCATGGTGCAGCGGCCAGCCAGCACCTTGGCAATAAGAGCCTCAGCAGGTGCGCACTGGTAGCAGCCATCGGTGAATAAGGGCATAGTTTCAAGCCTCCTTGTCTATTCTTTTTCCTTTGATACGGGAGACGGTGTAGGTGGAGGAGCCCACAGCGGGCCCTCCAGATACCACCGTCTCAAAAGCACAGCCGCGGGAGATGATGACCTCATACTGATACGTCCTCCGGTTCCTGAGCAGGATGTGGACCTCGATACCGGCAGCAGCAATGCGTTTCATCAGCTCCGCAATGACCTCGATGGAGGTCAGGCGCTCAGAACTCAGAAGGGCCTCGTCCACACAGATGCGGATTTTACAGGGGAATTTCTCCTGGATTTCAATATCGGTGGGCTGGACGTCGAACAGGCTTGCGGCGGCCCAGATAATAGTGTCGATGTCGCCACCGGACATGAGGGCAATCATCTTGACCTTGATGAGGAGCCGGTACACGGTATCCGTGGCCCCGCCTCTATCAACGCCAAAATTTGCCCCGTAGCGGTCCAGCACAGCCCCTTTCGCGTTGTCCAGGTCATCCCATACCCTCATGCGCTCCGCGTGCTCATGGACGAACTCCAGACCCCAGGCCAGCGTCTCAAACAGACGGCCGATATTGGTCTCCAGGGGCAGCCCCTTTCGGTCATTCCGAATATCCTCTCGCGCATAGGCGCTGGTGAGCTGGTCCAGCATTTGAGACAAATATCCGTAACTCATGCTTCAATGCTCACCTTCTCCCCATCGGTGATGGCCTTCTCCCTGGTGCCTATCTCGATATTGTTCTGGCTATAATCCACCCCATCCTTGCTGATGAGGAGGTCAAAGTCTACCACGCCGGAGACGCCGAGAATGACGCCGGGGATAGCCATATAGAGCACATCCTGGCCGATGGTCAGGCCGCCCCAGGTATCTCCACCGATGTAGTTGATGAGGGCCTCCTTGATGAGGTCATTCCCGTTGTACGGGAAGTTGCTGTTGGTCTGAAGGTTCGTGATTTTCAGGTAGACAGGGACGGTGGTGGGCCTGGAAAAGTTGATGTCGATGCTCTGGCCGCTGGCACTCAGCACGGCAATGGTTTTCCCTCCATAGGTCTGGATACCGGCGGCCTTGCGGCGGTAGATGGCCGCCGCCACCTCCTCGTCGAGCCCTCCATAAGCCACCACCTCGATACTGTGCGGGGGGAGGCCCAGGTCGTTTGTCTCGTCGGTGTCGTTCTCATAGCAGATGACAGAATAGATGGCCTCCACGTTCTGAAGGAGCTCGCCGGAGATGGCGTCAGCGTTCACGCCGCCGGCATAGTCCACGGACTGGTAATATCTGTCCCGGAACTCCTCATCGGTTTCCCTACCCCGGCCACCATCCACAGCAGCAGAGTTCGAGCAGGAAGCCACCCCGTCCAGGGGGTTCACGATTTCCGTCACCGTACCAGCAGAGGCATTGTAGTCGGAGCCGGTATCCACAGCCTGGACAGGAAGGGTCACGGTCCCGGAGCTTTCAATACGCCCCTCGGTCATCACGGCATATTGAAGTCCGGCCACAGTCTTGACCAGGAAGCCGGAGGGGATAACTGTCCCTGCGGTCCCGGTAAAGGTAACATAGCCGGTTGCCTTTTGCGCCGGGAGAAGGGACAGGCCGATGGCCTTCCCCAGGTTATAGAGGCTCGTACCCACTGCCGTATCCACAAAGCGGCTGTTGTAGACGTCCTCCATCAGGGAGAACAGGATATTGAGTATCCAGGCAAACACCCGGAGAAAGAGCCCCAGGGGGGAGCGGACGGTCAGGTTGGCCCTGTCCCCGAACAGCTCCCGAGCCTTATACTCGATGGCGTTCAGGAGTTCAACATAGGTCGGGCGGTGGAAGCCTCGCTCGGTCACGCCCCATTCTTCATTGTTCAATTCATCGTCACCTCCGTGCTGATGGTATTCCCGTTGGCGAGGCGCCCCACAAAGGAGATGTCAAGGGCCCGCCCGGTTTGCGTATAGTTCACTTCCTCCACCTCCTGGACCTCCGGCTCCTGGAAGATGGCGGCCCGGATGACCTCTGGTATCTCATCCTCGGTCAGGTCCTTCGGCTTCTTCCCCATAATCGCCTCGTAGTCGGTCCCATGGGACGGGACAAGGGCAAACTCGCCGAGCCAGGTCTGGAGGGTCAGGCGGACCGCCTGAGCCGTCGTATCATCCCCGGCCACAGTTTCCATCATGCCGTCGGCGTCAAAGGTGATGTCCCTGCTTTCAGGGTCAATTCTCAGCGTATAGTTGTCCTCCACGGTTCACCCTCCTATCAGGACGTCGGAGCTGCCGGAGGAGATGGACCCGGTCCCACTATGAGGGGCCAGGGCATCCCCCATGCGGGCCGCCGGTTTCCCATTGATAAAAACGGAGCCACTGCCAGCGGCAACGGCTCCAGAATTAGACCCACAGCAGGCGTCCAGCTCCGTAGTGGTGCTTCCCACCGTGGCCGCTGGCTGCCCGTTGATATTCACGTCCCCGGAGCACCCCCCGGAGATTTGCCCAGAGATAGGCAGGGGACCATGAGGGGGGACGTGGCCGGTGTGCTCTCCGCCGGTAGTCCCCTGTATGCTGTCATTCAGTCTGGCGGCTCCAGGCATAGCTCAGGCCCTCCTTTCTCAGTTCAGATTGACCACGCCGCCGGTGGTGGTCAGGTTCCCGGTGATGGTCACATTCCCCTTGATGTCGATGCCGCTCTTGGTCATGGAGAAGTAAACGCTCCCGTCAGTGGTCCCCATGCAGAGGGTCCCGGAGGGGAAGCCAGAAATGGTGTTGGACCCGACTCGGATACCCCCCAGGAAGATGGCGTCATCCCCGCTGTGGAGCCGTTCCGTGTTGGGGTCAGCTTCAGCCCCGCCAGCTATCACCGCGTCGCTGTCCCGGTCCAGGTACAGCACCACGCCGATGTCCCCGGCCTGGTACACGGGCCGGAAGGCCCAGCCCCCGCCATAAATCATGGCGACAGGGACGGCCAGGACCTGGGGCTTCGTCTGGAAGCTGTCCTCGTCTGGGTATCGGGTGATAGGCTGCACATCAACCGTCATGTTGGCCTCGTCGAAGGCTACCACCTTCACGATGTCAGCCACACAGATGGAGGAGGCCATGGACTGGGCCTGGGCATCTTCAAAGGCCCGCTTTTTGCTTTGCCGTGCCATACTATCCCCCCTTATGCCGGCTTCATTTGGATGGTGGTTTTCCAGTCTCCCTTGGGGCTGCCGACGTGCTTTCCACTCACCACGACGAACTTCCCGTTGAGGCTCTGAGACTTCACTGTGACAGCATCAGCAGGGCCGATGTGGTAGTTGAGGAGACATTCCCTGGTGACGTAGTTCCCTTCCTCGTCCTTGGCCTCAGTGCTTTTCTGGCTATCAGACCCCACCGCTATGACGGTCTCCTCCACCTCGTCACCAGACATGAGGAGCCCGCTTTCCGGGGTCAGCACCAGGCCATTGGCTATGCCCTTGGAAGGGTCATTGATGATGACGGAGCCGGTCCTGATAAGGAACCGGCTCTTGCAGTCATTCACCACGACCTGCTTCAGCAGGTCCTTGACCTTCCCATTGCACACCAGGCCCCGGTCATAGACCTTGTTCACGGCCAGGGTGAACTCGCCCACCTCCAGGCCGAAGATGTTCAGCAGGTCGGAGACGATTTCCTGCCCAGTGCTCCCCTTGGCATAGGTTTTGGTGACCTTGGAGCTGAGCCATTCATCCATAGCGGCGGTGGCCGTGATGCTGGTTATCCAGTTCGTTTTGTCGTGCTTATGGGAACAGGCGGAGACCTTTCCCACGAAAATGGCCCCGATGTCCCCTTCATAGCCAGCGTTCAGGATGATAACGCTTCCCCGCTTGATACCCTTCCGGGTGCTCTCGGCCAGATTATAGGCCTTGAAGGTGGCGCTCTGGAGGGTGTCGCTGTCCTCGAAGGGGACCTCGAACTCAAAATACAGGTCGTCCATCTGGTAGACCTTAGAGCCGATTTGGAGGGTGGCCTCCCTCATCCAGAAGGGCATTTATTCAGACCTCCTCTCGTACAGGTAGAGCTTGACCTGCTTCCCGAAGTTCTCCCAGGTCACTTCGTCCACCTCGTCCCCGGTAAGACACAGGGGAATGATGACGGGCAAGGGAAACCGCTCGTCCTCGATAGGGCCAAACATGGGGCGGCCATACCGCACGGGGTCCGCATAGGCCAGGACCTCGCCAGTATTGGCAACGCTCAGGTCGATGGTGAAGAAGCCCCCCACGTCGTTGTAGCGGACGGTGAAGGAGTAGGTCTTATCGGTCAGCTTTATGTTGAAGGTATAGGGAATTTTGCTGGTGTCGATGTCGATATACTCAACCTCGGCGCCCAGCTCTATGAGCTGAAGCATTTTCCGTCACCTCCTCCCGGTATTCGTAGGCGTGGACCGGGAGGAAGGCCCGGAACTGCTTGCGGGTTTGGTGTTGTAGGTATTCACATAGGCGGCATAAGCCGAGCTGGATATAGTCTCGGATACGGTGGTTTTCAGCCCAGCAGCAGACGATTTGGAGGTCTGAGACGATGCCTTACTGCTGGAGCTGGAGGAAGTCTGAGAAGCGGCGGTGCTATCCTGGTCAGACATCATGCTTGCCGTACCGCTGTCCTCGCTGCTCCCTATGGTGATCTGCTTCAGGGTCGCAGTGAAGGTGAAGCCCTTCCGATTGGTAGCGTCATGGGTGGACTGAAGGTTTTGGATGACCAGGTTATTGATTTGGTTCCGCCCGGTATAGGTCAGGACGTCGCCCTTCATCCACATCTGCTGGAGGGTGGCGATAGCCGCGGCCCCGTCGGTCACAGTCCCGGAAAGCTGGAAGCTCAGGGGGGACCTGAAAACGTGGTCGTTGATACTACCGCCACCCTCTATCGGGTTATCGGTTATGGTGCTCTGCCGGCTGACGGTCTCCTTGTTGATGACACCATTGATGAAGGGCTCAAAGCGAACACTTCCGCATTTGGCCCCCTGGAGTACATACATTCGCTTTCCCTCCCTTACGCAAAGCCATGCTGCATGGCTCTCTCGGCGTAGTCCTTCTCCTGGGCCTCAGCATAGAGCTGACCAAACAGGGCCCGAATACGGGCCTCCAGCTCATCCACGGCCCCGCCGTCGGCACCACCATTGACCACGATGCTGATTTGGGGATTAAAGCTCATGGTCCGGGTGTTGTTCTGCTGGTTGGTGGTGCTGAAGGAGTTCACCAGGCGCTCGGTCTGGTCCGCCGGGATAATGGCAGACCCTCCAGGGAGGATGGCAAGCTCGCCGCCCTCCTCATTCATCCAGGTTGGGCCGCCGGGGAAATTATCCGTGCCTCTGGCATTGTGCGGGATATTTGTGCCGACAGTGCCGGAGGTCGCTGTATTGGCCTCTCTCGCCGCCGCTGTGATGCGTTTGAAGTCATCGACAATAGAAGTAGCCCCCGCGTCTGCGGCGGCTGTCATGGCGTTCCAGGCCGTTTCTGCGTCGGTCTGCATTTGGCCGTAGGCAACCTCAGCAGAGGTCCCCATTGCCATAAAGTTTACGTCGGTGATCTCGGCGGCGGCATTGGAGCTTTCCTCCACAGCTTTGGTGGCCGTCTCAGCAGCTCCGTTGACCTTCTCCTGATATTCGGAGGTATCCACAGCGAGGGAGGTTTCCTTGGAGGTCACGCCGTCCAGGTTCTCCACGGCCCCGCTGAGGTCGTTCACGGCGGCCTCACTTTCAGAAGCTCCACCGAACAGGCCGCTGAAGAAGTTGACCACCTTGCCCACGCCGTCAGCCAGCCAGCCGACTACGGTTCCCAGGACATCAGCAATGACCCCCAGTACGTCCCCGATGGTGGACAGGACCGGGCTCATGGCCTCCAGGATAGGGGACACCAGCCCCAGCAGTTGCGCGATTGGGGGTAGCAGGGCCTCGGCTATGCTCTGAAGGGGGCCCATCAGGGGCTCAATAATGCTGGTGGTCAGTGTATTCAGAATGTCCACCAGGGGCGGCATGACGGTTTCGGCTATCATGCCGACGATGTTTGCCAGGGGCGGTAGGATAGTTTGGGCCAGGTTGGAGAAAACCGAGATAAGTGGGGTGGCCGCCTGGAACAGGGTGCCGAGTACGTCTGTCAGCACCGGGAGGAGGGTCTGGCCCAGCTCCATGACCACGGGGATGGCCTCCCCCAGCCCCTCGGAAAGCATACTCACGAAGTCCATCAGCATGGGCTCGATTGTGGGCCAGCTCTCCAGGATAGTGCCGAATAGCCCCTCCAGAACGGGGGTGAACTGGGACCCTGCGTCGGCCATGAACTCAGACCATACACCGTTCAGGCTCTTGGTGCTATTCACCAAGCCCCCAGTATCCTTTATGGCCGCCTGCTGAATGTCCCCGCTCTTATCCAGCAGGGCATTGAGCCGGACCTGGGCCATGGCCGCGTCGTCCAGCTCGTCGATTTGGCTACCGAGGCCCATTTCCATGGCCTTGTTCTTCAGCACGGTGTCGTCAATGTGTATGCCGTACTCCTCCAGGGCGGCGCTGTTGCCGGAGAGGTAGTCCTGGACCACCCCCAGGGCGTCAGCATCAGCCATGGAAAAGGCGTTGCCGAAGTCATAGGCCAGGGACGTGGTGACCTTGGAAAGCTCGGCGGCGGCATCCCCGGTGATACCCATTTCCCCATACATGGCTTTGTTGGATACCATGAAGGATTGCACCTCAGCAGTGCTCCGGTGGACAGAGGCCGCATAGTTATCCACCCATGCGGCCGCATCAGTTCCGGCAAAGCTGGCCTCGAACTTCTTCCCGCTGTTCTCAGCAGCACCGGCAGCCTCGATTGCGGCGGCCCCCAGTTCCTTCAGCATATCTATACCGGCCTGGATTGCCTCGAAGCCGACAAAGGCAGCCAGGGCCCCCTTGATGGCCTCCTTGACCTCTCCACCGGCTTTCTCGCCCTCGTCCCCCATATCGTCGAGGTCCCTTCGGGCATCATCGGCATCATCTCCCAGGCCATTGAGCTTGTTGGCTGCCTCCTCTACGGCCCCCAGGAATTTTCCCTTGATAGTAGCTATCGGGTGAGTGAAGGCGGTCCCAATGCCCTTGACGCCCTTTTGTACCTTCCCAGTGAAGGTGTTGAACTTCTTTTCAGTGTAGCCGATGGCTCCATCAAAACCGGCTCGCATGGTCTTAGAAACGCTGTTGCTTTCCTTGGCCGCGGTCCCCATAGACTTGGCGACGGCGGACCCGAAACTGTCAGCCTCACGGCCTATGGCTCGGAAGTTGGTCCCGATGTCATCAAGGCTGTCCCCGGCGTCCTCAGCTTCGTCACGCATATTCCGAAGCCCAGCGGCCCCGGTGTCAGCCCCGGCCTGAATACCAGCCCCCATGCTGCGCCCGGCTTCTTCAGCATCTCTGGCGCTATCCACGGCCTGCTCCAGGCGGGTGACAATATCCTCAAGCTGGTCAATAGCGTCCTTCAGGCCGAAGTCGAGCCCGAAGGTCATCTCTCTACTGTCCGCCATTTTTTCCTCACCTCCTTACACGCAAAAAGAGGGGGAGGCTCATGTGGCCCCACCCCTCTTTTTGGTCCATTCTGTGTTGTAGAGTATCCTGGCCTCGACAGCCTCCCGGTAGTCGGCCATGTCCATTTCGCGGAGTTCCTGATAGGACAGGCCATTGCCACCGTAGACCATCATCCAGAATGCCTTATTGCGGACGGCCCGCCGGTGGGCCGCTTCCAGTGAATACTCACTCTCGAAGAAACTTCTCGATGGCGGCGATCAGCTTCTCCGGGGTCTTTACGTCCTCCTGGGCGTCGAAGTAGCCCATGCCGTCGGTTTTCACCTCAGCAGGGGCAATGACCACGTTCTTGAACATGGTATCCAGATACTTGGTGGTGTCCTTCTTGCCGCCGGTCATCCCGCACTCGTCGTTGGTCTGGAAATACCAGGTGGGGGACACACTCTGAAGGGTGAACTCCTGGCCGTTTACGGTGACCTTCTTCTGCTTTGCCATATACTTTCGATAGCTCCTTTCACTCAGCGACTTTGGCCTCTCCAGCCATTTCTTGCTCATAGTCCTTGCAGCTCACCGCCGCCGGGTCATCTCAGCACCATGGAAGGCACATAGATGTTGATGGTGACGGTGCTCTGCTCCTTCTGGCGGGCCGCGTCGGGCATCTTCAGAATGCGGCAGTTATCCGCACTCATGGCGAAGCTGTCCGCATCATTGGCGTCCTGCACGGATACCGTGATGAGGCGCCGCTTTGCCTCCAGCTCCCGGAGATAAGGGAGGCTGGAGGAGGTAGACATGAGGGTGAGGGCGATAGTCCCGCTCTCATTGGCGTTCTCAGAATAGGCAACGTCGCCCTTGGCCCCCACGGATGGGGTCACGCTGTCCTCGTTCTTGCTCAGGGTCACGACACCATCAGAGGCGAAGCCAGTAATGGCCCGGCCAGCGACGATGACGTTTACCTTTTTGGGGTCATAGCTCTGGACCTCGATAGACATGGATTTTCCTCCCTTCTTACGCGCTCAGGGTGGCCCGCAGGGTCCCCTTGACCTTCACACCATGAACGGCCCCTTCAAGCTGGGCCTCCCAGGTGATGTCGGGCATCTGCCGGTTACGGGCCTGCTCGTCGGTAGCCTCAGACCGCTTGGGCACAGTGACGGTGTAGACCCCCTGGCCGCTCTCGGTATCCAGGGCAATGATGCCCAGGTCCACAGCCCGGTTGAGGGCCTGGAAAACTCCATCAGCAATGATGGCAAAGCCCTCGTCGGTATAGCCGATTTTGGCGTTCTCCAGGAAGATGTCGTACAGGTTCTCCCGCATGGTCTTGGCGATGTAGTCAGCACCCATCTGCACGTCGATGAACTCACCGTTGAGGCAGGTCCCATTCTTCACATACTCCCGCTTGTATTCCACGGTGAGGAAGTTGACGTTGGCCTCCTCCAGGGCGTCCCGCTCCGCCTTGGTCAGGTCGGGAACAGCAATGCCCTGAGGCCGCTTAAACTTCCACGTCACACTCTCAGGATAGAAGGGGCCCACGTTGCCCACATAGGCGGCGTCGGCATATTCGGTGGGGTCATCGGTATAGATGATAATGCTCCGGGCATTGGTAAGGGCCAGCTCCTTATCGCTGGTCTGCCCAAAGTAGAGCTTGCGGTGGTCCTCCTCGCCGGCCCCCAGCTCCGCCTCGGTGGGCTCGGTGCCCTCAGCCCAGGCGCACAGGGCCTCCACCGCCTCGGCCCCGGTCTGGTCGGTGAGCAGGATATACCAGTCATCGTCGGTCTGCCGGAGGGTTTCGATGGCCTGGACCAGAGCGGTGGCCTTGTCGCTTTCGCCGGTCCCAGTAGGGGCCTCGATACCGGCGATTTTCACCTTTCGGATAAGGGTATCGGCCAGGGTAGTGTCCCCCTGGTTGAACAGCTTCTCAGCCATTGCCGCGACCTTTTTTCCAGTGAAGGTGGTCTGGATGACCTCCAGGTCCCGGTAAGTGTCGATGGCCTTCTCTCCCTCGGTGGAGAGAAGCAGAATGTCCAGGTTCTCGGTGCCGGTGGGCCGGGCGTCGATGTTGACAACAACAATGACATCATTCGGCATTCGTTATCACTCCTTCTGTTTGGTAATTACATTGGTGACAGTATCAACCTCGGCAAGGTCGGTGCGCGTGTACCTCAGCCGGACATCGAAGCCAAACCGACGGCCCATCTCGTCCAGCTCCAGGGCGTCCCTGCTGGTGGCGTTGGTCACGTCCACCACCACGAAACCAGCCTTCTGAATGGCGTAACGCCCACCATGAAGGAAGAAGCCCTGGGCCAGCGTAGCCAGCTCCAGGGCCTCGTCAGCGCCCAGGATAGACACCTGTTCGCCGTCTTTCTCCTCAACTCGGTTGATGCTGCAAGCAGTAAACGACATGGTGGTGGTCGGCTGCTCCTCCCGGACCTCCACCGCTGTTCCTTCCGTACTCCCGTCCTCCAGAGAGTAGTTGCCCAGCCCATTGTCGGGGGTGTAGTCAGAGGTGATGGAGTACACGATGAACGGCGGCTCCATCTCCGGCTCCACCTGGGAGGCCATCAGGACGGGGCAGCCGACGAAATTGCTCAGGGCCAGGATAAGCGCATTGCGCTTCTCGATATAGGACCTCATTTCGTGGCCGCCTCCCCTCTGGCTTCCACCAGATACCGCTTCATAGGGTGGATGCTGTTGTGCCCCAGCTCCTGGGTGACGGTGTAGGTGATCTGAGTTTGAGGGTCAAAGACCTGGGCCCCGACCCTCAGCGCATAGCCGTTGGTGTAAATCTTCTCGCTGTGGTCAGTGACGGTGCCGGTGATTTCCCTCACCAGGTCCTTATCGCTGACCGGCAGCACGGCCCCCTGGAAGGGGGTCCGCTCAGTAGCTCCCCCGGGGATATACTGGCCGCCCTTAGACTGGTCGAACTTGCTCCCAGCCTTCAGGTCGTACATGGTGTGCAGCAGCCCACGTGGGATGACAGGCTGTGCCATTTTGAACGCGCCCATTTAGTCGCCCTCCTCCACCTTCCAGGTGACAGAATTGAAAAGCCTCTTGGTAACCGTCAGGGGATTGTTGGCCCAGCTTGGGGCCCGCTCCTTCTGGATACGGCCCTTTGGCTCGAAGTTCGACGCATCGGACATAAACTCGTGGATAAGGTCCACGGCCTTTCCGCCTATCCACTCAGCAGCTTTGTGGGCGTCCCATTTTTCATGGATGATTTTCCCCATAGCCTGCTGGCACACATCGGCCAGGAGGTTGCGGTTGGCGTCATATCCGGCACGGATAAAGGACCGCTCCGGGATGGTCACAGAGGGCAGAAGCAGGAACAGGAGATTGAGGTCATCAGACGGCCCCTCGTCTCCCTTCTTCTTACGCTTGCGGGGCTTCTTGGCGGTCACTCCCAGCAGATAGCCATTTTTGGACCTGATAAAGAACAGGTCCGGGAAGTCCCTGGGGCTCTTGTCGTAGCTCTCTTGGCTAATTGGGATACACAGATTTTTGGCCTGCTTTGCATGGATGACGGCCCCATACTCATGGACACGGGCGATAGTCAGTATCTCGCTGTCAGCGTCGCCCTGGATACCCACCTTGATACGGAGCTTCTGGAGCTGTTCCAGCTCTCCCTTTATCCGCAGCAGCTCAGGGGTCACGCGGTCGCTCAGTTTCATGGCTCACCACCTCATGTAGTGGCTGAGGGTTTCCATCCACGACGCCCTGGGCTCCTTGTCGAAGGTCCAGGACACGTCGGAGATAGAGAAGGCGGAAAGCCCCTGGGACCCGTTCACAAGGATGGAGTATTCCTGTTCCGCGATACCCCAGACAATGGAGATGATGTCGGCGGGCAGGTCGGAGGGCTCATCCTCTGTGGCGTCCTTCGGCAGGACATAACCGGCGGTGAATTTGACCTCCAGATAGCGGCTGGCGGCCCGGTAGTCATTTGCCAGCCCGTAGGGGTAGCCCCGGAAGGTCCAGCCCATGTCCCGATACAATACCCCGATGTCGCCACTCATAGAGAAGTCATAGGTGCCGGGGTCAATAAGCCCCCCGGTCACGGTGTCCTTCACATACTCAACAGAGCGGATGGGGTACTCCCGAAGGACAAGCTCCTGAGCGCCGGGGCCAGCGTAGCGGTCAGTATAGGTGGCCTTTCCAAAGTGCCGCCCGGTGATGGTCTCAATCCAGGCAGAAGCGGCATTGATGATGCGAACAAGGTTGTTTTTGGTGGCCTGGTCCGCCGCCTCCTCAGAGATGCCCAGCCGCTCCATGGTGTCCTCCAGTGTGGTCATGGCATTAGGGGCCAGGGCCACGGTTGCCTCGGACATGAACTCGCCTCCCTTCAGCGGGGAGGGGGAAGGCTATTCGCCCTCCCCCTCCTTCTGCTCCTTCTCGGTTTTCTTGGAGGTGGTCCCTTTGCGCTCCTTTACGGGCCGCTCCAGCTTATTCTCAGCCGGTTTTGCCTTCGGGGGGTCATATACCCTTGCCATAGTGAAAACCTCCTTTGTACGCTTCTCTACACGGCATTACGCGGGGGTGTAGGCCTTATCCCCCAGCACCAGGGCGGCGGTGGCGGTGCAGGAAGCAGAGGAGCCGCCGGTGCAAACGACCTCGACCTTAATCTTGATGAACTGCTTGCAGCCCACCAGGTCAAGGTCGAAGTTCACCAGGGCGCCGCCGCCGGCATCAGTATCCAGGGAAATGGAGCCGTCAGCGTCCAGGGCCTTGTCCACGGGGATGAGCTTATCGGCGGCGGGGGTATAGCTCCCGCTCTCGGTATCGCACTCGGTCACGGTCAGCTTAACAGCCAGGCCGGTGGGGGACCCAGTAGGAGTGCCAACCAGGACCCCCAGGACAGCAGACAGGAAGCCGTCACGGTCAATAGCGTCCTCGCTGGTATAGGGAGTGACCTTCACGTTCTGAATGAGTTCACGCTTCATGGTTCTTTTACCTCCTGTTTCTCAGGCTCAAAAAGCCTTGATGTTCTTGACGTGGATGAAGCTCTCCTTGTGCCGGGCGGCGATGTCAACGTACATCAGGGCACGGGTGGCCGCCAGGTTCTCCTCGAAGGCATTGTGCTGAACGCCGTCCTCGTCGGTCCAGGAGCCGTCCAGGGTGGTGTAGGTCTCCAGGCCCAGCTGCTCACCCACAAGCAGGTCGGACCAGTTACCGAAGGCCAGCTCAGTGAGGCCGGTGCCGTCGGTAGTGATCTGATTGGACACCCGGTAGGGGAAGCCCAGCAGCTTGCCGCTGTTCATCTCATCCCGGTAGATGTAGGCGCCGGTGGTGGTTTTCATATTCATGAGGTAGCCTTCCAGCACGGAGTTGAAGGCCCAGCCGAGCTTGTTGTCATCCACGTTCTTGGCCAGGACCTTGGAGCGGATATACACGGGGAAGTCGGCGGTGATGGCACCCTCAGCAGAGGACAGGTCGGTGTTGCCCAGGGTCTTGGCGTCTACGTGCTCAACCTCCTTGTCGGTGAACACGCCGAGGGGCTGGAACTCGCCGCCCTTGCCGAACATAGCGCCGAAGTCCAGGCCCAGCTCCATCCGGCGGGTCAGGTCGTTGGCAAACATCTGGTCGGCAGAGAAGTTGGTAGACATCAGCAGCTCGCGGGTCTGGGGGACGATAGCCTCCAGGCGCTTGGCGGACAGCTTAATGTTGCCGAAGGCGGGCTGGCTCTTGGCAATCTTGCGGCCCTCACCGCCCCAGGTAGCACGGGCCCCGGAGGTCATCTTGGGGATGTTCAGGTTGCCGTTTGCCATGGGGACCTTCTGAGCGCCCAGCTCAAAGATGACGGTCTTGGCGTACAGCAGCTCCACGATGTCATCCAGGTAAACCTCCGGGATGAGGTAGCCGCCGCCGGAGGGGTTGGTGGCGGACAGGGCCTTGAACTCGCGGGCCATATCCGCATCGTCGTACTTCTTCCGGGCATAGAAGGAGGCCATATCGGGGTCGTGGCGGCCAAACACGTCCAGGCACTTGATGGCGCGGGCGAGCTGGATAGCGGGGGGCACAGACTTCTTGGAGGAAGGAGCCCCGGCGCCCCGGCTCATGTAGATGCCGCTGTACTTCCGCTGCACGGGAGCAGGGGCAGCCTTACGGCCAGGGGCAGACTTGGTGCTGGTGGGCCGGGCGGCAGCCTTGCGGCCCTTCGCCTCGTTCTCCTCCATGCCCTCATCCTCCTTGGCTTCCTCATCCTCCACGCCGTCATCGGCCTTGGCTTCCTCCTGGGCCTCCATAATTTCGCCCACGGCCTCCAGGACCTCGTCGGCGCTCACGTCGCCCAGCTCCTCGCCAGCGTCCTTGCGGGCCTTGCGCTTCTGGGCCACTACGTCCATGGCCTGCTCAATCAGGGCGGAGATGTCAGTGGGGGCAGCCTCCACAGTGGGGTCGCCCTCCTCGCCCTCGCCCTCAGCCTTGGCCTCGGACTGCTCCTCCAGGGCCTCCTTGACGCAAGCCTTGATTTTCTCGGTCAGCTCGTCGGCCTCCATCTTCACAGACTTGCGGCCAGCAGGGGCGGGGGAGTTCTTGGTCTTGGGAATGTACTTGCTCATTCTGGTGTTCCTCCTGTCAAAGTAAGATTTCGATGGTGGTAGCTCCGGCAGGGTGCGCTCCCTTACCGGCTTCAGGGGCCGGGGCCCCCTTGGGTGTGCTCTCCTCTCCAGCCTCACGGATGATGCTGTCAAGGGCTTTGGTGGCGGCCTTCATACTGGCGCTCGCCTCCTTCAGGGCCTTCATCCTGGCGGCACTGATTTTGCGGCCGGCTTTTACGTCGGCTGCAGCTTCAGCGGCCATGGCGTTGGCTCTCTCGGCGGCTTCAGCAGCCTGCTTGTAGTCGGTGATGACTGCCTCCGGGTTCATAGCCCAGGTGACAACGGACACCTCCCACAGCTTCACCTCGCGGAGATGACGGACCCCGCTGTCCTTGTCGTAGTCGAATACGACAGGGTCATACCCGATGGACAGCTCATTGAGGACGCCATCCTTCAGCAACACCTTGATGTCGCGCCCCATCGAGGTGTCGCTGACCTTGGCCTTGATGTAAAGGCCGTTGCTGTCCTCCCTCAGTTCCAGAGGGCGGCCAATGGGAAGCCAGCAGTCGTTATGCAGGGCCAGGATTTTGACCCGCTCCCAGCCTTCGGCGATTGTCTTCGTGAAGGCTCCGGGCTCTATGATGTCGCCGCCGCTGTCCACATTCCCGAACACGGCGGCGTAGCCGCTGAAAATGCCAGTATCTTCCTCGTACTCGTCCGCCTTGAATTGAAGGACCTTGTACTCGGTTTTCATGCTCTTGGTTTTCACCCCCTTCCCGAGCGAAGCCTCCCACGCTTTCAGCCCCTTCTTCGGGGCATAATAAAACGGCGATTTGCGGAGGTGAGCCACCGCAAGTTTCGCCGTCAGTATGGGGTCATTATTGGTGATGTCAGTATCGGGGCTCTCAGCCCCATGCTCCAGCTCCGCCGTCATACCGGCGGCCAGGGCCTCAGCGGTAAACCGCTCCTTCTTCAGGTCAATGCCGGCCGCCTCAGCAGCAGCCGTTGCCTGGTCTATCGTGAACTCCATAGGCCTGCCCTCCATCATTCGTAAGTCAGGAAGCAGTGGCAGTTGACCACCTCTGCAGGGTCATCACAATCAGGGTCGCATGGATAGCGGCACCCGTTCTCGAACTTCCCATCAATGGGGCACCGCTTCCCGTTCAGCCTCTTGTGGCTATCACGGGCCACGGCCATATTGGTGACGTGCCATATTTTCCACTCAGCCCCGGCCCTTCTCATCATGTCATGGCTCCCGGTGAGGAGGCTGCTGTTGCACTCCTGGGAGGCAATGGTCCGGGCCCGTGCGCTGGTGGTCTGCATCTCCTCTTGGATTTGGGAGGCAATCGTGGCCCTGCTGTCCCCGTGCTCCAGGCCAGAGGAGACAATACGGGCGATTTCCTTCTGGGTGGTTTCCGTGATATTCTTCACCCTGACGCCGCCCCTCAGCTTGGCGGTAGACAACAGCTCCGGCCTCTGAATAGCCTGAAGGCCGTACACCCTGGACGCTACCTCTGCGCCCTTGGCGTAGCTCTCCTTCCAGAGAGGGTCGAAGATGGAAGCCAGGACAGCAGCCTCTCCGGGCCAGTCGATGAGCCCCAGCACGAAGTTGTCTACCCGCTGGGCTCTCTCAGCCTCGTCGAGCTTCATCCAGGCCCCGGACGGGTCCACATCATACTCGGGGACACCATCCAGCAGAATGTCCCACACGGTCCTTTCGGCCTTCTCAGTGCCGCCCATGGCGGCGGTGATCCGGTTGGACTGCTCCCGGAAGAACTTCGCCGTTGCAATCTCGAACCGGCGGCTCTCCTCCCGCTCGGCCTGGAGGAGGGCACGCTGGGCGGCCTGGACCAGGGAGGCCTTTTTCTCCTCTGGTGTGGGCCGCTTCTTCCCGTCGGTGATTTCCACCGCCGTATCGCCCCCTACGTCAACGCCTGAGCCCTGGATGGGGTCGCCCCCTTGTGTTATCTCTATGTCCTCGCTTCCGCTCTCCTGGAGCGGCGGAGCGCCGTCTGCATACTGGAGGTTGGCGGCGGCAACGGAGAGGGCGGCGGGGTCGTCATCCTCATGGACGAACACGTCAGAGAAGGTGGTCTTGTAGACATCTCCACCCACAGGTGCCGGGGGCATACCCAGCTTCTCGCGGGCCTCGTCCTTGGTAAGCAGACCAGCGTTCCAGCCATCCAGACCCACAGCCTTGTCGAACTCCTGGTTGCGGGGTACGATGTCCTCATACCGCCATATCAGGTCGGGGCCGAACATCGGGAGGAGCTGCTTGTTGATGGCCTCCTCCCGGCGCTTCAGCCTCGGCATAAGGACATTCTGGGCATAGATATACTGAGCGGCCTCAGAGGTGGCCCTGTTGCTGCTCTCAGTAATGCCCATAATTTCACGGGGGACCCCGAAATGCTCCAGCACGGCGTCCCGGATGAAGATACGGCCATTCACCATGTCCATGTCCTTCATGGTGTCCCCGATTTTGTTCACAATCACCTCGCCGTTGACGGTGGCAACACCGTGGGAATTGAAGTGACCTCTGAACCGCTCCAGCCATTCAGCCCGGAAACGCTTTCGCTGTTCCTCAGTAGACTTTGGCATGGAGATGACCAGGTTGGGGGTGGCGTCATTGAAGAAGAACCGCTTCTGGAACTTAGCAGCATATTCGTCTGTCTCAATCTCATCCGCCAGGGCCTCAGACTGCCCCAGGCCCCGCCGGAACGGGTCGTAGGGGTTGAGGTCCTTCATCACGAACATATCATCCACAGACACCTGCATGAGGGTCCCGGAGGTAGCCCGTACTGTGTAATAGGGGTGGTCGAGGTATGGGGTCATCTGGACCCAATGCACGGGAACAGGCCACAGCTCCACAGGCCGACCGAACATATCCTTCTCGATAATGAAATAGCCCTCTCCTTTGAGGGCGAGGTAGATTTCCAGCAGCCGCCAGAGGGCGGCGTTGCTCATTTCGTGCAGAGGGTTTGGGTTGTCCCAGAACTCCAGGAAGGGATGTTCGTCAAGCTCCTGTTCCTCTCCATCCCTCCCAATTCGGTACAGTTTCCCGGCGGCAGCAGAGAGATCCGACGCAATGCGCTCCACCACAGCCAGCCGTGGGTTGGTCCTGAATGCCTGTACCCATTCCTCAGTATTTCTCTCAGGGGGAGTGGACCACCGGGGGACCATAAAGCCGCCCTCTCTGTACGGGCGGGATGCGGCCCCCTGGGGACTTCTCCACCTATCCCAAAATGCCATTTACTCCTCGACCCCCTTCTTCTGCCGGGGGCGGGGTTTCCTCCAGGTCACTTGGGAGACAGCAGGGGCGGTGGATTTGCCGGCGTTGGTTCTGGCTCTCCACAGCCGGCGGGCGTCCTTTACGTTCTCGGCCCGGACAAACTTCATCGGGAGGCCCTTGCCTCCCACAAGATACCCGTTCAACTTTTTCACGGTGTTTTCCTCCTCGATGTTAAAATTCAAGGCTCCAGTCGCTCACAACGGGGTCATGGAGGGCCAGGGCCAGAGCATCGGCCATATCCGGGGATGACAGGCCCCGTTTTTTCATGGCCTCCTTTCGCTCCAGCTCAATCCGTCCAGAGCTGTTCACGGAATACTTTCGGTTTGATAGCTGGCTAATTTGCACGTCGCTATACCAGAGGTGAAGGCTGCCAGTCCGCAACGCCTCACGCACAGCTCCCCACATGAGCCCGGTACTGTTCTGATATTCGATAGGGTCATCATCAGCAATCCGTCCACCTTCACCCCCGAAGTGGCACTCCAGGACCTCCAGGTGGAATGGAGGGGGGATTTTATCCGGGTCCTCATCCTCATACCTGGATGCCCGGTCAACCTCCACAGCTTCTATGATTTCCTCCTTTTGCTCAGCAAGCCGGTCGTACACCCCCACACCCAGGCCGTCACAGTCCACTTTGACATAGATGGCAGCCCATTCATGGGCCAGGGCATAGGCCTTGATTGCCTGGACAGCTCTCCCGGCAAGCTCCATCGTGTCGTTGTGGTGGTAGACCTGGGGCTGGTCCTGTACGGTCTTATCAAGCACAGGGGACAACACACTGCTGTCATCTCCATATCGGGCAACGTCAATTCCAATGTCTACCCTCAGGACCCGCTCAATGTCTGGGGCCTCTCCCTCGCTGGCCTTCTCAGCCCACTCCATAGCAATGAAACTGTCAGGAAGTGCCTTCGGGAACTCTCCAGCCACACGGACCCGGAAAACGTCGCTGTCCTCCCCGAACATCTCAATGATGGTTCGGATGAACTCCTCATCTACCCGGCTGCTGTTCCGGCCATCAATGTGGAGGGTGCTGTACTGCGCCCGGTTCTTGTGGTGGCTATCATAGAAAAAGCCGGTGATTTTAGTAGGGTTCCCGCACATAACCAGGCGGGCCCCCTCGGTGGAGAGGGCGCCCAGGACAGGCTCGAAAATATCATCCCGGACGCCGGAGGCCTCGTCGATGATATAGAGCACATGGTCAGCATGGAAGCCCTGGAGGGCGTCGGGCTTGCTGGCGGTCCGGGCTACCGCAAACCATTCTTCCGGGTAGCCCCTCATATAGACCTTTTCGCGGGTCCAGATAAGGTCGTTGCTCAGTACGGGGTTGGACCTCAACCATTTGGCGATTTCAGCCCACAGAATGTCCCAGAGCTGGTGCTGAGTGGGGGCTGTGCATGGTATCTTGGGGAAGGGCCTGGTTGCCAGAAACCAGATAACGGCCCAGCTCTCCACAGCAGACTTGCCGATGCCGTGGCCGGACCGAACAGAGGTCATAGGATACTTGGCAATGGAGTTGAGTATGTCCCGCTGGTTGGGGTCAGGCTTTGCCCGGATGATGTCCTCCACAAAGTCCACAGGGTTGTCCGCATAGTACAGGATTGCCTCCGGGTCTATCATTCATCGTCACCGCCCGTCTGCTCACGTTTGAGCCGCATTTGGTAGGCTGCCTGGATAGCATCAGCCAGGGACGCCTTCTGCTCGTCTGCGGCCACGGTGCGCTCGTCCATGGCCTTCTCATGCTGGAACTTCTCCCGGGACAGCTTCAGCTCATCCCGGCGGAGCTGGATGGACGGGTCCTCTCCCAGCAGCTCCCGGCAGAAGGCGGCAGCCTTGACATTGCCCTTCATGGCCTGGTTGAGCATAGCCACCATGACGGCGGTTTGGTATGTGGCATCATCCGTGTCAACGCCCAGCAGAGCCAGTTTTTGCTTCAGCTCCTTGGAGGTGATAGGGAGGTCAAACAGCATTTTGGCGGTGGCCTTCATGGTCCGTTTCTTCCGGCGGGCAGCTCCAGAGGCCTTCCCAGCTTTGGAAGCCAGTTCCCTCCGTTCGTCCTCGGTTCGCTCATTGAAGGGGATAAGGTTCTGCTCGTTGTTCTGATGGGCCACTCTCACCACCTCTCGTTCCTTGGTCAGGTGCCCGCTCAGATGAAGCAGACATCTTTACGCTCGGCCATAGTCCGGGCTACAAAAGCATTGGGAGCGGTCATCCGGCAGGGTATGTCACAGGTCCGCATATCAGTTACGGCGGCGGCCTTCTTTTCCAGAATATCCTCATCAAGCACATGGCCGATGACCTGATAGGGCTTGTGGCAGCAGTACATGACCTCGCCTCGCTCATTCAGGGCGATTTGGGCCCAGGAAGCAACGCAAGAGGTTTCCTGCGTCCCCAGCAGGTGCCACTTGAAGTTGAGCACCACGCGAGGGTCTTGAGCGGCCAGCTCATTCACGGCCCGGATAATACTGGAGGCGATGACCTTCCCAGCTTCCCCAGAATACGCCTTGCCCCAGGTGCTTTCCTTGGGACGGAATACCATGTAATCGACCTTCAGCCCATGGTTGGCCTGGTAGAACTTCAGAACGTCCCCCACGCTCTCCACCACGCACTGGACCCCCAGGGAGGTGCCGGGGCTGTGCTCCTCCTTCCAGGAGGCATAACGCTGGATATTCTCCCGGACGGTATCGTAGCGCCTCACCCCCCGGCGCCATTCGTAGCTATCCTCGTCCCACCCATCCAGGCTGACCTTCAGATAGTCGGGTTTGATGAAGTGCAGCTCATTGAAGTTGGTGTTGACGCCATAATGAAGCCCCTGGCTCTCCAGCCATCCAGCAATGGCGGGAAAGTCAGGGGCAACCGTGGGTTCCCCTCCTCCAGTGAGGATAAAGCCCAGCACTCCGAGGGCCCTCAGCCGCTCGGTATAGGTTTTGAACTCGGCCAGGGTCATGGAATAGGCCCCGCCCTCCAGGTCCCACCGCCTGTATGTGCAGTAGGGACATCGGTTGTTGCAGTAGTTCGTCAGGAAGATGTCGGCAGTAATGGGCCGGTGATCTCCGGCCACCCTTCCAATATGGGCCAGCATCTTATCGCCAGCTATGCCCTGCATGAAGCTATCTCTCCTTTCGGTATTTCTCGTTCAGTATCTTGGGGACGCAGCACTCCCAGTCGATGCGGTGGTGTATCCGGCTGTTCTTGCTGTACATCATCCCGACCTTGATACAGGACGGCATGGACATGACTGAATAGAAGGTTTTCAGGTATGTCCCGCTCTCCCGGTAGGCAGCCGTCATGCCGCCGCCCAGGGATTGTGTGGGGATTTGGATGATATGGACATCAACGAAGGTGAAGAACAGCTCCCCGCGGCTCCCCAAGGTGGTGTAGGTGGTCACGTCCTCGTTCATGGTCCCCCGGAACTGGATGGGGCGGTCCACTCTGCAAAAGAAGCTGTTCATGGCCTTACGGAGGAGGCGCTTCTTGAAGTTCCCGCCCCTCAGGCCTCCGATAAAGTCACCGCCCTGGGCAAAGGCCACGGTTGCGGCCCCGGAAGCGTCCAGGAAGCCCAGCATGGCCTCGAAAATCCTCTCCAGGGTCTTTCCCCTGGGGGTCTTGGAGGCCAGCTTCTTCCCTTCAGGGAAACGAAACAGGAAGTCGCTGTAATCGTCATCCAACATGAGGAAGTATTTCAGGCCCAGGTCCCGCGCGATACGGAAGCTCTCATTGCGGGCATACAGGATGGCCCGGTGCTCATCCAGATTGTCCATGGTGTCCGCTCGGTCCACGGCTTCCTGCTTGCAGAACGTGACGATGTGCTCCTCTCCGAAGTTCCGGCGGTAGTCATCGGCCATATCGTCCTCGTCATCAATGACCATGTACCACTTCCCGGAATACCCCTGCCGCTGAAGGGTTTTCATGGTGACCACGTTATCGGCTCTCCCATGGGTCAGGATGAGCACGGCAAAGTCATCACGCATCGTCCCCAGCCTCCCCCATAGCGTCCAGGACCTCACCCATGAGGGTGGCATAGCCATTGGCAATGGCATTGTCCACGTCGATGATGACCAAGGCCGACTTCTCCATGAGTTCCTGCATCTCCGGGGATGCGTGGGCGTAATACTCAGCTATCAGGCCATAGTTGAAAACCGTGTGCCGGCCGGCGGCCCGCAGCAGGAAGCCCTTCTCCTCCTTGCTCAGGCCGGAGGCCTCAATCTCGGCTATGAGGTCATCGGTCTTATCGGCGTCATAGAGCTGGGAGAGGGAGGGCTTCGCCCCGGTGGGCTCATACTGGGGGACGTTCGTGGCCGTGGTGTAGGGATTATCCTCCAGCTCGTCGGCAAGGTCGCTCTCCTCATCCCCGAAACCGAATAGGGTCATGTCGATGTCTTCAATCTCGGCCAGCTCCTGGGCCAGAAGGTCCTCGTTCCAGTCTGCCAGCTCCGCCGTCTTATTATCAGCCAGCCGGAAAGCTCTGATCTGCTCGTCGCTCAGGTCATCGGCCACGATGCAAGGGACCTTCTCCAGGCCCAGCTTTTTGGCAGCCTTGTGTCTGGTGTGACCGGCTACGATGACCCCCTGGGCATCTATCACGATTGGGACCTTGAAGCCAAACTCCTTGATGGAGGAGGCCACAGCGTCCACGGCCTGGTCGTTGTCCCTGGGGTTATTTTCGTATGGGGTAATCTCGTCCAGCCTTTTCCATACGATGTCCACAGCTATACCTCCTTTTCCGGGCTCAGAAATAGCACACAGCGGCAGAAAGGCCTTCGGGCTTTCTGCCGCTGTGTGCTATTTCTCTATTGTCTGAGATTATATCACAGTAAATTGCACCAGTCTATTGCATCTTTTTTGCACCGATAAATTGCACGGAAGGGGCACCGAGGAGGCCTATCGAACAGCCTCAGCCCCGTAAAGCCAAACAGCCATACGCTGCACCAGCCGCTTGCGGTTCCGCCATACGGTGGAGGTATCACAGTGCAGCCCATCGGCCACGGCATCGTCGGGCAGATTTTTGAAATAGCGGCCAGGGATAACGGGGTAATACTCATCCTCCTGGACGGTCCGCAGGGCCCCGTGGAGTGCGTCGATTTCATACTTATCGGAGGCAATCTTGGCTTCCAGGTCAATGACCTGGGCCTCGAATATCTCCTCCTTGGTCAGGCGCACCCCCGTCTTGAAGAAGCGGGTAATGCTCTTATCGCGCTCCCTGGGCCCGTAGGCCTTCAGCTCGGCCAGCTTCTCCAGGTCATCCCTGTATTTCAGCTCCAGCGTGGGGAGGCCGTACAGACGGCGCTCGGTGGCTTTGAAGGCGTCCTTTGCGGACCTCTCAGCAGACTGGCGGCCAGCTTCAACGGCCCGCCGGATGATTTCCTCCACGCTATTCTGTTCAACGGTCTTTCGGCTCCCCATTGACTATGTGCCCCCTTCGTGGTATAGTTTCCTTGCCACAGGTCGTTCCCTCCTCGGAGGGGGCGGCTTTTTTTATTCCTCCGGGGCCTTTCCAGCTCCACCCACGATGACCCTGAAGGAGGCCCGGAACTTCCTGGCCTTACGGTCATCAGCTTTGTCCTTGGCCTCCTTCGAGTGCTCAGACATCTTGTAGTGCTCACAGTTCAGGCGCTTCGTATGGACAGCTCCGGGAATAGACCCTATGAACATGATACAAGCGTCGCAGTAATAGCAAGGGAAAGAGGCCTCGCCGGGCCTGGTGTTCAGGCTCTCCCCATTATTGGCACAGGTGAGACAGAGGCAGTTTTGGCAGCTCATTCTACGATGGTCCAGTCATCCGCCAGCATATCAGCTTGGGAGGCCAGCCACCCCATCTGGACGCCAGAGGTCCCGACAAAGGCAAAAGCGTGGTTCCCGATAGCCTCATGGTTGGCATTGACGGTTTCCCCGCCGGGGGGGGTATAGGAGATTGCGGACGCCAGCTCCACATACTGGCCCTTTCCGTTCCACCCCTTGCGGGCAATGCGTTTGCCCTTCCGGGCAGCCTCGATTGCAAGGCCGAAGTTCATGTGCTCAGTGGGGCGGTACGCCTCCTGGAAGGCCTCCAGGGGGCTCCAGCTCTCGTATCCGTCAGGGTAGCGGACCCTGTACCCGTCCTCCACCTCAGCAAAATTGGTGAAGGCCTCCCGCGCATCAGTGGTGATTTGGTAGTCGCCCCCAGGGTTCCGCACACGGTATGCGGGCTCAGCCTCAATGAGCTTGGTTCCGATGTACTGTTTCATGGTCAATCGTCCTTTCTGAAAATATCCACCAGCCGTTGCCAGAGGCCCCGGTGGGCGGTCTCCACACTAAAGGCAGGGGCAGGGGCAGGCTCCGGGAGACGTGCCCACAGAGCGTCAATGACCTCGGCCCGCTTTCTTTCCTCCAGGGGGCGCGCTGGAACGAGCCCCATATAGGCAATGCCCTCCAGTTCCGACACCCGGCGCTCCAGGGCCCGGAGGCGCTTTTCCCGACGTGCGCTCACTTCTTCGCCACCTCCACCATGAGGTCCATCAACCGCTCCTTGGCCTGCTTCAGGGCTCGAAGGTTCTGCTTGGCCTTCTTCACGGTCTCAGGCATGGCCGCTTTCATGGCAGGGTGCAGGCTCTCCAGGATGGCAGAGGCGGCAGGGTTGGGGTGGGCCTGGGCCTCAGCCGAGGCAATCATCCTGTCGAGCTCCTGAAGCAGCTCCCCGTCGCTCATCTTCTCCGGCTTCTTCTCTCTGAACTTCATGTTCCCTTTTCCTCCTCATTTTTCTGGCATTTCAAATGTCTTGGGCGGTTCAAACAGTATCGGCTGAACATAGCCACCAGGCTTGGAATAGATAGGACCACCCTCGCATTTGAAATACTTCGCATTCTCTACCGCAATTTCATGGATAACTTCCATTGCCCGTTCCGCATTGGCATACTCCCCAATCGAGGTCTTGGTTCCATTGGTGTCAACAGACACCACCTCCGCCCCAGCATTAAAGATACGGACAATGTGCTCCACATTGAGGATTGTGTTCTTGTTCTGGGATACTATCAGCATTTTCTCTCCTCCAGTCCCTCCAGGAACAGCAGGACCCCAGGGCCCCCTATGGGGACCCGGAAGGGCTCTGCCTCCTGGACTGTCATATATTTGTGCCCATATAGGGCCCTCATGCTCCGCCACACTTCCCACGGAACTCTGAAAAAATCTCTGCCAGAAAAGGAGCACACCACAAAGGCAGCAGCTCCGTAGGTGAAGGCTCTCTCCAAACGCTCAGCCTGTTCAGGGGTCACACGGTCCTGCTCCATTCTGGGGGTGTCAGTATGCTTGGCTTCAAAGTTGACAGCCCGCCCTCCTCGAAGGAAGCCCTTGAAGTCAGCCTGTGCCTTCTTCACATAGACAGCCACGAAACGGCCAGCTCCCATGTTTTTGAGTGGCTTCATCTCCTCAGGGGTTTTCTCAATGTCGGCCACACCCCGCCCCCTGTAATACTCACAGGCGGACTTTATCAGCTCCTCAAAGTTAGCACCCTGGTGCCGGTTGAGCTGGTTCTGGCGGCGGAGGAGAAGGGCTTTCTCTGTCTTGGTCATGCGCTCACTTCCTTGGCTCGTAGGTTATCTCCGGCAGCCATTCATACCGCTTCTCGAAGGGAATAAACTTCTCGGGAGGGCAGATATTCCGCATGATGGCGTCCATCTTCTCCCTGGCGTAGTCAGCTTCAGCGTTCTTGGTCAGGGCATCAAAGAAGCGGTCATAGTTGGCCTCAACAGCCAGCAACACCCGCATGAGGCGCTTATACCCCAGCACGTCCTTCCCCATCACGGAGGGGTCATTCAGGGCGATTATGAACATATCCGTCATGTACTGCTGATAGGTCTGCTTATAGGCCCGCTCCAGAACATCGTCCCTGACCTTCTGGCGCTTCAGGTATCCACTTTGCTTTGCCATTATGTCCCCCTCCTTCAGTAGGACACAGCCAGGGCCCAGGGGGCGGCCTCGTCAAAGTCGTCATCACTCTTGCAAGGCCACACTTTCATGCCGGCGCTTTCTTCATAACCATCGAAGTGAATCTTCAGGTAAAGTTTGGCCTTTTCCAGAGCTTCCTTCTCGGTCCAGGCCACCACCACGCCGCTGAAGGTCCCGTCGTAAAATCTCCACAAGTTACTCATACCGCCACCGCCTTTTCGAGTTCTTCCATCGTCGTGATGGTCTGGCCGCACCATTCCGGGAGATTGGCCCTGACCAGGGCCGTGGCAAATGGAGGGGGCACGGCGTTCCCACACCTCGCCACCTGCTTTGCCTTCCCATACTCCTTCCCGGTATAGTCCCGGTCTATGATGTAGTCATCTGGGAAGCCGTTGGCCCGGTAGAGCTCCCTGGGGGTCAGCATTCGGAGCCCCACGTCAGCCATAAAATAAAGGCTGCCGGAGATCCGAAACAAGATGACCTCATTCTCCTTCAGGTCATATCCGCAGTATGTGTTCAGCAGCTCCCGGATTTTGGGCCAGTTCTTCAGGTCAGCCACATTGGAAACAGGGACCACAGTAGTTGTTACCAGCCCATGATGGGCACCGCTTGCGGTCACAGTTGACAGCGGACGGCTCATAGGTTCTCCGAACTCATTCCCATAGAACTTTGCCATGTGGGCCATCTGTACGGCATTATGGTCGATGGAGGTCACAGTAGGGAGTGGTTGGGACATTTCTGCCCCTACCACGCCCCCGTAGAACTTAGAGAGGCTGGCAGCCACCACTCCCTCGCGGTCCTTTGCCGTGATGGTGTGCAGGGGCTCCTCGGCACCCTGGCCGGTTGCCGTTCCGTAGTATTTCTCCAGGCAGACAGCAGACAGGCCGTAGCGGTTGGAGGCGTCCACGGTCAGGAGAGGGGCGTCAAGTCCCTGTCCCCTTACTCGCTCCCCCTGCTCCGTGTGGTACTGCACCAGGCTTGCGGATAGGAACATCTGGCCCCCGCCGCCCCCGGTCCTGGCGGTATCCACAGGCTCAGAGACAGGGTGCCCGGTGGAGTTCGTGGTGTTGGTCACGGTCCAGGGGGCCAGCACGGGGGAGGCCACCCCATACCCATGCTTGGCGGTCACAGTCTGAAGGGGCTCTCCAGGGTCCTGCCCCCGGAACTCCCCCGAGTGATTGACCACCACCAGGAAGGGGGAGGCGGTCTTGATGACGAACTTATCCACGCCGCGGGCTACACGGGCCATCGTATTGGGCCGTAGGGGACGCTGTGCGGTAAGGTTATACTTCTCCCGGATACTTTCCTTGGTGTCAAAGATAGAGGGCGTAGGGAGGCTCCAGTCGATGATTTCAGCGGCACTCCTCCACGGCTGTCTCAGCCCAGCCTTTACCTCCGGGCTGTCAGCGGGGGCATGGGTGGGGGTAGGCCACACAATGGGCCGCCCGTCACATCTGGCAATCAGAAAGAACCGCTTGCGGGTGGTAGGGGCTCCATAGTCGGCAGCCACCAGCTCCCGCCACTCCACGGCGTAGCCCAGGTTGCGGAGCTGGTCCAGCCATTTCCTGAAGGTCTGGCCGGTGAGCTTCTTCACGGGCTTTCCCTTGCGGACGGGGCCCCAGGTCTGGAACTCCTCCACATTCTCCAGGATGATGACCCTGGGGCGGACAGTCCCGGCCCACCGCAGCACAATCCAGGCCAGCCCCCGGATGTTCTTGTCCACGGGCTTCCCGCCCTTGGCTTTACTGAAGTGCTTGCAGTCCGGGGAAAACCAGGCAAGCCCAACCTTGCGCCCTCGGCAGACCTCCACAGGGTCCACATCCCATACGCTGGCCTGGTAGTGGGTGGTGTGGGGGTGGTTGGTGCGGTGCATCAGGATTGCGTCCGGGTCATGGTTGATGGCAATATCCACCACCCGTCCTGTCGCCAGCTCTATCCCGGTGGAGGCACCGCCCCCGCCGGCGAAGTTGTCAACGATGATTTCATCGAGAAGGTTAATTTGGCCGGTGCTCATGTGCGGTCCTCCTCTCCCGCAGGAGGGAGGCGGTACACGGTGTATTTTCCTGTTGGGTAATCCAGTGTCTCCCCCTTTACCTCATCCCGGAAAATGTCCTCCATCCCGCAGCCCTCCAGGGTATCAATAGAGTAAATTCGTCCACCAACTACCAGGGCCCACTCGCCACAGTTCTCATTTCCATAGTCAATCCATACCTTGTCATAGTCCATCTTATCAAGGTCAGTCTGTGTCAGCGGCTCGTTTTCTGGAATGGTAACAGATGGTGCCTTGTCGAACAGCTCAATGATGGCATTCGCCCTCTCGTTGGTAGGGTCATCCTCCAGGAGGTCATATACCCCCTCCATGAATGTGTCCCGATAGGCATCGTTGTCATAGAGGTTCACAGGCGTCCACCCCTTCCCAGGTAAGGATTGAAACGGGGGTCCCGGAAGATGTCCAGGGGCTTCCCAGCTTCCATAAATCCAAAATGGACGGAATTAAAGGGCCCCTTGAACTCCTCCAGATAGACAGATGTGCTGCTCTGCCCCATGACGATGTGGGATACCTCGTACTCCTTTCCCTTTTCCAGTCCGCACTTCACGGCCTTCTCTTGGTCGTACTTGGTCCCATTCTCAGGATATAGGAACACAGCTTTGACGCTCATTTGTTGTCTCCCCCTTTCCAGTTTCCGGGCCGGAGGGCGAGCATACGGTCCCGCACCAGCTTGTCAATGACCCGTCCGGTGTTCCTGTATCCCTCCATAGCAGCCAACTTCTCCAGGTTCCCCATGGTCTGAGCAGTGACGAGCACACTCAGGCGGCGGAGGTTTTTCTTATTGCTCACGGGCTACGCCCCCTTTCCAGTATTCAACGAAGTAGGCGTACCTGGTTCCCTTCGGGTTCGGCTTCTCTTTCACCTGTCGGACAGAGTAGCCATTTCGGGCCAGGATAACCACCAGGGTGTCCCGGTCCTCTGCCTTCTCGCACTCAATCCGTGCGGCCTGCATCATCCCTCCGGCCATACCATGCCCTCCGGGTGCTCACGGATAAGTTCCGGGCCCCATACTCCTTTGAGGCTGTCCTTCATAAAAACCTTGGCCCCAGTTAAGGCGGCAGCCTCCACGATTTTCTCCAGCCATTCCCGGCTGGGCTGGTGTTCCCGGCTGCCAGGTCCTGTCATAGCCCCGACGATAATCCAGCGGACACCTCCAAAGCTCCCCAGGCCTGGGTCGATGTCCTCCAGCAGGGGCTCGATGCTCAGGAAGGTGTTGAAGTGGATGCTCTCGGCAAAGGCCGGGGCCCCTTTCCCTGTCACCGTCGTTCCATACCAGAAATTCGGCTCCGCCGGGAGCTTCCCAGCGTTGGCGAGGTCACAATACCGCTGGGGGTTCTTTGTGAGAAACAGATAGGTGTGCTGGGGCGCCCTCTTGCAGGCCTCGAAAACCTCCTGTATCCAGGCATCCGGTACCCACTCCCCGAACAGGTCCCCCATGCTGGACACAAACACCCTGGAGGGGATAAATCGCTTCTCGGGGTAGCTCAGGGTGTAGGTGTAGAAGGTAGGCGCGAAGCCCTTCGGGTACGGCGTGGTCCTAGCATAGTTCTGGACGTCGTCCACCGCGTTGCACGGTGAGTTGGTGACGTAGATGCCGGACCCCTTGGGAAGGTACTCCAGAGGCTCAGGCTCCGGCCTCTCACAGGCATGGGGCGCAAACCGAGAGATGAGGCGCCTGGCATAGCAGTATTCGCATCCATGAAGGCACCCGGTAACGGGGTTCCAGGTATGCGTCGCCCACTCAATTTTCGTTTTATGTAGGTTCATGGTTATTTCTCCTCCGTCATATTCAGCCCGCCGGTATCAAACAGGCTGTATTGGTTCTCAGCCATCTTCCGCTCGGCTTCCTCCTGGCGCATCTTCTGGAGGCAGCATGGCCCGTATCCGTCCCGGAGGCCCTGCTTGCTGGTCAGGAGACCGCCACACCGCTTGCACCGACGGGCGGGGATGGTGAAAACGTCATTCTTCTGCTCGCTCATGTTCTCGCCGCCTTCGACGCGCCATCTCATGGCGAATATCGCTCTGGGCCTCAGCAGCTATGAGGCTATCCTTCAGAAACTTCTCGGCCTTACTGGCTGGAGCCCGGACAAAGGCATCGTATGCCTCGCTCTCCCTGGCTCTCCATTTCTCCAGCTCCTCCAGAAGCTCCTGGTCGGTCATCTCCTCCGGGCTCCTGGGCTTCATTCCCTTTCACCTTTCCTGGTATCCTCGTCCAGGAAGTCCCGAAGGTGCTTCAGCTTCAAGCACTCATCCTCGCTGTTGTCACCGAAGATGACCTCCAGTTGGTTGAGCATGATGGACACATCGGCCCGCTCCTCATTGATGCACTCCAGAATGTCGCCCAGGTCCCCGTGGCCGAAGTCCTTGTAGCGGATATACTTCAGAAGGGCCTTGGTGAGCTCGGCCATCTCCTCAACGGCCTGGAGGATTTGGGCCTTTTCCCCAAAATGCTCCACGGCCTCCTCGTAAAGGGCCATCTCCCGCTGCTCCGGGGTCATCTCAGCAATTTCAAATTCCATCGTCATTTCCTCCCGTTCTTGGTCTTGTTGGTTTTAGCTTTAGGCAGGACCTGACCACAACGGTCCGGCCCATTCAGGCAGGGATTTTTGCAGGTCCCATTATTCCGCGGATTAAATCCGCAGTCAGCGCAGCAGACATTTCCCCGCCGGCGGTCACAGTTGAAGATAGTACAGCCTCGTGGATAAAGTCGTTTTCCCATACTCGGCCCCCTACTTCTGAAGGCTTCTCACACAATCCCTGGCGGTATCCAGGGCGTCCAGAGCCTCCTCGATTGCTTCATCGGAGCGGCGGGCCTCAGCTTGGATTTTCTCCAGAAGGTACTCGGTCAGGCTTCCGGGCTCGACCTCTAGGGCCTCCGCTTGGCACCCAGGATGGTCAGTATTGTACTGGTCTATTCGGTCTTTCAAGGTATCTTCGTCCCACTCCTTAGGTGCCATGTGGTGGCGGACAATGGCCCCGTCCTTACGGTAGTAAATCAACAGCGGCATGGTCTTTCCTCCTCGCCTTCAAAATAGCCGGTAATTTATTCCTCCGTCCTCCAGCATGGACCACAGGAAACGCTCCCCAGGCCATATCAGCCCCTCATCTTCCAGTTGGAAACGCTCGTCGTAGTCATGGACCGTCTTTCCATCTGGCTTGAATGAAACCGGGCTGTCAGTGTCCCATTTCAGCAACAGCGCCCAGAGCTTTGGATAATCCTTCCGAAGTTGCCGGAGCTGGTTCACGCCTTGGTTATGGCACATCCAGCACCCATCCCTGCAGCTAGTTTCGTATGATGGGGAGAGGATACCGTTGTACTTACAGTACAAGCCGCATAGCTCCTCCTCAATGCCGAACTCTACCAGTGGAGCTCTCTTCCGCTCGTTCAACTGCCCAAACCGCCCAGGCTCATCAGCAGCTATTCCAAGGTATTCCACAATATTTTTACGGTCCCTTGCAGCGGGGCTTTCTAAAAACCTGGTTTTGAGTTTCTGGCACCGGGTTCCTTTATTTGTGAAGCTGACAGGAAACCCGGTGATACTATCCGTCCTAAACCACGGCTTATGGATGGAAACTCTTTTATCCTTTACGTTCCTCTTTAGGTCCGATTGGCACCAAGGCCCCCACAAGGTAGGAAAGCCCAGGATTTTCCCGTTTTTTGCGCTTTCCGCATTTTTGCGCTTCGGAACTCGATAAAAAAGTTTCTCGTAGGTCACTTTCTCACCGTTTCGCATGGCGCATAGGTGCTCCACCTCGATGTGGTACTTCCTCCAGATAAACTCGTCCGCCTGTTCTTTGAAGGCCACCATCTTCGGGTGCTCACCGCGGATTGTATCCGTGGCCCAAACGTCCGTCGTTGTAATGCGGTCCAGGGGGAGGCCCCTAGTTACAATGACATCGAGCATTTTTAGGCTATCTTTCCCGTGGCTTATCCGGGCAATGTACTGGAGCTGGCTCTGGTCAATATGTAGGCTGTCTTTTCGTTTCATCGTTATTCCACATAGGGGTTCGGGAGGCTCCAGTCCCAGGTGAGCCCCTGGTCCTTCTCCCACTCCGTCCTGAAGTGGTTTCTCTCTCCGTCCCCCTCGAAGTACAGGTATCCGGCTGGTAGGGTCCGGCCTACATCAGAGGCCCCGGCCTTCTCAGCAGCCCACCGGAGGCACACATCCTCAGCCAGCTCCACGAACTCAGCTTTCACGGGGCTGGATGGGTCCCAGGCAAACTGGCTGGGGTATGTAACCACCTGGGAGATGGTGTCGCCCCAGGTCCCGGCGTCCACTCGGTTGAGAATACACCACACCACGGCGGCCTGTTCAGCCTGGCTCTCCACTCCCCTGGCCTCAGCCCATACGGTCTGAGCTATCACCTCCAGCTCGGCCTCGGTCCATAGTACCGGCGCCTCAGCTTCTCCTTCCGCTTCCTGGTACATTTCCCGCCCGCTGGAGGGCTCTGCTTGAATGAGGGTAATTTCCCACCCAGGAGACGGAAGCGCGGCTTGTGCGCTCTGCTGGGTCCCTTTCTTAGCGCCCTGGTAGTTCTCCCCTTCGGCAGAGAAGGAAAATGACAGCAACACCAGAATGAAGAGTGCTGCCGCCAGCACAACGCCCATCATAGGATGGAGGCGCTTTTCCAGCCTCCGCCCCCCCTTAGGTTTAATCTGGTTTCTCATCGGTATTGAGAGCTCCTTTTCTCGTCGTATTCATGTGCCTGCTCCACAGTCTTAATGCCCCTAGCCCCCAGGTTCCGATATACCCCGGCGATATAATTCCAGTTTACGGCCCCTGCCCTTGACGCCGCCTCAAAAGCATACGCTAGCAGGGCCTTTCGTTCCTCCGGGAAGCTCATGGTCCACTCGCCGTCCTCATCCATCTGCTGGTCCTTGATGTAGAAGAACACCCGCTGTCGGTCCCGGTCATCTGGGGACCTTCCGGGCCAGTATGCAGCAAACAGGTCACGAGTGATTTTCGCAAGCTCCCTCCCGGCGGCCTCAGTCCATCCGAAGTAACGCTCCGGGGCCTCCACGTCCTCCAGGTACTCGTTGCCCTCCTCATAGGGCAGCCCAGAGGCGCCCCCGTGTGCCTCCTGGAGCTCCACAAGTGAGGGAGGTATGAGCCTGTATGTGCTCGGCTGCCCCTTTACCCCCTGCGAGAACTCCAGAAGGCCAGCGTCGGAGAGGGCTTTTCGCATAGTGATGAGGGTGGGCTTTGAAAGCCCTGTAATCCCCAGAAGATACTCGTTGTCGAGTTGCATTGTATCGGGCCATCTCCGCCGGTTTGCCTCACGCATGAGCGTGTACCAGAGGCCACGGATAGCAAGCGGAAGGGGGCGCCGGTCCATCAGCCGCTCGAAAGCATTGATTTCGGTCAGATAGCGCAACCGGCCGCCCCTCCCTCCATATCACTGCTTTGGCATCATTCCAGAGGTTATACGGTCATCTGCTGCTGACCTTCCACAAGGTCACCGCCTTCAGGAGGCTTTCCGCCTCCCTCGCCCTTCTTCTCATCGGGCCCATTCATAACTTCCCCGGTATCAGGGTCCACATCGTAATCGGCCTCCACATAGGTACTGGGGACCTCATACATATCAGGGCTCAGGCCATTCTTGATGACCTCATCCTGGCTCACAGCCCGCATGAACTCAGACTTCAGGGGGGCATACTTCAGCACACGTTTGAGGACGGTCTTTTTCGCCATTTCCTCAAAGTTGTTCTGCCAGGGCCCAGAGTTGAAGGCCTTGCTGTACTTCTGCGCATGGGCCCGCACATCAGCAATCGACATGACCTCATATCCGTAGCCTCCGTCCTTAGTGCGGAACATGGCGTAGACAAACTTCGGGTTGCCACGTTCCTCCAGGGCGGGACGATGTACCAGTTTGGGCTCCAGGCCGAAGGAATACTCAAACTCGTCATTTTCATAGACCACCTGGGCCATCACAGTGGAGACCTCCCCGGAACGATAGGCAAGGTCGAGAAGGCCCTTATAGCCGAGCTGGAACTGGCATTCGAGGGCGCGGGCCTTACTGTTCCAGTAGGGAATGAGATATGCCTGCCCCAGGGGGGTGTTGGGTTCCACGCCGAGCTGTGCGGCGGTCATCATAGCCCCCAGGAAGGATTGCGGGGTGGTTTCAGCCAGCTTCTGGTTGGTAGAGAGGGCAGACAGCACAATTCTGCTGAACCGCTCCGGGGTCATCACAGAGGGCAGGGCTTTCTTGATTTCCCCCTGCATCTGTTTGATGTACTGCTGCATAGTCGGGCCCTCAGTAGTCCGGGCCGCGGCAGTCTCCTGGGTACGCCGCTGGATGGTATTGTTCGCCATATTCAAATAGCCTCCTTTTCTGCAGTAATGCGAAGCACACGGGCCTCGCTGGTCTTATAGAACGGGGACAGGTCAATGTTGGGGTGGGCCTTCTCGAAGGCGGCAGCCTGGAAGGACCGGCGGCTCTGGGGCCTCCATGTAATCCCGTATCCAGTACAGGCTCCTCGCTCGGCTTCCTTCAGGTCCAGTTTGATAGTGTTCTCGATTTCCTCCTTACGGCCCTTCAGAGCCTCGATTTGCTCTTTGATACCACTCCATTCCTGGAGGAGCCCTTCCCGGCCAAAAAGCTGGACAACCTCGTTATCCGTGCTCTCCCGGTAAATGGTCTGAAGCGTCTCCGCCGTGGGTTCAGTCCCGTCAGCAGCCGGAGGTGTGTCCTTCTCCACCAGGCCCCAGAAGTCCCTCTCCGCCTTCATCAGGGCGTCGATTTCCGCTTGGTCCCGTTCCAGCACGAAGTTGAACAGGCCCCGGCCAAACACCAGGACGGAGAGATACCAGCGGTCGTACCCGGTGACAGCCAGGTAGTGGACGCACTGGGCGTAATACTTCTCCGGGAACTCCACCCCCTGGAACTGCTTCACGTCCAGGGTGGATGTAGTCTTACACTCCAGGCCAGCCTTCTCCCCAACAACCTCCCTGTCGATGTCAGCATGGGCAAAGGGGTAGAGTTCGTTATAGAGCATGGAGTTGAGCCGCCGGACCTTCTTCCCAGTGGTCTCCATCCACCGGCGGGCCACATAGCCCTCCAGGTCCCGCCCAAGGCGCATGGCTTCGGTGTCAGGTTTATCGGGGATCCGTCCGGTCTTATCGGCCCACACGCTCATGGGGCTGGACCATTTAGACAGGCCGATGATACCGGCAGCATCGGACCCGCCGATGGTGTGCCTCCGCATCTCCAGCCATTCCTCCCGGCTCTTCCCGGCAATGGATACCTTCTTGATGCCTCGCATTGGTCATTCCTCCTCGTAGTAGTCGTACACGTCCTTGGCCTCCAGGCAGACATCACAGCCCACAGGCTCCCGGATATAGTTAGTGAAAACCGTCTCACATTCCGCCCCACAGATGGGGCAGGTGTAGACCTTCGGCTCCATCCCCGGAGGGTATCCTGTCCGCTCACAGGCTACGATAACGGGGTGGTCCGGCACATCCAGCCAGCTCATTCCCTGTTGACAGGCGGTGCGAAGATGATTTTGGTATGATTGGCGCCCTGGAGGTTCCAGATGGGGGAGGCCTTATCCTGAACGGCCTTCAGGAGAATGTCATTGAAAATTGCGGCCTCCAGAGGCCCGCACTCCCGGATGCTTTCGCAGATGGTCCCGATTGCCAGAAGGCCCTCAGCAACCAGCTCCTTGAAGTTGCCGTTTACGGCCACCATTACATCGTGCCCCTCTCCCTTAGGGGTAATTTTGACCTCAATCATGGTTATTTCTCCTTTCAGCAGCAGCTTGACAGCGGCAAGTTGGTATGGTACAGTAAGCATGGTTATTTCTTCATGGAGCCGCTTCACCCGTTCCCGGCGGGTGTGGCGGCTTCAGTCATTCCCACCCGCATACCGAGCAGCAGCATGTCATTTATGGTCTGGTCCAGTTCCCGAAGAAAGGCCAGGGCGTTCTTGAAGTCCGCCTCCTCGCTTTCATCAATTTGCCCGTCATAGGCAATGTCCTCCAGCCGGTCTGCAATCTGCTGAGCCTCATCCAGCATCCGGCTTACCCTCAGTGTGGCAAATGGCAGGGGCCTTTCCGTGACATCCTTCCCGGTCCTCTTTCCAATGGGGCAGTCAGCACAGTAGCGAACGAGGATAGATGGGTCCCGGTACTTCTCGGAGTAGAGGATAGCGTCCTCAGGCTCCATCTCCACGTCTCCTCTCTCATGGCGGCCTATGGTCTCCGGGGAAAATGGTACAGCCATAGAAGCAGCCACCCGGTTCGCATATCCAGCCCTTGAACGTGCCTCCCGCAGATATGCGGGGGGCCGTTTTGCTTCTGTCACAGCCACAGTGTCAATCCTCCTTTCTGGTATCATGGGAATAGTTGCAGGGGGTCAGCTCTCAACGGGAGGGGCCACATCACGGGCAGCAGACATACCAGCAGATGTAAGCTGGCGCTGCCATGCCCCCTGGGACGGCGCCCACCTGAAGCCGTTGGCCTTCAGCTTCGCCCTGGTATCCGCATCAGGCTTCTCGTCATAGATGAGCTGGACCCGGTTCTCCTCAGTGTTCACCACCACATGGCCCCCATCAAAGCCCCACCCTTCAGGAGGGGCCTCCTTCAGCTTCTCCAGGGAGGCAATGCGCTCCCGGACGCGCTTGATGTTCGCCAAGTTGTTGGACAGCTCATAGGCAGGATAGCCGACCCTCCCGCAGAAGTCAGGGGCCCGCAGCTCGGCAATCTCGTCGGGGGCGTAGCCCAACTCCTTCAGCTTGGCATCCCCCTTGCCCCGGTCCTTCATTCGGATGGCGGCGTTGGCCGCTTTCATCAGTTCCTGGTGCTTCTCCAGCTTCTCCAGTTTGAGCTTCAGCTTCTCAATGGCCTGGGGCTCATCAGAGGAGATGCCCCCGGTACCCACAGAGCAGATTCGAGAAATAAGGCCCATGATTTCCTGGTACTCCTTCATGTTCCGCTCGGATGCCTCATTCTGGCGCTGCTTCTTCCTGACAGGGAAGTTAGACCCTCCAGAGATAAGGACCGAGGGGCACATGGTCCCGATGCGGCTCTCCGCATTCAGGTTCTCAGCCAGCCGCCGGGAGAAACTGGCGAGGAGACGGTCCACCTTCTCGTGGTACATGGGGTCGATGCGCTTCTTCTGGCGGTCAGCAATCATAGAGGCCTCGTCCACACGGACCCTGTACTGCCACGTTTTGGACCCTTTCTGGTAGTCCCTGAAAGACATCATCTCGTGGGCCCTTCTGGCAGTCTCCTCGTCGATGGGGTAGTAGCTGGGGGACGGTCCGGGGACCAGGTCGAAGTTGGCTACATCGGAGGCCGGCAGCTCCTTCTCATATTCCACGAAGCCATAGAAGTGGCCGCAGATACCCTCGAAGGCAATCCCGTTCTTCCCATAGTGGCCCACGGTATCGGGGATGGGGAGGGGAGGATATTCCATGATGCCGTACTGGTTCAGCTTAGTGGTGTAGTAGCGGTACACGGTCACACCCCCTCACGGGCCCCGGCGGAGGGGCTGATGCGAACAGGCTCCACGGACTTCCCAGCGAAGCAGTTCCCGCAGTAGTACCACACCCCGGCCAGCCTCTGGAAGGTGGCGAAGGTCGCCCTCCAGCGCCCGGTCTCAGGGTCAAACTCATGGCTGTGCGGCTCCCCACACTGGATGAAGCCATACTCCTGACGCACGGGAGGGAGGCAGTTCAGGAACTCGTCCACAATGCGCTCCTCCACGGCATCCCCAGGCTTGGCAGCCTTGTCGAAGCTCCCGGCAGCTTCCCAGTCGGCGTAGGTGACCACGGCCTTCTTGGCGGTGCAGTCGCAGGCCTCGCCTGGGTCCAAGTTCGCCCCACACTTGGGGCACTCTCTAAAAATTGACATAGTGGTTATTTCTCCTTTCGTTCTCTCAGGCCGTGCGAGCCCGCTTACGGCCCGGCTTCGGCTCAGGCTCAAAGTTCATGCGGCTATCAAAATACCTCCGGTTTACACGCCCAGGGACGGTGAAATAGCCCTGCTCCTCCATCTCAGAATTGAACTGCTTGATGATGGAATAGGCCTTCGACCTGGACAGGCCGAGCATCTTCATCACGTCCTCGACGAAATAGAAGGTTTCCTTGGCGGTCCTCATACGGCAGCCTCCTTTCCGCCGCGGTGCTTCTCCATGTAGCCCTTAACCATAGGCACCAGGTCATGGCCGGGGGTTTTACCGACCATGGCCGCAACAAGGGTATTCTCCTTGACGCCGGAGGCCTGGGCCAGCTCCCGGACGGTCATTCCAGTCTCGGCCATAAAGATTTTGCACTCCACACCGAACTCAGTTCTCGGCTTCTTCACGCTGTCTCGCCCCCTTCTCTTGTTTTTTAGTCTCGTTTTTGATATATTGGGAATATCCACCGCAACGGTGGGGAAGAAAAGCCACGTCCTGGCCGGTATGGTCGCCGGTGGCCGGCGCAAGCCTTCCCTGGAGTATTCCACCCTCATCCGTAATAAAGGTGACCTCTCCGCCGCTCAGGTCCACGAATACAGGCTCGGAATCGACCTTCACATAGCCTCCGCACTCCTGGCTCCATATCCAGTCGATTTGGGCCCCGCAGAACTTGCACCGGCTCACCCTGGCCCCTCCTCCTCATCATCCATCATGGGGAGGCCGTCCATGAACCGACCCAGAGGCTTGATGTGCGGGAATATGTAATCGGCCACTAGGCCGCCGGCACCCAGGGTGAGGAGGATACCAGCTGCATAGAGCAGAAACACCACGGCGGCGTCCAGAGTTTCAGCGGTCACCATTCGTCTGCCGCCTCCCTCCTGGGGGATGCCCCCCGCCGGACCCCCAGCAGCCCCACCGGGGCGGCCAGGGTCAGCAGGGGGATGGATACCTGAACCGCTCCCCCAAACAGTGGCGCCAGCCGGTTCCCGGCCAGCTCCATTGCCTCCTCAGATGTCCCGGCCTCCACGGTCTGGACAACTACCTCCGGGCGGTCCAGGCGGTACAGCTCAAACAGTCCCATGGTTTTCTCCTTCCTCAGCGGGCAGGCTGGCCCGGATTTCATCATCGAACACTACGCTGTCCCCTCCGGGGAAGCGGTAGATGGCGGCCACCTCGCCGCCGGTCAGCAGCTGGAGGTCTACCAGGTAGGCATCGTGCCCCAGGCTGTGTATCTTCAGGGGCCAGCCGTACCGGGCGCTCAGTTCCTCCCGGTAGCTCATCAGTCCTCGTCCTCCCCGTAGTAGTCCTCCATGCTGCTCTCATTGTCATCGAACAGATGGCCGGGGGCGTAGCAGTTGCCCCCGTAGCCACTCTCGCAGATATAGGCCTCCCCACCCCGGACCTTCAGATGGGACACGGGAGCCGCCAGTGGATAATGAGGCTGGTAGGCAATGTTAACCTCCACATCGGGGTCATGGTCGCAAAGCTCCTCCAGGAGCTCCAGCAGCTCGCACGCTCTCATAGTCAAAACTCCTTCCCCTCGATAAAGCGGATGACACCCTCATAGTGGCTTTGGATGGCCTTCTCCTTCTGGACCATCGTATCGTCCTCTCCAAAGTCCCAGGTGTGACGCTGAACATCCTTGGCGGTTTGCTCCAGCTTCTCCCGGAAGCGTCCCAGTATCCAGGACATATCAGAGATGGTAACGACCTCAATCTCGGAGTGCTCTCGGTTCCAGGCATTAGCCTTGGCGTTCTTCACCCGGTCATTGGTAAATGCGCCGATAGGCCAGAAGCAGATGTTCCGGGTGGACTTGCTGAGGCGCCCGTCCTTGCATACCTTCTTCAGGCAGTAGTCGTGGCCGCTCCAGGTTGGGTCCCCGGGGGAGTGCTCCACATAGTAGAGGCCGTTGTCGTTCTGGAAGAAGGCCCCGGATACCTTCACGACCTGGCCGGTGCGGATTTCAATACCGTTCTTATCGAGCATGGTTATTTCTCCTTTCAGGGTGGCCGGGGCGCTCAGGCCCCGGCGAGGTTCTTCTGCTTCTCAGTCAGGCGGTCAGCCAGTCCCTCAGCATATTCCTTGGAGGTCTTGGCGTTTCTGTGGTCCTTCACGGCCTGAACAAACTCAGGGGAAGTGGGGTCTTCGGCCAGCTCCACAACAGAGGCGGCAGCCTTCTCCATTTCCAGCAGATACCCATAGGCAGCTTCCCGGGCCATCTGGATACAATCGGTCAGGTCATCATCGGATAGGGCCAGAGCCTTGAGGCGGGAGATTTCGGCATCCTTCTCGGCTACCACTTCACGGGAGAAGGAACGGACGCCCTCATAGTTCTTCTTGCTCTCGGCCAGTTTTTCCTCCAGTTCCTTGACCTTCTCCTTCAGTCTGGAGTTCTCAACCACCACGGCCTCAACCCGCTGTTTCATAGAACAGGCGAAGTCATTTCCGATGTTGTCCTCGGCAATCTCAAAGCACCCCTCGAAGGCAGTCCCAACATAACTGTCAGGGCCCAGGCTCTCCACAATGGCCTTAATCCTCTCCAGGGCCTCCAGCTCCTGGTCTTTCGAGGCGGGGACATTTTCGGCCACCAGCTCCACCTTCAGGTCCTTGCTCTGGAAGGCCTCTCCGTGGCGGTAGATTTCCCGGAATAGTTTCTTCGCCTCAGCGGGGGTGGCAGCCACCACCCGGTCGGTGCAGGTGGTTCCGTTCTCACGCTGGATGCTGATTTCATAGGTGTTCATGGTTATTTCTCCTTCTATAAATTTACGCTTCGTAAATCTCATTTTTTAGAGGTTGACTTGAGTATATATCGTAAATAATGAGATTGCAAGCGATAAATCTCAAATTTTATATATTTGTCATTATGCACAAATGGAGGTATCGTCTTATGTATAAATCATCAGACGTAGCGGACAGGCTTAGGGCTGTGGCAAAGCTCAGAGGAGTTACGATGAAAGATGCTCTGAATGATGCAGGCCTCAGTTTTAACCTGATGACTAATATGCGGAAGTCAATGCCAAACGCCGCCAGTCTCGCAAAATTAGCAGACCGTCTGGAGTGCTCCGTAGACTATCTTCTTGGGAGGACAGCAGAGCTCGCCACAGCGGGGACAGGCCAGGCAAGTGGGGGCCTTCGAGAGAACTCCAGGGAGATGCTGGCCCTCTTTGAACAGCTTCCAGAGCGGCAGCAGCTTATATTGATTGGCCGCCTTCAGGAGATGGTGGCGCCCATGGCCCCGGCAGAGGATACCATCGAAACAGGGGCCCCCCGCGGTCAAGAGGAGAGGGTCGTGTGATCTGGGTAGACTTCGGGAAGGGCAAATAAAAAGCAACTCTCCAATATTGGAGGGTTGCTTGAGAGTTCCGATAGCTTTTCCACATTGTTTTCCACAGCCACGGGAAGGCATAAAAAATTCGGTAAAAAATTTTTACCGAATTACATCAATTAGGGTAAATATTTCTTACCGAATAAGTGCTGTTTCGGTAAAGTTTTTTTACCGAATACGCCCTTGACACCTTATTTAGTTATTAAGACAGTGTATGTATATAGACAATGATTATTATGTTCTCCTCTCCTAGCTGGGAGAGGAAAGCGGAGGAGGTTTTCCACATGGGCCTGTTTTCAAAGAAGTGCTCTGTCTGCGGGGCAAAACTTCCGGAGAAGCGAAGGTTTAAGGGAGTTTGTAATACCTGTGGTATGAACTATCACATGTATTCTAAACAGATGCACGACAGCATGGTTTTAGTGGACAGCGCAAAAACACCTATGACCGGATATAATAGATGCCTACTTGCGCTCAGGCTTACGGACCTATTACAGCCATTTGCAAAGGCTAACCTGTATTCATATCCCCAGGGCTCATATACTCTGACGAGGGACTACATCTTCGAGAAGGCTCTGGAATACAAAAAGATGGTTGAGGCCCAAAACAGCAAGAAGAAGTTTGAGCGAAAGGTAGGCCTTCCCCCTGCTTCCCATTACAAAAAACTGCATAATCCGAAATATCAGGGGAAAGAAGGCTGCTGCAAGGGGTGCTGGGGCCTCAAGCCGCTTAATGGGGCCGGATACTGCCTCGACTGCATAATCAGGGCATCGTCAATCCCTATTCCGGAGCTGGACGCTTTTAAGGCCTCCCACAATACAGATGGCCTCGGTGAAGAGGAGATTATCTGTGACGCTATCAAAGAAAAGTTACTTAGGGAGAGGGACCAGACAGGGCCAGGGGATGGTGAAAAATAGTGCCAGCATACAAAGACACAGAGCGAGGCACATGGTACTGCCAGTTTTACTATGTGGACTGGACCGGGAAGCGCAAAAAGAAGAAAAAGAGGGGCTTCCCCAGGAAGAAGGATGCTGAGGCCTACGAGGAGGAATTTCTGAAGAAAGGCTCCAGGACCTGCAGCATGACCTTCGGCTCCATGGTGGAGCTCTACATGGACGATATGCGCCCAAGGCTCAGGGCCACCACCATGAGAAGCAAGGAGTATTTGATAAACCTGAAAATCCTCCCATACTTCCAGGGCCTCCAGGTAAACGACATCACTCCAGCCCATGTACGGAAATGGCAATCTGAGCTGCTGTCAAAGGACTATTCGCCCACCTACGTCAAGACGATATATAATCAGCTCTCGGCCATTTTCAACTACGCTGTCAGGTACTATGGCCTCCGGGAAAATCCGGCCAGGGTGGCCGGCTCCATAGGGAAAAAGAAGGCCCAGGAGATGAACTTCTGGACGGTGGAACAGTTCAGCAAGTTTATTGAGTGCGTTCCAAAGTTCCCGGCGAGGGTCGGCTTCTCAGTCCTATTCTGGACAGGCCTCCGCATAGGGGAGCTGCTGGCTCTTACTCTGGAGGATATAGACCTAGAGGCCGGAACTCTGACAGTGAATAAGAGTTTCCAGACAATAGACGGCAAGGAAATAATCACAGAGCCAAAGACACCCAAGGCAAACAGAACCGTCCAGCTTCCCAGGAAACTGTGCGACATGATACGGCAGTATGAGGACGCCTTATATGAGCCTCAGCCAGACGATAGGCTGTTCCCATTCACAAAGTATTATTTCCATCATCAGATGAATCAGGGGTGCAAGGCCTCAGGGGTGGAGCGCATCCGCCTGCACGACCTCAGGCACTCTCACGCTTCGCTTCTCATCAACAACGGCGCCCCTGTTCTCTCTGTGTCCGAAAGGCTTGGTCACGAGGACATTGAAACCACCCTGAGGACCTACGGCCACTTATACCCCTCCACAACAGATGGAGTGGTCAAAAAGCTCGATGATTTGATGCCGTAGAGCCATTGTAGAGCCACAGGCAAAAAAAGAAGGCCCCTGCCCGAACTTTTTAAGTTCAGACAGGGGCCTTTTTTGATATAAAAATCAGAATTTCAAATAAATTTCATCCGCTTTTCAGAAGCGTCCATTATTCCCACTCGATGGTGGCGGGGGGCTTGGACGTGATGTCGTAACAGATGCGATTGATACCCTTGACCTCATTGACAATTCGGGTGGAGATCTTGTCCAGCACGTCGTAAGGGATTCTGGCCCAGTCGGCGGTCATAAAGTCACTGGTGGTCACGGCGCGGAGCGCCAGGGTGTAGTCGTAGGTCCGGCCGTCTCCCATGACTCCCACAGAGCGGGTATTGGTAAGGACGGCGAAATACTGGTTCAAGTTCTTGTCCTCACCGGCTTTGGCAATCTCCTCCCGGAAGATGAAGTCCGCCTCCCGGAGCATATCGGCTTTCTCTTTGGTAATATCCCCGATGATGCGGATGGCCAGGCCGGGGCCGGGGAAGGGCTGCCGGGACACCAGATATTCCGGCAGACCCAGCTCACGCCCAAGCTGGCGGACCTCGTCCTTAAACAGCAGGCGCAGCGGCTCAATGATCTCCCGAAAGTCCACATAGTCAGGCAGCCCACCCACATTGTGGTGGCTTTTGATGACGGCGGCGTCCCCCGCTCCCGACTCGATGACATCGGGGTAGATAGTACCCTGGGCCAGGAAGTCCACGGCCCCCACCTTTTTGGCCTCCTCCTCAAAAACCCGGATAAACTCCTCGCCGATGATCTTCCGCTTGCGCTCCGGCTCGTCCACTCCGGCCAGCTTCAGCAGGAAACGGCTTTCGGCGTCCACCCGGACGAAGTTGATATCCCACTTGGAGAAAGCGGCCTCCACCTCGTCGCCTTCATTCAGGCGCATCAGTCCGTGGTCCACAAAGACACAGGTGAGCTGCTTTCCCACCGCCTCAGCCAGCAGGGCGGCCACCACCGAGGAGTCTACCCCTCCGGACAGGGCCAGCAAAACCTTTCCCTGCCCCACCTTTTCCCGGACGGCGGAGATAGCCGTGTTCTTATAATCCTCCATAGTCCAGTCGCCCTTGGCTCCGCACACCTCGTAGAGGAAATTGCGGATCATCGCCACACCATTTTCGCTGTGATTCACCTCCGGATGGAACTGAACGCCGTAGAATCCCCGCGTTTCATCGGCGATAGCCACGTTGGGGCAGGCATCGCTGTGGGCTACCAAGGCGAAGCCCTCTGGCACTTTGGCCATATAATCCCCATGGCTCATCCAGGAAATGCCCTGGGCCGACAGTCCGTGGAACAGCTTGCAGGCCGTATCGTAGTAGGTCTGGGTCTTGCCGTATTCCCGGGCGGAGTCGTCCTGGGCCTCGGTGACCTGTCCACCCAGAGCGTGGGCCATCAGCTGACAGCCATAGCAGATGCCCAGGATGGGCACGCCCCAGGTAAAAATGTCCGGATCCACATGGGGGGAATCATCCAGGTACACAGAGTTGGGACCGCCGGTGAAAATGATGCCGATGGGGTCCATGGCCTTCAGCTCGGCCAAGGGGGTCGTGTACGGCTTTACCTCGCAATACACATTGCATTCACGGACCCGGCGGGCGATGAGTTGGTTATACTGTCCGCCGAAGTCCAGAACGATGACAGTCTGATGGGACATGGAAACATCCTTCCTTGCTTCATAAAATGGAATAATTTACAAAGATTTAACCGTCCCCGCCTTGCTTTTTACCTCCAGCGGCGCTATGATAAACGCAGAACACAAGGAAAGGAGGTCATGCCATGAATGATTTTTACTGGAACAGCCGCTCTGATCTGGAGGATCTGATTTATGAGGACCAGCAGACCGTCGCCAGTGAGCGGTAACACGAACAGATCTGTGCAAGAAGCCACACCGAAGGGTGTGGGTTTTTTGTTTTATGGGATGTATCTCCCGCCCTCTACGCGGAACTGGGCATATGACTCATAATAGTCCTGTTCTTGAAGGGGGCCGTCGGAACTCCTGTGCCAATAGCCGAAGGTGATCCGGTACTGTCCGTCGGGCAGTTTTCCATAGGGCGACAGAAATACCTGTCCCTGAACAGTATCCCCCGGCTCCGCTTCCAGTCCCACCCCGGCAGTGTCGTATTCCTTATGGGGGACCCAGTACCACTGTCCGTCCAGCAGGGCAGTCAGCCCGGCATCGAACAAGAGCTTCCCCTCCCGGTCCACCGAGGCCCCCGACTCCAGCCGCGCATCGCTGAAATTGGAAAAGGTCAGATACAGCTGATACCCGGTGGTTTCCAGGGTCAGTTCCGCGCCAGAATAGGCTTCCATCGTCTCTGCCGGGGTCAGCTCCTCCGCCCGCAGGGACACGGGCCGGGAGGTAAACCAGGCAAAGGCCGCCAGCCCTCCCAGAAGGATAGCCAGCACCCCACAGAAGGATCCCCATTTTTTGACCGCGTTTTTCATCCTTTACGCCTCCCAAATCCTTTCTATTGTATAAGACGGAAATCATAGGGCGGAGTTGCGGACAGATGAAAAAGATTTTGAAAAAGATGAGCGGGGGAGGGAATTTCCCTCCCCCGCGGGGAGCTTAGATCTTGGTGATGTCTATGGGTGTCAGGTCCTCACTGCGGCTCTGCTGCCGGACGGTGAGAAGGGCCCGGGCGGTGTCGATGGCGGTAACACAGCCCACCCCATGCTCCACGGCGGAGCGGCGGATCCGGAATCCGTCAGAGTCGTGCTTCCGGCCCCGCGTCGGGGTGTTGATGACAAGGTCCACAGTCCCGGAGGCAATCATATCCAGGATATTGGGGTGGGCCTGGGATACCCGGTTCACCCGCTTGCACTCAATACCAGCCTCGTTCAGTGCGTCACAGGTCCCAGAGGTGGCATAGAGCTCCACTCCCATGTCCTCAAAGCCCCGGGCAATGGAGATCACCTCGCTCTTGTCCTCATCCTTGACCGTAAGGATGACCCGGCCGCCCTTCTTGGGAGCCCGCATTCCGGAGCCCTTGAACGCCTTGAGCAGCGCCTGGGGGAAGGTCTCGGCCAGTCCCAGCACCTCACCGGTAGACTTCATTTCAGGGCCAAGGCCGGTGTCCACATCGGTGAGCTTTTCAAAGGAAAAGACGGGGGCCTTCACGGCGAAGTAGCTGGCCTCCTTATAGACGCCCGTGCCATAGCCCAGGTCCTTCAGCTTCTGGCCCAGCATGACCTTTGTGGCCAGGTCGATGATAGGCACGCCGGTGACCTTAGAGATATAGGGGATGGTGCGGGAGGAGCGGGGGTTGACCTCAATGACGTAGATGTCGTCGTTATAGAGGATATACTGGGCGTTGATCAGGCCAATGACACCCAGGTGCTGGGCCATGTTCCGGGTGTGCTGGAGGATGAGATCCCGGTGCTTCTGCTCCAGATGAAGGGGGGGATACACGGCGATGGAGTCGCCCGAGTGGACGCCGGCCCGCTCCACATGTTCCATAATACCGGGAATAAGGATATCCTCCCCGTCGAATACGCCGTCCACCTCCAGCTCCCGGCCCATCAGGTACTTGTCGATGAGGATGGGGTGCTCCTGGACGGTCATATTAATGATGCGCATGAATTCCTCGATGTTGCGGTCAGAGTAGGCGATCTCCATCCCCTGTCCACCCAGCACATAGGAGGGCCGGACCAGGACAGGATAGCCCAGTTCATGGGCGGCGGCCAAAGCCTCCTCGGTGGTATAGACGGTGCGGCCCTTGGCTCTGGGAATGTTGCACTTCTGCAAGATCTCGTCGAACCGCTCCCGGTCCTCGGCCGCGTCCACGCCGTCGGCGGGGGTGCCCAGGATGCGCACTCCCATGTCAGTCAGGGCCTTAGCCAGCTTGATAGCGGTCTGCCCGCCGAACTGAACCACGGCTCCCCAGGGCTTCTCCTGCTCCACAATGTTCTGCACGTCCTCAGCGGTCAGGGGCTCAAAGTAGAGCTTGTCCGCCACGTCGAAGTCGGTGGATACGGTCTCCGGGTTGTTGTTGATAATGATGGTTTCATAGCCCAGGCGCTTGAAGGCCCAAACAGAGTGGACAGAGCAGTAGTCGAACTCGATGCCCTGGCCGATGCGGATGGGGCCGGAGCCCAGCACCAGCACCTTCCTGCGGTCCCCCCCGTTGTCCACAGCCTCATTCTCCCCGTCATAGGAGGAGTAGTAGTAGGGGGTGGCGGCGTCGAACTCGGCGGCGCAGGTGTCCACCTTCTTAAAGGCCGGAATAATGCCGTACTTCTCCCGCAGGGCCTTGACCTCCGCCTGCTTCATGCCGCAGAGGGTGCCGATATAGCTGTCGGCAAAGCACATCTCCTTGGCCCGCTTCAGCAGGTCGGCGTCAGGAACGCCCTTGCAGGCCTTCAGCTCCTCCTCCATGTCGATGATGCGCTTGAAGCCGTCCAGGAACCAGACATCCATCTTGGTGATGTGATTGATCTTCTGGGGAGAGAAGCCCCGGCGCAGGGCCTCGGCCACCACGAATAGGCGTTCGTCCGTGACCTGGACCAGCATATCCTCGATCTCGTCGGTATACAGTCCTTCCAGCTTGTCCAGCTTCAGGGCACGAACATTCAGCTCCAGGGAGCGGATGGCCTTCATCAGAGCGCCCTCGAAGGAGTTGGCGATAGACATGACCTCGCCCGTGGCCTTCATCTGGGTACCCAGAGTGCGGCTGGCGGTGGTAAACTTGTCAAAGGGCAGGCGGGGAATCTTCAGCACACAGTAGTCAATGGTGGGCTCAAAGCAGGCCATGGTGGTGCCGGTCACCGCGTTGGGGATCTCATCCAGGGTATAGCCCAGAGCCACCTTGGCGGCCACCTTGGCGATGGGGTAGCCTGTGGCCTTAGAGGCCAGGGCGGAGGAACGGGACACACGGGGGTTGACCTCGATGACCGCGTACTCATAGCTGTCCGGATTCAGGGCAAACTGAACATTACATCCCCCCTCGATCTCCAGGGCGGTGATGATGTCCAAGGCGGCGGAGCGGAGCATTTGGAACTCCCGGTTGGCCAGGGTCTGGGTAGGGGCCACCACGATGGAGTCGCCGGTGTGAACTCCCACGGGGTCGATGTTCTCCATGGAGCAGATGGTGATGACGTTGCCGGCGGAGTCCCGCATGACCTCGAACTCGATTTCCTTCCAGCCGGAGATGCACCGCTCGATGAGCACCTCGTTCACCCGGGACAGGGCGATGCCGCGCTCAGAGATCTCCCGCAGGGATGCCTCGTCATAGGCGATGCCGCCGCCGGTTCCGCCCAGGGTATAGGCGGGACGGACGATGACTGGATAGCCGATCTCATTGGTGAAGTCCACCGCGTCCTGAACGGTGTTGACCACTTTGGACACCACGCAGGGCTGCCCGATGGACTCCATGCAGTCCTTAAAACCCTGGCGGTCCTCCGCCTTGTGGATAGAGGCAGGGCTGGTGCCCAGCAGGCGCACCCCATATTTCGCCAGAGTCCCGTTCTCATGGAGAGCCATAGCCATATTCAGGCCGGTCTGGCCGCCCATGTTAGGCAGCAGGGCATCAGGGCGCTCCTTCTCGATGACCTGGGTGATAGAGGGGATATTCATTGGCTCGATATACACATGGTCGGCGATATCCTTGTCCGTCATGATGGTGGCGGGGTTAGAGTTGACCAGCACCACCTCCAGCCCCTCTTCCTTCAGGGCCCGGCAGGCCTGGGTCCCGGCGTAGTCGAACTCGGCGGCCTGACCGATGACGATGGGGCCGGAGCCCAGCACCAGTACCTTCTTTATGTCCGTATATTTCGGCATTACTTGGCACCTCCCATGGATCCAACAAAGCGGTCAAACAGATACTCCACAGCCTTGGGGCCGGTATTGCCCTCGGGGTGGAACTGGGTGGAGAAGCAGTTGGGGCGGGCATATCTCAATCCCTCGCAGCTTCCGTCGTTCACATTCTCCAGGGACACCTGGGCCACCGCCGGGTCCACAGAGTCCCGGACCACGGCATAGCCGTGGTTCTGGCTGGTGATGAATACCCTTCCCAGCTCCAGATCCCGGACAGGCACGTTGCCTCCCCGGTGTCCGTAGGGCAGCTTCTCGGTCCTGGCCCCGGTGGCCAGGGCCAGCAGCTGGTGGCCCAGCCCCAGCCCAAAGAGGGGCAGGGAACTGTCATACAGCTTCTTCACCTGGGCGATGAGGGCGGTGTTTTCGGCCGGGTCGCCCGGACCGTTGGACAGCAGCACTCCGTCATACCCGCCGGCCAGCACCTCCTCGGCCGGGGTGGAGGCGGGCAGAGCGGTCACCGCGCAGCCCCGGCGGGTCAGGCTGTCCACCACGCCCTGAGTGACGCCGTAGTCCATCACCGCCAGGCGGCATTTCTCCTCTCCCTGGGCGGGGAACACCTGTGGCTGAGTCCGGGTGACTTTGGACACGGCATGTTCCACTTTATAGGCTTTCAGCTTTTCCAGGGCCTCAGCGACATTAAAATGCTCCGCACAGGTGAGCATACCATTCATGCTCCCCTGGTTGCGGAGTATCTTTGTCAGCGCCCGAGTGTCCACACCCTGGATGCCGGAAATATTATGCTGCTTCAAAAAATCATCCAAGGTGTCCTCACAGCGGAAGTTGCTCCCGCGGGGGGACAGATGCCGGACCACCAGAGCCTCCACCCAGGGGCGGCTGGACTCGTTGTCCTCGCTGTTGACACCATAGTTGCCAATGAGGGGATAGGACATGACCACGCCCTGCCCCGCGTAGGATGGGTCGGTCAGGATCTCCTGGTACCCGGCCATGGAGGTGTTAAACACCATCTCACAGATCCGGTCGGAGGTGCTGCCGATGCTGGCACCGGAAAATACGCTTCCGTTGGCCAGGATCAAAGTCGCTTTCATTGAATTCTCACACGCCTTCCGTTCCAGTTCTATTGTTTGGTTAAATCAAGTTATTTTATCGAAAAATCGTCTGGTTGGCAAGATGTATCTTTCCTTTTTTCAGCAGAATTTTCGGGGGAGCTTTTGGGCAATTTGCAGGATATTTTCCATCCGGCGGGGAAAGACTGAAAGAAAGAGCCGTCCATATCCCGCGGCCCTCCCCAAAGGGCGCGGACATCGATACCGCGAGGTGATCTTTTGTTCACAGGACTGATCCGCACTATCATCCTATACATCTTCATTATTATAGGAATCCGCCTGATGGGCAAGCGCCAGGTTGGGGAGCTGGAGCCCTCCGAGCTGGTCTTGTCCCTCATCATCGCCGACCTGGCTTCCGTCCCTATGCAGGATTACGGCATCCCTCTGCTCACCGGCATCCTCCCCATTTTGGCCCTATTGGCCATGACCATGATCCTGTCCGTCCTCACTATGAAAAGCGTCCGGTTCCGGGCCCTCATGTGCGGCCGACCCAGCATCGTCATCCGGGATGGGCTGGTAGACCAGCGGGAGATGGCCCGAAACCGGCTGACCATAGATGAGCTTTTGGAAGAGCTGCGGGCCAAGGGTTACACCGATCCGGCCACAGTGAAATACGCAATCCTGGAAACCAATGGACAGTTGTCCGTCCTGCCCTATGCCAACCAGAAGCCCCCCACCGCCCAGCAGCTGCAGGTGTCGGCGGAGGAATCGGGCCTGCCCCTGGTGGTAATCAGCGACGGCCGACTGCTGGAGCATAACCTGCGGGCTCTGGGCCGGGACCGGAAGTGGCTGGACCAGCGGCTGGAGGAGCGGGGCTGCTCCGGCCTTGAGGCCGTCTTTCTGCTGCTGGTGGATCAAACGGGCAGCATCTACCTGGCCCGGAAGGATATGAGCGTATAAGGAGGAATCGCCATGAAGCGGCTCTGGATAGCCGTCGCCCTGCTGGCGGCCATGTGCGGGGCAACCCTGGTCAACGCCTACTACTGCCAACAGCTGGCAGACAGCCTGTCCGGCCGGCTGACCCAGGCCCAGACTTTGGTGGAGCGGGAGCAGTGGGACCAGGCGGAGGAGCTGACCCGGCAGGTCTACCAGGACTGGCAGGACAGCCACTTTTATCTCCATGTGGTCATGCGCCACTCGGACACCGATCAGATTTTACGGACCTTTCAATCTGTCCTCCAATATCTGGAGCTCCAGGAGCTGGACCAGTATGCCGCGGCCAACGCCGACCTGGCGGCACAGATCCAGCTGTTGGCCGAGATGGAGCAGGCCAGCCTGGTCAATGTGCTGTGATTTGCTTTCAAAAATTCACAAATATATATAAAATCCACTTTTATATCAATGATTTTATGTTCGATATTTACAATTTTATGTTAATATGGTAAAATTAAATTACTAAAAATAGTTATCAGCCCTATTATAGAAGAAAAGGGGCAGTGCTGTATGGAAACCCACAAAGCTGGGAGAAAACTTCTTCGCCCGGAGTATTTTCTTATGCTCGTCCAGCTCCTCGTCCTGGCATCGCAGCTCTTCTATTGGCTGTGCGGCGTCCGGCTCCGGCTGTTTAAGCCCGGCTGGGAGGGAGCCGCTGTTGTCATCTTCATTTCGTACAGCATCCTGTGTGAAATCCTGAGTTACTCCACCATTTTTGTCCGGCGGGAGCATCTGATCACCGTTTCTCCCCCCTGGCGGAGAAACTGGAGGCGTTGGTTTTTCCTGCTGTTCACGCCCCATGTCCTGTACAGCCTCTGGTATGGGCTGTGGATGACCTTCTTCGGCCGCTTTCCTCCGGCTCTTATTCTGTCGGCTTTGATCCTTGTCTTTCTCTATCTCGCCTACCAGCGGCTTTCGGAGCACGCATAAAAACGAGGG
>NZ_JAOQKF010000001.1:0-80492 GCF_025567565.1 Muriventricola aceti | reverse complement strand
ACCGTATGGAGTTTTGGGCCATCTCCAGGGCGGACACGGCCACGCCCCCAGAGCCCGAGGCCTTGGCCCCGGCTGTCAAAATCTTGGGACTGAGCCGGAGGAGCTTCAGCGCCTCGGCGGTGGCGGGCATATTGGCCCCCTCTACATAAAAGCCCACGTCGTTGGCCAGGATGCGTACCGCATCCTCCACATCCAGCTCGTTCTGAGTCGCGCAGGGGATGACTATGTCTGTCTTTATCTCCCAGGGCTTTCTGCCTGGGAAAAACTCTACTCCGAACCGCTGGGCATAGGGCGCCACTTTGTCCCGGCCGCTGGCCCGGAGCTCCAGCAGGAAATCCAGCTTCTCCTGGGTACACACACCCTCCGGGTCGTAGATATAGCCGTCCGGTCCGGACAGGGTAACCACCTTAGCACCCAGTTGGGCCGCCTTACGGCAGACACCCCAGGTCATGTTGCCAAAGCCGGAGGCCGCAATGGTCTTGCCCTCCAGGGTATCCCGCTGATGCTCCAGCATTCTGGCCAGAAAATAGATAGTGCCGGAACCGGCGGCCTCTTGGCGGACCTTACTGCCCCCGTAAGTCAGTCCCTTGCCGGTCAGGGCGCTGCTCTCCGCTTTTCCCATCAGGCGCTTATACTGGCCATAGAGGTAGCCGATCTCCCGGCTGCCCACTCCAATATCCCCGGCGGGCACGTCGGTGTCCGCGCCGATATAGCGGTACAGCGCATTCATGAAGGACTGGCAGAAACGCATGATCTCTCGGTCGCTCTTTCCCCTTGGGTCAAAGTCAGCGCCACCCGCGGCGCCGCCAATGGGCAATCCAGTAAGGGCGTTTTTATAGGTCTGCTCAAAGCCCAGGAATTTCACCACCGAGGAGGTCACCCCCGGATGGAAGCGCAGCCCGCCCTTATAAGGACCGATGGCGCTGCTGAACTGGGCGCGGTAGCCGTGGCTGGTGTGGGCCACACCCATATCATCCACCCAGGGGACAAGAAAGGTAAACATCCGCTCCGGCTCCACCATCCTGGTGAGCAGGTCCAGCTTCTCATACCTAGGGTCGTCAAGGGCTGGATCGATCATCTCCAGCCAGGTCAAAACACACTGGAGGTACTCGGGCTCGTGGGCGTAGCGCCGCCGCAGCTGGGCGGCCACCCGGACAGCGTACTCATTCATCGTATTCCTCCTTTACACGATGCCGTAGGCCAGCATGGAGTCGGCCACCTTCAGGAAGCCCGCGATATTGGCCCCCGCCACCAGGTCGCCTGCCATGCCGTACTGGGCGGCGGCATTGGAGGCGTTGCGGTACAGGTCATCCATAATGGTCTTGAGCCGCTGGTCCACCTCCTCAAAGGTCCAAGAGAAACGCATGGAATTTTGGCTCATCTCTAGGGCGGACACGGCCACGCCGCCGGCGTTGGCCGCCTTAGCGGGGGCGAACAGCAGGCCGGAGCCCTGGATAACTTCCACCGCCTCAGGCGTACAGGGCATATTGGCCCCCTCTGCCACGGCGAAGCAGCCGTTGGCCACCAGTGCCTTGGCCGCCTCCCCGTTGAGCTCATTTTGGGTGGCGCAGGGCAGGGCAATGTGACAGGGGATCTGCCAAATGTTGGAGCAGCCCTCCTGATAGCGCGCGGAAGGCCGGCGCTGAACATACTCTCGGATCCGGGCGTGCTCCACCTCCTTGAGCTGCTTGACCAAGTCCAGGTCGATGCCCTCCGGATCATAAATATAGCCGTTGGAATCGGACATGGCCACCACCTTGGCTCCCATCTGGCGGGCCTTTTTGCAGGCGTAGATAGCCACGTTGCCTGAACCGGAGATGACCACGGTGGACCCGTCAAAGGACCGCCCCGCCTCCCGCAGCATATTGTCGGCAAAATAGCACAGTCCATAGCCGGTGGCCTCCTTGCGGGCCAAGGAGCCGCCATAGGTCAACCCCTTGCCAGTAAGAACTCCGGTAAACTCATTGCGCAGCTTCTTATACTGTCCGAAGAGATAGCCGATCTCCCTGGCCCCTACACCGATATCTCCAGCCGGAACATCGGTGTCCGGCCCGATGTATTTGAACAGCTCATTCATGAAGGACTGGCAAAACCGCATGATCTCCAGGTCCGACTTGCCTTTTGGGTCAAAGTTGGCGCCGCCCTTGCCGCCACCGATGGGCAGTCCGGTCAGACTGTTTTTGAAGGTCTGTTCAAAGCCCAGGAACTTGATGATGCTCTCATTGACTGAGGGGTGGAACCGCAGCCCGCCCTTATAGGGGCCGATGGCACTGTTGAACTGGATGCGGTAACCCCGGTTTACATGGATTTTCCCCTGTTCATCCTCCCAGGGCACCCGGAAGGAGATGGTACGCTCCGGCTCCACCAGGCAGTCCATCACACCCTGGGAAATCAGCTCCGGCCGGGCGTTTACCACAGGTGCCAGAGAGGAGAGCACCTCCCGCACCGCCTGGTGAAACTCTGGCTGGGCCGGGTTATTGCTTACCACCCGCTCCATCAGACCATTCAAATACTCATTTCGGATGCCCATATCGTTACCTCCTAAAAATTTTTTGCAGAGCTCCGCTCCTCATGTCCCCCTTCTCTGCTCTTTGGCGCTTTAGTGTGATACCGTTATAGCACTTCTCTGTTTTGCAAGTCAATGATTGTTTTCTTGCATTTTTAATCTTTGTAGGATTATTCACATTTCATATGCATCTCTCAATATTTTTCGTTTATTTTTTAACTAACTTGAAAATTATCCTGCAAGATGGTTCCTTTTTAACAGAATCCCTTCATTTTTTATGTCCCAAAATTTTCATTTTTTCCTTTTTACATTCAAAAGAGCTCCCCTGTGTAAAAACACAGGGGAGCTCTTTTAACCTAATATCAGCCCGCTGTTGTCCAAACAGCAGCCTATTCCACTGTAACGCTCTTAGCTAAATTCCGGGGCTTATCGATGTCACAGCCCCTCATCAATGCCACATAGTACGCGAAAAGCTGGAGGGGCACCACGCCCAGAGAGGGCAGGAGCAGCTCATGGGTATCCGGGATGGTCATGACGCCGTCGGCGGTCTTTGCCATCTCCCCGCTGTGGCTCTCGGTGGTGAGGGCCAACACGTCGGCCCCACGGGCCTTTACCTCCACCACGTTGCTCATAGCCTTTTCAAAAAGCCTGTTGTATGTCCCCAGTGCCACCACCAGGGTCCCCTCCTCCACCAGGCTGATGGTACCGTGTTTCAGCTCACCGGAGGCGTAGGCCTCCGAGTGGATGTAGGAAATCTCCTTCAGCTTCAGCGACCCCTCCAGCCCTAGAGCATAGTCCAGGTTGCGGCCCATGAAGAAAATGGAGTTGTGGTTAAACCAGTGGGAGGCAAAGTACTGGATGCTGTCCCGTTCAGCCAGTACCCGCTCCATCTTGTCTGGCAGGTGAGTCATCTCATCCAAGATCGTGTGGTACTCCTCTGGGGCGACAGTGCCCAGCACTCTGGCAAACCACAGGGCCAGCAGGTCCAGCACCGCCAGTTGGGTGGAGTAACCCTTGGTGGTGGCCACGGCAATCTCCGGACCCGCCCAGGTGTACAGCACCTCGTCAGACTCTCGGGCGATGGAGCTGCCCACCACATTGACGATGGACAGAACCTTGGCCCCAAGCCGTTTGGCCTCCCGCAGGGCGGCCATAGTGTCCAGAGTCTCTCCCGACTGGCTGATGACTACCACCAGCGTACTCCCGTCTACGATGGGATCCATATACCGGAATTCAGAGGCCAGCGCCACCTCCACCGGCCTGCGGGTCAGCCGCTCCAGTACATATTTGCCCACCATACCCACATGGTAGCTGGAGCCACAGGCCACAATGTACACCTTGCTCATCGCCCGGACATAGTCCTGACTGAGTCCAAAGTCCTCAAAGCAGACCTCTCCCTCCCGGATACGGGGCAGGATAGCCCGGCGCAGAGCCTGAGGCTGCTCCATGATCTCCTTGAACATGAAGTGCTCATAACCGCCCTTCTCCGCCGCGTCGATCTCCCAGTCCACATAGGATATCTCTTTGTCCACAGGCTCCAACAGCCGGTCATAGCACTGGATGCCCTCCCGGGTCAGGACGGCCAGCTCTCCATCCTCCATATAGCCCACCCGCCGGGTATGCTTGATGATGGCCGTGACGTCGCTGGCCAGAAAATTGCATCCGTCTCCATACCCCAAGATCAGCGGGCTATCTTTTCGGACAGCAATGATCTGGTCCGGATAGTCGGCACACAGGATGCCAAGGGCATAGGCCCCTTGGATCCGGTGAAGCACCTGCCCCACCGCCTTCAGCAGATCCCCCTGATAGAAATACTCAATGAGCTGGGCCACCACCTCCGTATCCGTATCGGACAGGAAGGAAACGCCCTTACCCATCAAAAAGGACTTCAATTCCCCATAGTTTTCAATGATCCCGTTGTGGACCACGGCGATCTTGCCGCTTTGGCTCACCTGGGGATGGGAATTGACATCGCTGGGCGCCCCGTGGGTGGCCCAGCGGGTGTGACCGATGCCCACGGTGCCCTTGACCGCCGCCCCGTTCTGGAGCTGGTCGGCCAGCACCTTCAGCCGGCCCTTAGCCTTGTGGACAGAAAGGGTGCCTCGATCCTGGTCATAGACCGCCATCCCTGCCGAGTCATAGCCCCGGTACTCCAGTCGGGACAGTCCTTCCAGAAGAATGGGAGCTGCTTGCTCCTTGCCAATATAGCCTACAATTCCGCACATATTCTGTTTTCCTCCTGATTTCACACGTTTGATTTCTTCAAGAGGACAAACTCGCAGCCATTTGCCTCGTCCCCCGGTCACAGCCCCTCTGTTTTGCGGTCGCCCGCATATTTCTGACTGTGTCACGCACCCGGAGCCCGCACGGAGGGGCATCCGCCGAATCTTTCGATCATGGCCGGATATTGAAGGAAACAGTCCTTCCCAGCCATTTTCCCCTCTCCTCGTCGTCCCCCAGTTCAGCCGGGGGCACTGGCGCTTCTGATGGGCCCAAGCCCATAGTCCTCCTTTCTTTCTGCGACATTTGGTATATAAAAGCCTATTCAGCTCTCATATCAAGTCTTTGATTCCCTTGGAAATTGAATCGTCCCGTCCTCCTGGGTGATAGGCCGAACCGGACGGCAGGGATTGCCTGCCGCCAGCACATGGGGCGGGATGTTCCGGGTGACCACGCTTCCCGCGCCGATGACCGCCCCGTCCCCGATGGTCACTCCAGGCAGCACCGTCACTCCGCCGCCGAACCATACATCGCTGCCCACAGTGATGGGGGCGGCATACTCCCAGCCGGCCCGGCGCCGCTCCGCGTCCATCGGGTGGCTGGCCGTGTAAAAGCCGCAGTTGGGGCCGATCATCACGTTGTCCCCAAAGGTGACAGGCATACAGTCCAAAATGACGCAATTATGATTGACATAAAAATTATCTCCCACTCGGATGTTATACCCGTAGTCGCACCAGAAGACCGAATTTACCACAATATTTCCTCCGGTGTGTCCAAAGAGTTGGGAAAGTACCCGCTCTCTGGCCGGACCGTCCCCGCTGGGCAGGACGTTGAGCTTCTCACACAAAGCCTTGGCCCTGTCCCTTTCCCAGACCAGCTCCAGGTCTCCGGCGTTATACAGGGCGCCAGAGAGCATCTTCTCCTTTTCCGTCATGGTTCACCCTCCTTTCCAAGCCGTCCTCTGCATTATAGTACGCGGTCACCTGTCCCGTAAAGAAAAAATTGCCGTGGACAGGAAAACGCGCGCGGAAGATGACTCCCCCGCGTGCGTTCTCCCTCTGTGCGTTTACTTGTCCAGCATGGCTCGGATGCGGTCCACCGCTTCCTGGGTGGCGTCCGCGTCTCCGAAGGCGGTCAAACGGATATAGCCCTCGCCGCTGGGACCAAACCCGGCGCCTGGGGTAGTGGCCACATTGGCCCGGTCTAACACCAGGTCAAAGAAGTCCCAGGAGCCCATGCCATCCGGCGTCTTGAGCCAGATATAGGGGGCGTTGACTCCGCCAAAGCACTCCAGCCCGGCGGCGGACAGCCCCTCCCGGATGACCTTGGCGTTGTTCTGGTAATAGGCGATGGCGGCGCGGGTCTGCTCTCTGCCCTCTGGGGTATAGATGGCCGCGGCTCCCCGCTGGATCACATAGGGGACACCGTTGAACTTGGTGCACTGACGGCGGTTCCACAGGCTGTTCAGCTTGACGCCCTGGCGCTCTAGTTCCATGGGCACCACGGTGTAGGCGCAGCGGTTGCCGGTAAAGCCGGCAGTCTTGGAGTAGGACCTGAACTCAATGGCACAGGTCCGGGCGCCTTCGATCTCAAAGATGGTGTGGGGAATCTCCTCCTCGGTGATAAATGCCTCGTAAGCCGAGTCATAGAGGATGACAGATCCGTTTTTGTTGGCGTAGTCCACCCAGGCCTTCAACTGCTCCCGGCTGGCCACAGCGCCAGTGGGATTATTGGGGAAGCAGAGATAAATGATATCCGCTTTCTCCTTGGGGGGCTCCGGGGAAAAACCGTTGGACTCCACACAGGGCATGTAGACCAGCCGATCCCACTTGCCTAACTCCTCCTGATAGCTGCCGGCCCGGCCAGCCATGGCATTGGTGTCCACATAGACGGGGTAGACCGGGTCACAGACGGCCACAATGTTGTCTACTCCAAAGATGTCCCCGATGTTGCCGCAGTCACTCTTGGCACCGTCGGACACAAAGATCTCCTCCGGCTTGATATCCACCCCGCGGGCGGCATAATCATGCTGGGCGATGGCCTGCCGCAGGAAGTCATAGCCCTGCTCCGGACCATAGCCGTGGAACCCCGCAAAAGTCCCCATCTCCTCCACGGCCTTCTGCATGGCCTGGATGACCGCTGGGGCCAGCGGCCGGGTCACATCCCCGATAGACAGCTTGATGATCCTGGCCTCCGGGTGGGCGGCGGAATAGACAGAGATGCGCCGGGCTACCTCAGAAAACAGGTAGCTGCCGGGCAGCTTCTGATAGTTCTCATTGATCTTTACCATGGTACCAACTCCTTCGTATGGCAGTTTCTAAGGTCTTAATGGTTGATATTATCCCTGATGTACAGGGGGTTGTCAATGGAAAACTGAAATTTTCATCCCATCTCTATCTCTCCCTCGAACACCGTCCGGGCTGGGCCGGTCATAAAGATCCGTCCCTCCCTCCACTCCAATCCCAGCGTCCCTCCGGGCAGACGAGCCTCCGCCCGACTTCCGCACAATCCCTGCTGTCTGGCCGCCTCAAAAGCAGCGCAGGCCCCGGTGCCGCAGGCTAGGGTGATCCCGCTCCCTCGTTCCCACACCCGGACGCGGAGATCATGCCCATCCTGACAGGACACAAATTCCACATTGGACCGCTCCCGCAGATTGGGATGACATTCCAGCACCGGGCCCAGTTCTTCCAGCCTGACCCTCTCTGGGTCTGGGCAGAAAATGACGGCGTGAGGGTTCCCCACTCCAACCTGGTGGACCGTGTACTGCTCCCCCATCGCCTCCAGCTCCACCTCTGGATAGAGAATCGCCTGCCCCATGTCTACGGTGACCTGTTCCGCCTTCCCTCCCCGCACCGCCAGCTCTAACCCACGGGGGCCGGCATCGGTGTCAATAGTCAGGCAGGTCTTCCGGGTCAGCTTCCTGTCATAGACGTACTTGCCCACACAGCGGATGCCGTTCCCACACATGGCCCCCCGAGAACCGTCGGCATTGTACATCTCCATGGTAAAATCTCCGGTCCGCCCTGGTTTGATACAGATCAGTCCGTCCGCGCCCACTCCGAAGTGCCGGTCAGACAACCGGACTGCCAGAGTCGGTAAATCCTCCGGCTCCCCTTCCATGCAGTTTACATAAATATAGTCGTTGCCCAGCCCCTCCATCTTTGTAAAACGCATATTCTCGCCCCTTTCTGGGGTGAAGGTGCGCAAGCGCCGCCACCCCGGTCCAGCCTATGCGTCCCCCTCTCCTCTCATGCCGCCCTCCGGGTGGCCCCTTTGTGGATTTTCTCTACAACTTCTTTTGGCTCCGACGGGATATTTGCAAGATTTTTTCTTGCCATAGGGGGGAGAGATAGGCTATTATGGTAGTAATTTGAAAGGGGCTGATCAGCTTGAGCGACTGTATCACTGAAATTTTTGCTTCCAACGTATTCAGCAGAACCGTCATGCAGGAACGCCTGCCCAAAAAGGTATACGCCGAATTGGTAGATGTGATGGATAACGGCGGCAACATCTCCATGGCCACCGCTGACATCGTGGCCACTGCCATGAAGGACTGGGCCGTGGAAAAGGGCGCTACCCACTACGCCCACTGGTTCCAGCCCCTTACCGGCATCACCGCCGAGAAGCACGACTCCTTCCTCACGCCGCCGCAGGACAGCAGAACCCTGCTTCAGTTCACCGGCAAGCAGCTGATCATGGGAGAGCCAGACGCCTCCTCCTTCCCCTCCGGCGGCCTCCGGGCCACCCACTACGCCCGGGGCTACACGGCCTGGGACATGACCTCCCCCGCCTTTGTCAAGGAGATGTCCTGCGGCACCGTCCTGTGCATCCCCACCATCTTCGTGTCCTACACCGGCGATGCCTTGGATAAGAAGACCCCCCTCCTCCGGTCCATGGAGGCCATCAACACCCAGGCTCTGCGCATCCTGCGGCTGTTCGGCAACACCCAGGCAAAAAAAGTTACCCCCTCCGTAGGGGCCGAGCAGGAGTATTTCTTGGTAGACCGGGACAAGTACCTCAAGCGCCGTGACTTGATCTATACCGGCAGAACGCTCTTCGGGGCTCCGGCCCCCAAGGGGCAGGAGATGGACGACCAGTATTTCGGCGTGATCCGCCCACGGGTGGGCGAATTTATGGCTGACCTGAACCGGGAGCTGTGGAAATTGGGGATTCCCGCCACCACCCAGCACAACGAGGCTGCCCCCGCCCAGCATGAACTGGCCCCCATCTATACCACCTGTAACCTGGCCGTTGATCAGAACCAACTGACCATGGAGACCATGAAGCGGGTGGCCACCCGCCACGGCCTGGTCTGCCTGCTCCACGAAAAGCCCTTCGTGGGGGTCAACGGCTCTGGCAAGCACAACAACTGGTCCATCTCCACCGATCAGGGGGAGAACCTGCTGGCTCCAGGCGACACGCCCAACGAAAACCTCCAGTTCCTGCTGGTGCTGGCCTGTATCATGAAGGCGGTGGACGACCACGCCGACCTGCTGCGCTGCTCCGCCTCCTGCGTGGGTAACGAGAGCCGTCTGGGCGCTCAGGAAGCCCCGCCCGCCATCATCTCTATCTTCCTGGGGGACCAGTTGGACGACGTGGTGGCACAGATCGTGTCCAACTCTGAATCCATCAAGCTGCTGGCCAGCGGCAAGCTGGACTCCGGCGTATCCACTATCCCTGTCCTGGACAAGGACGGCACCGACCGGAACCGCACCTCCCCCTTCGCCTTCACTGGCAACAAGTTTGAGTTCCGCATGGTGGGCTCCTCCGACTCCATCGCTGAGGCCAATGTGGCCCTGAACGCCATCGTGGCCGAGGCTTTCTGCCAGGCTGCCGATATCCTGGAGGGGGCCGAGGACTTTCACGGGGCATGCTCCAGGCTGATCCACGACTGGATGAGCCAGCATCAGCGCATCATCTTCAACGACGACGGCTATTCTGATGAGTGGGTGGCCGAGGCTGTCCGCCGGGGCCTGCCCAACCTCCCCTCTATGGTGGATGCCATCCCCGCCCTCACCACCCCCAAGGCCGAGGAGCTGTACTCCAAGTTCGGCATCTACACCAAGACCGAGCTGGAGGCCCGGGCGGAGATCATGTACGAAACCTATGTGAAGATGATCAAGATCGAAGCCAACACCATGATCCATATGGCCTCCAAGCACTACATCCCCACCGCTATCGCCTATACCACCCGGCTGGGCCAGTCCATAGCCGCTGTGGCCTCCGGCTGTCCCCAGGCCGACCTCACCGTCCAACGCAAGCTGCTCATCCAAGTCAGCTCCTATCTGGCCGACGCCTCCGCCGCCCTGGACCAGCTCAAACCTCTGATGGACCGTGTGGACACCATCCAGGACATCAAGGAGATGGCCCACGCCTATCACGACGCTGTTGTGCCCGCTATGGCCGCCCTCCGCCACCCGGTGGATGAGCTGGAGCTTCTGGTGGATAAGGACCTGTGGCCTGTCCCCACCTACGGTGACCTCCTTTTCGAAGTATGATCTTGTCCGCAACATGAAGAGACCTCCTCGCCGCCGGCGGGGAGGTCTCTTATTTCCCTTGTTCTCGTCCCAACAAAAACCGTCATAATGAGCCACGAAAAGTGTAGTAATGAATGGGGCGGATAAAGGTGCGGAGGGGGCGGATATCGTTGTTGTATCCTTCCTATTCATGACACATTCCGACAAAAAAGCCCGGGGCGCTCATCTTCTGCGCCCCGGGCTCCGCCTTCCTGCGGCTATCCGGTTTTTATGGGTCATCTTGTCGTTTTTTTCTGGGTAGCGGACATCCCTATTTGTCCTCCAGCAGCTTGTTCAGCTCATGCATGAAGGTGTTGATGTCCTTGAATTGACGGTATACCGAGGCGAAGCGGACATAGGCCACCTCGTCGATTTTCTTCAGCCGCTCCATGACCAGCTCGCCCACTTCGGAGGAGCTGATCTCCCGCTCCATCTTGTTCTGGAGGACCTGCTCGATCTCATTGACCATCTCCTCCAGCATATGGTAGGGCACTGGGCGCTTCTCACAGGCCCGGATCAGGCCGCTGAGTACCTTGTTCCGGTCAAAGCTCTGGCGGCTGCCGTCCTTTTTCACCACCATCAGGGGAAGGCTCTCCATAGTCTCATAGGTGGTGAACCGCTTGTGGCAAGATAGACACTCCCGGCGGCGGCGGATGCTGGCCCCCTCGTCCGCGGGGCGGGAATCCACGACCTTGCTCTCCAAATAGGCACAGTAGGGACACTTCATACCACATACCTCCCAGGTATTGTCTTTCTCTCCGCCATCTCTCGCGGTCCCGACGAAGGAGCAGGGCAAAATCAAGTTTTTATAACCATTATATGGTTATTATAACACAGCAGGCCAGAACTAGACAAGGGTAAAAAACAGGACTGTCCCCCTCTTTTCCGGCATATCTGTGGTAGAGCGAGGTGATACGATATGGAATTTCTAGCCCGTCTGACAGACTTCATCTGGTCGCCCTGGCTGTTGGGGCTGTTTCTTCTTACCGGCCTGGTCTACTCTCTGGGTTCCGGTTTCTTTCAAATCTTCGGTTTCCGCCTGTGGCTGCGCTCCACGCTCGGTTCCCTGTTCCATGGTAGGAAAAAAGCGGGGGGCGGCCTGTCCTCCCTCCAAGCTCTGGCCACCGCCTTGGCCTCCACCATGGGAACGGGCTCCATCGCCGGGGTGGCCACCGCCCTGACTCTGGGCGGGCCTGGGGCCGTTTTCTGGATGTGGATCTCAGCCCTGCTGGCTATGATGACAGGCTGTGGTGAGAAGCTGCTGGCCGTAAAATATCAGCGGCCGGCTCCCGGCGGGGGACTCCAGGGCGGGCCCATGTTTTACCTGCGGGACGGCGTGGGCTCTCCTCTGCTGGCAGGTTGGTTTGCTCTGGCCTGTTTGCCCGCTACCCTGGCCGGGGGCAACTTAGTCCAGTCCTCCTCCATCGCCCTCTCCCTGGAGGCCGCCTTCGGCCTGGAGCGGGTCTGGGCAGGCGTGGTCACCACCCTGCTGGCAGGACTGGTGATGGTGGGCGGCATCGGCCGCATCGCCAAGGTATCCTCCGCTCTGGTCCCAGCCATGGCTCTGCTCTACCTGGGCAGCGGCTCTCTTGTACTGGCCGGCAACTGGCGGGCTATCCCTGAAGCTGTGGAGCTCATCTTTACCTGCGCCCTGTCCCCCTCCGCCGCTCTGGGCGGCGGAGCCGGCTGGACGGTGGCCTCCGCCCTGCGGTACGGGGTGGCACGCGGAGTGTTTACCAACGAGGCGGGGCTGGGCACCTCTGCCATGGCCCACGGGGCCGCCCAGGTGGACCACCCTGCCCGACAAGGAATGTGGGGTGTCTTTGAGGTATTTCTATCTACGCTGGTGGTATGTACCGTCACCGCTCTTACCATCCTGGTCAGCGGCGCGTGGGAACCGGCGAATCCATCCATGCTGACGGGTGCCCCGCTTACCGCCGCCGCCTTCGGCTCCGTACTAGGCCGGGCCGGGGAGGGGGTGGTAGCCCTGTCCCTCCTCCTCTTTGCCTTCTCCTCTATCCTGGGCTGGAGCTACTACGGACAGCAGTGCCTGCGCTATCTCTCAGGAGGTGATCGTTTACTCCCGGCCTATCGGACGGTTTTTCTGGCCTGTACTCTGGCCGGCGCTCTGTGGGAGCCGGGCGCTATCTGGCTGCTGGTGGACCTGTCCAACGCCCTGATGGCCCTTCCTAATCTGGCCGCCCTCCTTATGCTGGCCCCTGAGGCTCTCTCCACCCTGCGGCAGTGGACAGAGCTGCGGCACGCAAATTTAACCTCCATTTTACCATTTCATCAAAGAAAACCCCACCATGATATGCTATAATAAAATTTATCCGCCTGCCCCGGTTTGGCAGAGAGGATCGCTTTATTTTTGTCAGATCTGGGAACACTGTACCCATCGATCTTTCATATGGGAAAGGGGTATCTGCCATGATACACGGCGTAGTAGACCTTGGCTCCAATACGGTTCGACTGTCCATCTATCAGTGCGAGGAGGGCAGCGCCAGGCTGCTGATGAACCGCAAGGTGACCGCCGGTCTGGCCGACTATGTAGAGGGGGGCACCATGACGCCCCAGGGCATTCAGACTGCCAGCCAAATCCTGATGGAATATCAGGATCTGATGAAAAACCTGGGCTTTGACCAGCCTCATGTCTTTGCCACCGCCTCCCTGCGCAACATCTCCAATACCGAGGACGCTGTGGCCCAGCTCCAGCGGGACACCGGCCTGTCCGTGGATGTGTTGTCTGGAGCGGAGGAGGCCCGTCTCTCCTACCTGGGGGCTGTCAGCCCCACTGGGCCTAACAGCGGCCTGCTCATCGACCTGGGCGGCGGCTCCACCGAGCTAGTCCACTATCGGGAGGGACAGATCTTGTCCTCCTGCTCCCTCCCTCTGGGTTCCCTATCCCTGTTTAGCCAGTATGTCGCTCACCTACATCCCACAGGGAAGGAGCGGAAGGCCATCCGGGCCCATATCAGGGAGCAGCTGGACCACTTTGTCCCCGCTCCCCCTTCTATCCCCCAGGCCTGCGGGGTGGGCGGTACGGCCCGTGCGGCCTGTAAGGTGGCAAACCGCCTGTTTGGCCGCCCTCAGAACTGCCATACCCTGTCCGCCCAGGAGCTTCGCCGCCTGCTGAAAACTCTGAAAAAGCCGGACCACGACCACCTGCATCTGCTGCTCAAGGCCGCCCCTGACCGCATCCACACGCTGATCCCCGGCCTTCTAGTGCTGGACACAGTGGCACAGGCCTACCAGCTTCAAGAGATTTTGGTCAGTTCCTGTGGCGTCCGGGAGGGCTACCTCCACCACAGGGTACTAAAGGGGGAAGCGGGATGAGCCTTCCAACGGACTACCGGTATACCCAGGACCGTGAGCTGTCCTGGCTGAAATTTAATGAGCGTGTACTGGCTGAGGCCAGGGACGAGTCCGTTCCCCTGATGGAGCGGCTGAAATTCGCCGCCATTTTTACCAGCAACCTGGACGAGTTCTTCATGGTTCGGGTGGGTTCTATTACTGATATGGCCCTGGTGAAAGAGGAGCACATAGACAATAAGAGCGGCCGCACCCCCCAGCAGCAGTTGGAGGCCATCTTCAAGGCGGTCCCTCCCCTGTACAAGCAGCGGGACAAGGTCTTTGACCAGTTAGACCTGCGGCTGCGCTCCTGTAACATCTGCCGGCTGTCTATGGAACAGCTGGACAGCAAGGCCAGGAAGCAGGCGGACAGTTGGTTTCAAAGCCAGGTGCGCCCCATCCTCTCCCCACTGGCGGTAGACCTGCACCACCCCTTCCCCCACCTGCCCAACAAGGGGCTGGCGGTGGCCCTATGCCTAAAGCGGGATGGCCGGGACTCCTTTGGCTTTCTCCCCGTCCCCACCAGCCTGCCCCCCTTTCTGCGGTTGGAGGAGCGGGGCTTGCACTACATTCTTCTGGAGGATCTTCTTCTCTCCTACGCTGACCAGATCTTCGACCAGTTCACAGTCACGGAAAAGGCCGTGGTGGCCGTCACCCGGAACGCGGATATCAGCCCGGAGGACGAGAGCTATGATGTAGATGAGGATTTCCGCCAGCACATGCGAAAGCTGGTCAAAAAGCGGGCCCGCCTCTCTCCGGTCCGGCTGGAGTTCCAGGGGGGAAAGGGGGATAAGCTCATCCCATTTCTCTGCCAGCGCCTGGGCTTAAACCGGGATCAGGTCTTTAAGACCCGCTGTCCCATCCGCCTGGAGTATGCCTATGCCCTGGCCGCCCTCCTGCCGGCTGAAAGCGCGGCCGCCCTGTGTGACCCGCCCTTCTCCCCTCGCTTTCCCGCCTGCCTGGACCCCCAGAGACCCATCTTGCCCCAGGTATTGGAACGGGACGTCCTTCTTTTCTATCCCTTCGAGCAGATGGACCCCTTTCTCCACCTGATTCGGGAAGCTGCCTTTGACCCCCAGGTAGCCTCCATCAAAATCACTATCTACCGTCTGGCCTCCCGAGCCAAACTGGCTGAATATCTGTCCGCCGCCGCGGAGAACGGCAAGGATGTCACCGTACTCATGGAACTGCGGGCTCGGTTCGACGAGCAGAACAACATTCGCTGGGCCGAGCGGATGGAGGAGGCAGGCTGCACCCTCCTCTACGGCTCCGAGGCGCTCAAGGTCCACTCCAAGATCTGTCTCATCACCCGCCGGACCAAAGCCGGAGTCCAATATATCACCCAAGTTGGTACGGGCAACTACAACGAAAAGACCGCCAAACTCTATACCGACCTATCCCTCATAACCGCTGACCCGGTCATTGGGGCGGACGCCGCCGCCTTCTTTCAGAACATGGCTATCGGCAATTTCCATGGAGAATACCAGCGCCTGCTGGCCTCTCCCCTTGGCCTTCGGGACAGAGTCATGGCCCTCATCGACCGAGAGATCGCCAAGGGCAGCCAAGGCTACCTCTTTTTCAAGCTCAACTCTATCACCGACCGAACGCTCATTGACAAGCTGGCCCAGGCTTCCCAGGCCGGGGTGGAGGTCGTCATGAACGTCCGGGGCATCTGCTGCCTGATGCCGGGGGTACCGGGACTGACTGACCGGATCACTGTCTTTTCCATCGTTGGTCGGTATCTAGAACACAGCCGCATCTATCAATTCGGCCGGGGTGAGGAGGCAGACCTGTACATCTCCTCTGCCGACTTCATGACCCGGAATACAGAGCGCCGAGTGGAGCTGGCCTGTCCGGTTCTGGACCCCTGGGTTCGAGGGCGGCTGTTCCACATCATTGACCTGCTCCAGCGGGACAACGCCAAGGCCCGGGAACTGAAGCCGGGCGGCGGCTACCATCCCCGTGAGGCAAACGGACAGGAGCCGGTCAACTGCCAGGAGGTATTTCAGCAGGAAACCGTTTCTCCCCCTGTCCTCCCTCCCCTCCACAGCAACAGCTCAAGGGCAAATCGGAACAGGCTCCCCGCCTGGCTTCGACGGCTCCTGCCCAGAGAAAGGAAACGCAGAGGGCCCAGGTCCGAGTGACCTGGGCCCTCTGCTTATGCTTCCGGCCGCTCCTCCCGTTCTGCCAGTGGGAAACGGAACACTGGGGTTCCCTCGGCCGCCGGAGCGATGGCGCACTGGGGAAAGGCAAATGCCAACTCCCCATCCTGCAGCCAGAAGTCACGGCTGGGCAGCAGCTTCCCTATGTATTTCTCCCAGCCCTGGTCCAGAAAGCAGTCTCCGCCCGTCTGGCGGGCCTCTCCCTGCTCTCGAATGGCAGTGGTCAGCCTGCCTTTCCACCGCCTTTCCCCAGGAAAAAAGCGTTTCAGGGGCTCTGGCCGCCCCTCTCTCACCTTCCACACATCTCCCCAGGTCACCCGGCAGGGCTTTCCGTCCCCACGGATCTCCTCTCCCTCCAGCCGGATGGACAGCAGCCCGCCCTCCAAGGCGGTCACCTCTCCTCCCAGCCGCCCCGTCCAGCACTGGAAGGGACGGGACCGCTCCCGCTTCTGGGCGAAAGAGAGGCAGGCGGCTAGGTACACCTCTCTCTGCCACCGCTGTTTCCAGGATCGGGCCAGCCGGTCGTAGTAACGGCTGATCCACCGGCCGCTCAGGCCGGCGTTTTGGACCTCCGGCCAGGACAGGGTATATTCCAGCACCGGCTCCCCCTCCAGGGTCAGGCTCCCCTTCTCCTCATGCCACAGGACCTGGGGCTCTGTCCGCCCCGCTCCCCTTTCCTTCATCGCGGTCCCTCCTCTATCCTTCTTGGTACATCCTATGTACCACCAGAGCGAAGGGTGAGAGGGGGGGCGCCGCAGCGCCCCCCTCTTGGTCAGTTCAGGCAGAACATGGGGCGTGCTTCGTCAAACAGGTCCACCATGCCGCAGTAATTCAATATCTCGTACTTTCGGAGCCACTCCCGCTGCTCCTCGTTCAATTCCTTTTCCTCCAAAAATTCTCCACCCGCCGTGCAAAAGCCTACCGGAGTGACTGCCGGCAGCACCTCGTAGCAGTCGGCCAAAAACTCCATATAACCCGTCAGCGGCAGTCCAGCGGTCTGGGCAGTCAGCACTCCCAGATAGTTGGGGCTGATGACCACGTCTCTCCGCTCCTCGATATCGTAGTTGGCCCAGATGAAGAAGGGAACAGCATACTGCCGCATGACCTCCTCGGTGGTCCGCTCTGACAGCTTCTTGCCGTACAGTTGCTCATAAAAGGCATTTTTCAAAGGGGGCTGGTGGTCACCGAAGAAAACGATTAATGTGGGCTCCTCACACTGACTATAATAAGCGATCAGCTCCTCCAGGGCCTTGTCACTCTCCCGGGCCAGAGCCATATACTGTTCCGCTGTGCTGTCCGCCTGTTTCAGTTCGTCCGGCAGGAGGATAGTCCGCTCCAGATTGTTCCATCCCTGGGCGTATCCGCTGTGGTTCTGCATGGTCACGTTGAAGAAAAAGCTCCTATCCTCCTCCTCCGTGGTCTGGAAAATGGTCCGGTAGTCGGACAGGTCGGAAACATAGTGCCGGATATAGCAGGGTTGGACCACGTCCTCCTCATAGAGCTGGCTGTCAAAGTCCAGATAGTCATAGGCCAGCACTCGGTTCCACCCGGAGGACTTATAGGGATGGAAAGCCGTAGTGTCATAGCCCTGGCTCCCAGCCAGGGCAGCCAAGGAGGGCATGTCCTCCTCCACATACAGCTGGTAGGCCACGGTGTGCGGAGGCTGGAACAGGCTGGTGAAGCCAGTCAAGAACTCAAACTCCACAGTGGCGGTCCCTCCGCCTGTCACCGGGGAGTACATCCAGCCTTGGATGGTGTTTTCTTCCATGGAATGGAGGAAGGGCAGAGGGTCCTCCGAGGGCGCAAAGCCGTCGAAGATGGAGAAGTCACCAAAGGACTCGTTCATGATGCCGATGATGTTTACTGGCCGCTCCCCCTGTGATGTCCCGTCTGTCCCTGGATACTCCTTCATCAGTTGGAGCACAGTTTCCTCCGAGTATCCCTCCGGCTCGTCCACCGAGGAGTAGCGCAGAGCGATGGTGAAGTTAAGTAAAAAGCCGTTGCGCTGAGTGACCCACTGCTGGGTATAGATTCCCAAGGCCGGGAGCATACCAGTGAAGAAAAAGGCATAACTGTACCCCAGCACGGCCGTCCACAGGACCAGGGCGAAGGGCAGGCGTATCTTGGCCCGTCTTGTCTGGGGAACGCAGAAAAACACCAGTGCCAGATAGGCCACCAGCAGGATAGCCGCCTGGGTAATATAGAGGTCTGGAGAGTAGTCAAAGCCATCCGCCACATTGGCGGCGGTGCGCCACCCGGTGATATCCGCTGGAAACAGGATACGGCCCCGGAACCGTAGGACATAGTGGTTGACCAGCCCGAAAGTGAAGGCCAGGCAGGCCCCCAGAGCGGCGGCCCGGCGGTTTCTGCCCAGGACAAGCCGCAGAACGAAAAATAGGCCGTAGTACCACACCAGGTTCATCAGGACCTGCCAGCCATCCAGATCGGAAAATATGTCGTTTTCATTCAGGATCTCCACCATCCACAGACAGGCCCAGGGACCCAGCAGAAATACCAGCCGGGACAGCCATTTGCCGGGCCGCTCCCTCATGTCAGCCAGCAGACGGGGAAAAGTATCTTTGTACAGCAGTGCTTTCATTATGTTCCTCCAACGGCCCTCAAAACCGCTATTTTATAGCATAACTCCCCCGTGGGAAAATGCAAGGGTTCTGTTCCTAATTTCATAAAAAATTTAGATTTTTTCTTCAGGCGCCCAAGTATATAGACGCAGGCCAGAACGAAATGTTGCGCAGAGGCCGCAGATTTTTTATTCATTTGATTTTGAATATTCATTTTGTCTCATCACTCGGTCTACTTCTTTTGAAATTTTGATATATCGTGTCTTAATAATCAATTTTTTACCCAAAAATTAAAAAGTTTCATTCACAATTTTGCATATTTATCTATTGACGAAAAATAGTCTCTGGGGTATACTCATCACAACGTCCCGAATCAGTCCGGGGCCCCATTGAAAAGGAGATTTTTAAACATGAAAAAACTGCTTGCTTTGACCATGGCTTTGGCCATGTCCCTGTCTCTGGCCGCCTGTGGCAACAGCGGTGACCAGAGCGCCCCTGGCTCTGCCAGCTCCAACGGCAGCGCCTCCATCTCCCAGTCTGACGCCAGCACCTCCACCGGCGATGCCAGCAACGCCGGTGACGCCTCCTTCACCACTGTGGAGGAGGGCAAGCTGATCATGGCCACCAACGCCACCTTCCCTCCCTATGAGTACATCGAGGGCGGTCAGGTAGCCGGCATCGACGCCGAGATCATCACCGCTGTGGCCGAGAAGCTGGGCCTGGAGCCTGTCATCGAGGACATGGAGTTCGACGCTGTTATTGAGGCTGTCAAGGGCGGCAAGGCCGACATCGGCCTGGCCGGTATGACCGTCACCCCCGACCGTGCCGCTGAAGTGGACTTCACCGTCAGCTACGCTACCGGTGTTCAGGTCGTCATCGTGACGGAAGATTCCGCCATTACCAGCGTAGACGACCTGTTCGCTGAGGGCGCCAACTATGTGGTCGGCGTACAGCGCAACACCACCGGCGACATTTACGCCACTCAGGATATCGAGGACGCCGGCCTGGGCACCATCGACCGGTACAGCAAGGCTTCTGACACCGTGCAGGCCCTGGTGTCCGGCAAAGTGGACTGCGTGATTATCGACAACGAGCCCGCTAAGGCCTTCGTGTCCGAGATCGACGGTCTGAAGATCCTGGACACTGAGTACATCACCGAGGACTACGCCGCCGCCATGAATAAGGAGAATACCGCCCTGTACGATGCTGTGAATACCGCGATGCAGGAGCTGCTGGACGACGGCACCATCCAGAGCATCATCGACAAGTACATCACCGCCGACTGATTTTCGTGATAAATACATAGACCGGCAAGGGGCCCAGGACACTGGACCCCTTGCTTTTCAAGTGAGGAGAGGAGCAGAATGGGACCATCGGCATCTAAGTTGTGGCCTACTGTAGCCCCGGACTGGATCATGAACGGCCCGGAATGGCTCAATGATCTGGGCTATGACATCTATAAAAGCCTGATTTTTGACGACCGCTACATGATGTTTGTGGACGGTCTGATCAACACACTGAAGCTCACTGCCATGGCCCTGATCCTGGGCGTGATCCTGGGCGTGGTCGTGGCCTTGATCCGGGTCACCTGGGATAAGACCTGCCTGGAGATACGTGGGCCCCGGCGGATCGTCCTGGCCATTGCCAATTTCGCCGCCAAAGTCTATTTGACCGTCATCCGCGGCACCCCCGTGATCGTCCAGCTGCTCATTTTGTACTATGTGGTCTTTGCCTCCAGCCGGAACAAGCTGCTGGTGGGCGCCCTGTCCTTCGGCATCAACTCCGGCGCCTATGTGGCAGAGATCATCCGCAGCGGCATCATGTCCATCGACCCCGGCCAGATGGAGGCGGGCCGCTCCCTTGGCTTTGGGTATGTGGCCACCATGCGGCACATCATCCTGCCCCAGGCCTTTAAGAATGTACTGCCGACTCTGGCCAACGAATTTATTGTCCTGTTGAAGGAAACAGCCGTGGCTGGCTATGTTGGGCTGAATGATCTGACCTATGTGGGCAATATCATTGGCGGCAACGCCTATGACTACCTCTTCCCCCTGCTCATCTCCGCACTGGTCTATCTAACTCTGGTCATGTTCTTCACCTTCCTGGTAGGAAAGCTGGAGAGGAGGTTGAGAAACAGTGAACGATAATGTGATCATTCAAGCCGAAAAGGTGCAAAAGTACTTCAACGGCGGTGCGATCAAGGCCCTAGACGGCGTTTCCGCCCAAATACAAAAGGGCGAGGTAGTCGTGGTCATCGGCCCCTCCGGGTCAGGGAAGTCCACCTTCTTGCGCTGCTTAAACCTCCTGGAGCTCCCCACTGGAGGTAAAATATTCTTCAAAGGTGCCGATATCACGAACCCCAAGGCGGACATCAACCTGTACCGTCAAAAAATGGGCATGGTATTCCAGCATTTCAACCTGTTTCCTCACATGACCATCCTGAAAAATATGACTCTGGCCCCTACACAGCTTCTGAAAAAGAGCAGGGAGGCGGCCGAGGCCCAGGCCATGACCCTGCTGGAACGGGTAGGGCTGGCGGACCGAGCCAGCGCCTACCCCAGCCAGCTCTCCGGTGGCCAGAAGCAGCGGATCGCCATTGTCCGGGCACTGTGTATGGACCCGGAGGTCATGCTTTTTGACGAGCCCACCTCCGCTTTGGACCCGGAGATGGTAGGCGAGGTTCTGGACGTTATGAAGGAGCTGGCGCAGGATGGTATGACCATGGTGGTGGTCACCCATGAGATGGGCTTTGCCCGTGAGGTGGGCAGCCGGGTGCTGTTCATGGACGGCGGACAGATCCTGGAGGAAAATGAGCCCAAGGCCTTTTTTGACCATCCCCAGCATCCCCGCACCCAGCTCTTTTTGTCCAAGGTACTATAAGAATAAACGAAGTCCGGGCTGTTTACAGCCCGGACTTCGTTTCCTTTTCGAGAATGTGGTTTCTTACTAGCTGAAAAAGGCTTCCAGTTGTCCCAGCAGCTCCATACCCTTGAATTTTAGCACATAGCCCTCGCTCTCGCCGGTGACTAGTTTGACCTGGTCCTGACTGAAATAGCCAGCCTGTGCGGCGGTATCTACGGTTTCGCTGGCCGCCCCCAGGCACAGGGGCGGGAAGGCCACACACCACCAATTCTGCCCCTCGCCTTCCCCAATAACCACCCGGAGAGCCGTATAGTTCCCGGCGGGCAGGGCGAAGCCGTCGTACTCCTTGGTAGGGAACCAGCACTGGGTCAACTGGGCGGACACCGGGTAGTCATAGCCCTGCTCCTCCACCACCTGTCGCCCGGCATCCGCCAGTTGGGTCAAACTGCTCTCCAACGCGGACCGGGCACTTTCCAGGGTCGCGTTGGAGGGGTAGACCGCTTGTGCCTCCTCCAGCACCCGGTCCCGGACTGCCAGCTTCAACGCCTGGTCCTGGGCGCTGTCTGAGTTTGCGATCACATGAAAGCGGATAACGCTGTCCGCCAGCTCGTGCTGCTCCTGACCCAGCCAGCTCCCTCCCACCAGAGCACACAGCAGGCCCAGCATCAGGGCCATCTCCCACCGCTTCAGTTTTCTGTCCATAGGTCCTCCTTGGGGCCTTAAAAGGCCGTCCACACTGTAAGTAAGTGCTTACAGTATGGACGGCCCCTGATGTTCTTAAACCGTTTCCGCCAAAAAAGTTTCCCGGTACTGCTCCCGCAGCAGCTCGCAGGCACTCTTTGCCTTCTCAAGCTGAGTAAAAAGGCCAAAGGCAGAGGGTCCGGTCCCGCTCATGGTCGCTCCCAGCGCCCCACAGTGGATCAGAGTGTTCTTGATGTCCGCTACCCGGCTTCGCTGCCGGTCAGGTAAGACATCCTCAAATACATTGTACATTCTTCGAGCAACCCCCTCCAGATCCTCCGCCGCCAGAGCGTCCATCACCCCCTGAGTGTCCGGGCGCCGTGTCACCCTGACCCGGTCCAACTGGGCGAACAGCTCCGGAGTGGAGATGGGAAAGGGCGGCTTACACACCACAACCCAACAGTGGGGCAGAGGGGGCAGAGGGGTGAGGACCTCTCCCCTGCCCTCTGCCAGAGCGGTCCCCCCTAGCACACAGTAGGGCACATCGGACCCCACCCGCTCCCCGATCCTAGCCAGTTCCAGAATAGAAAAGGGCTCTCCCTCCATCTGATTCAGGGCCCGGAGGACAGCAGCGGCATCACTGCTCCCTCCGGCCATACCGGCACAAACAGGAATGCGCTTTTCGATGGTGATATCCAGCCCCTTTACCCCGATCCCCCTGGCCTCCCAGAAGCGGAGAGCCGCCTGGGCTGCCAGATTTTTTTCGTTGTTGGGCAGGAAGTGGAGGTTGGTCCCTACCCGCAGCCCCCGGCCACCATTCTCCTTTACCGTCAAGGTATCAGAGAGAGTGATGGACTGCATGACCATCCTCATGTCGTGGTAGCCGTCGGGTCGTTTTCCCAGCACGTCCAGGGTAAGATTCAGTTTTGCGTTGGCCTGGACCTCCATAGTTTCCTCCCCGGCGGCTCCCGCCGCCCTCATTTTTTTCAGCGGATCTTTCTGGCCTCCAGATAGAAGCGTTTTTCCTGTGCCTCGCCCATGGAGAAAGTCTTTCTGGGCAGCACGCCGTCGTGGATGACTGTGGGGAACAGGGACTCCTTGGCCATGGGAGGCAACAGGAAGGCGATGGCATCCCGCCGGTTCCGGGCCAGTTCCCTGGCCACCTGCTCCCCATGGATATAGTCGATCTTGACCCCAGGTCTGGCGGCTATGTACTGGTCCAGGAAGGTCTGAAGCGTAGCCACCGGCAGCTGGGCACTTGGGTGGGGGACCACCACCTGTCCCTGCCCATCGGCACAGATATAGGGCAGGATATGTGCACAGCCATCCGCCTCCCCGCCTCTGAACGCACCGGGATAAAATCCCTCCAGGGCGGACAACAGCTCCTCCGGCTCCACACCGAACACCACCCGGTGGATAGGTTCAAACTCCAGGGACTCATCGTGGAGATTGACCAGCTCGCACAGGGCATACCGTGAGGGCAGGCTGTCCCACTGATCCTGGGGGACCAGCTTCTTCTGCCGCTCGTAGCACTCCTTGGCTGTGGCCAGGGAGTGGTTGCCGTCCCCGGCAGCAAAGAGCATAACTGGAAGCGCATCCTTCAGGGCGTATCTCTCCCGGAACGCAACTGGGTCAGCCAGGGCAACCAGAGCCTGTTCCACCTGCTCCAGCTGCTCCTGAGTCAGCTTCCAGCCCCTGATGTGGCCGCCGCCCTCCATCAATTCAAAGTCGTAGAGGAGCTCCATTCCACCTGTCTGGCCAGCTAAGGGCTCTATGACGGTCTTTTCCGGGTCATCCGACAACAGCATAATGTGAGGCAGTTCGATGGGGGCGTTCTTTCGCACAGCTACCCGGGGCGGGATACGGGAGAGGACAGTCCCCTCCGTAGCCCGGACCATGGCCCCGGAACCGGGCTCATAGTCATACCGCTCCAGGTCCACCATGCCCACCAGTCCCCGGCGGGTCCTGCCGCTGGTCATGGCACGCTCCACATAGATCATGCTGTGAGGGTATTCTACAAACCGGTTTTCCCGAAGATAGCGGGTCATGGTATTGTTGATCTCCATGATATCGGTTTCCACATTGGGCCCCTCCAAGCAGCTCTCCGGCAGGATGAGCCGTAAGGTCGAGGGGGCTTTTCCCACCCGCTCCTCTACCCGCTGCCAATATTCAGGCTGGGAGGTGTACTGATCACAGGCCACCACCGACCACAGAGTCATGTCGCAGTCTCTGGGCAACAGGATGTTGGCAGGGCGGAAGGGTAGATCAATCTTTTTCATCTTTTCTCATCTCTTTCAGCAGAAGGTCCAGCTTTTCCTCCAGCCGATCACATCTGTTTTTCAGATACCAGATGGCCAGCGCCACCGCTGCGGCCGCCAGGAAAATGAGCAGAATCTCCCTAAATTTAAAACCCAACCAGCTGAGCACAGCCAGCAGCAAGAGTACGCCGAGGGCACACTTGGCAAACACAGGTCCACGCTCCCTTCCCCATGCAGGGGCCGCCACAGGCGGCCACCATTCCGGCGGGGAGACGAGGGCGTCTCCCCCTACGCTCCTTTCCTCGGATCAGAGGACAGCCTCGATGGCGGACAGCAGCTCGTCAAACTCCTCAAATGCTGGCAGCTCCGGGTGGGCCGCCTTGATGGCATCCGTGGACTTGAAAAGGAACCCGGCCTTACTGGCCTGTATCATCCCAAGGTCGTTGAAGCTGTCGCCGGCAGCGATGGGGTCAAAGCCACAGGACTGGAGCGCCTTTACTGTGGTAAGCTTGGATTTCTCACAGCGCATCTGATAGCCGGTGATGGCCCCATCCGGCCCCACCTTCAGGGTATTACAGAACAGAGTGGGCCAGCCCAGCTTGGCCATCAGGGGCTTGGCAAACTGCTCAAAGGTATCGCTCAAAATGATCACCTGGGTCTGGGCCCTCAGCTTGTCCAGAAATTCCTTGGCCCCAGGCAGGGGATCTATGGTGGAGATGACCTCCTGGATCTCCTTTAGGCCCAGACCATGCTCCTTCAAGACTCCCAACCGCCAGGTCATCAACTTGTCATAGTCGGGCTCATCCCGTGTGGTGCGCTTCAGCTCCGGGATTCCGCTGGCTTGGGCAAAGGCGATCCAGATCTCTGGAACCAGGACGCCCTCCATATCTAAACATACTACATTCATGGCAGATACCTCATTCTCTTTTATTTTTTCAGAAGGCCGCTGGAGTCATGGGCTCTCATCTGTCCACCTACCCAGGGCCCCGTCAGCGGGCTTTACTGCCCCACATGTCCCTGCCGGCGGCGCAGGTTGACCAGGAAGTTATCCAGCCGGGAGATAGACTCGGCAATGTCCTTCATAGATGCCGCGTAGCAGGCCCGGACAAAGCCCTCGCCACCAGGGCCAAAGGCGTTTCCAGGAATGACAGCCACCTTCTCTTCCATGAGGAATCGCTCACAGAACTCCTCACTGGATAGACCGGTGGAGCGGATATCGGGGAACACATAGAAGGCGCCCTTGGGCTCGAAGCAGCTCAGACCGATCCGGTTCAGGTTTTCCACCAGGTATCTGCGGCGGCGGTCGTACTCCTCCCGCATATGCTCGATGTCTCCGTCGCCGTTGCGCATGGCCTCCACCGCGGCATACTGGCTAGTGGTGGGGGCGGACATGATGCCGAATTGATGGAGCTTTGTCATGGCTGCAATGATTGGTTTGGGGGCACAGACGTAGCCCATACGCCAGCCGGTCATGGCGTGGCTCTTGGAGAAGCCGTTGACCACTACGGTCCGCTCATACATATCGGTCAGGTTTGCGGGGGACACATGGCGCTGGCCATAGGTCAACTCCGCGTAGATCTCGTCAGAGATGACCATAATATCGCTGCCGCGGAGGACCTCAGCGATGGCCTCCAGATCCTTGCGTTCCATGATGCCGCCTGTGGGATTACAGGGGAACGGCAGTACCAGAACCTTGGTCTTATCTGTGATGGCCGCTTTCAGCTCCTCCGGGGTCAGGCGGAAATTGTTTTCTACCTTTAGTTCCACATACTTGGGCACGCCCCCAGCCATTTCAGTCAACGGCCCATAACAGACAAAAGAGGGCACAGGCACGATGACCTCGTCGCCAGGGTTGACCAGTACCCGGAGGGCCAGGTCAATGGCCTCGCTGCCGCCCACAGTGACCAGAATCTGGTCGGTGTAGTCATATTGCAAATCAAAGCGGCGGTTCAGATAGGCGGCGATTTCTCGCCGGAGCTGGAGCATACCGGCGTTCGAGGTATACTTGGTGTGTCCCCGCTCCAGGGAGTAGATACCAGCGTCCCGGATGTGCCAAGGGGTAACAAAGTCAGGCTCTCCGATGCCCAGAGAGATTGCGTCTGTCATCTCCTCCAGGATATCAAAAAACTTGCGGATACCAGAAGGCTTGACCCCTTGGATCTTCTCATTCAGAATATGATCGTAATTCATGTAAAGATATACTCCCTTTCCTCCGGATCCTGGGGCCGGAACACCAAGTGCTTCTCTTTGTATTTCTTCAAAATAAAGTGAGTCGCAGTGCCGGTGACTCCCTCAATAGGGGCCAGCCGCTCGCCTACAAACTGGGCTACCTCCCGCAGGGTGCGGCCCGAAATGATAACCGTCAAGTCGAAGGAGCCGCTCATGAGGTACATGCTCTCCACTTCGTCATATTGGTAGATACGCTCCGCGATACGGTCAAAACCGCTGATAGTCTGTGGGGTGACCTTGACCTCGATTAGAGCCGTAACATTCTCCCTGCGTACCCGGTCCCAGTCGATGATGGCCTGATACCCCAAAATCGTGCGGTCTTCCTCGTATGTTTGAATGGCTGCCTTTGCCTCTGCCTCAGACACTCCAGCAGCCGCAGCCAGCGCGGCTACCGGCATGGTGCAGTCCTGTTCCAACAGTTCCAACAGCTTTTCCATGAACGCTCTCCTCCTGTTTCTCTGCCCGCAACCGGGTAGGATCTGCGTGAGATTAAAATACCCGTTTATTATACATGTAACTGGAGAGAAAAACAATCCTGCGAATAAAAATAGCGGATAAAAAGGCGCCGCCCATACTTTCGTATGGGCGGCGTTCTTTTGACTGGCGATAACAAACAGGCAAAGGCCTTTTCCAAATGGACTATCCTAGCCGAGACGTGTTTTCTTGCGTTTTGGGATCACTTGATAGCTTAGGCTACGGCCTTCTTATCTTTGTGCAGGAGCTGGAATACAATGACCACAACTACTAAGCCCACACCGATCAGGTCGGTAACGGTGCCGGGAATCAGCATAGCCAGGCCGCCTGCGGCTACCATGATCCGCTCCAGTACGTTCATGTTCTTAATCAGATAGCCCTCAAGGCCAGCGGCCACACCCGCCATGCCGATAAAGCTGGTGATAATAATCTGAACAACCTGGAAGGGAGTGGAGTTAATGAACAGCATTGCGGGATTCAAAGCAAAGATATAGGGAATCAGGAAAGCGGCGATAGCCAGACGGGTCGCCTGGAAGGCCGTCTTCATGGGGTTCGCCTTGGCGATGGCAGAACCAGCGTAAGCTGCCAGAGCCACAGGAGGCGTAATGTCCGCCACAATGCCGAAGTAGAACACGAACATATTGGCAGCGATGGGGTCCATGTTCATACCAGTAACTAGGATGGGGGCACAAGTGGTAGCCATGATGATGTAGTTGGCTGTGGTAGGCACGCCCATACCCAGGACGATACAGGTAATCATGGTGAAGAACAGGGCAATCATCAGCTGGCCATTGGCCACACCCACGATGGCACTGATGAAGATCTGGCCCAGGCCGGTCAGGGTGACCACACCGGCAATGATGCCGGCCACACCGCAGGCAATGCCAATGGACAGACAGTTACGGGCGCCGTTCTCTAAAGCCCGAAGGAAGGTGAAGATGCTGGTATCGTTCTTCTGATGATAGAAGAAGGTGTCTACCGCTTTATCCACCAGGCTGATAACGATACAAAGGATGGTCGCGATAATAGCGGAGCGGGCCATGGTATAACCGCTCATAATGATGACCACCAGTACCACCAGAGGAATCAGCAGGTAGATCTTCGGGAGCAGCTGACCCCACTTGGGCAGCTCGTTTCTGGGAATACCCTTCAGATCCAGACGTTTAGCGCGCAGATGCACCTGGAGGAAGATGCCAGTAAAGTACAAAATAGCAGGCAGGATGGCCCGTCTGATAATATCGCTGTACGGTACACCCACCATCTCCGCCATCAGGAAGGCGGCAGCGCCCATAATGGGCGGCATGATCTGACCGCCTGTGGAGGCCGACGCCTCAACAGCGCCCGCGAATTCGGGGGGATAGCCGGTCTTTTTCATCATGGGGATGGTAACAGAACCAGTAGTCACGGTGTTGCCCACAGAGGAGCCCGACACCATGCCGCACAGTGCGGAGGAAATAACGGCCACCTTGGCGGGACCACCGGTGGCCCAGCCAGCCAGAGCATTGGCGCAGGAAATAAAGAAATTACTAATTCCGGTAGCCTCCAGGAAAGCACCGAAGATGATGAACAGCGCGATGTAAGTAGAGCACACGCCGATGGGGGTGCCGTGGATGCCGTTGGTAGTATAAAACAGGTCATAGACGATGCGCTTCAGCGACTTTCCATCATAGAAAGCGTAGGCGATGAAACAGGTGGCCACTACCAGGATGGGCAGGCCTACCACACGCCGGCAGCATTCAAAGAGGATCAAGGCTCCCACAATGCCCAGCACAACCTCCAGCTGGTTGATGCGGGTAGCGCGAATCATCAGATCCTGCTCATTGAAGAAGAAATAAAGGTAGGGGCTGGCCCCAACGATGGCCAGAATAATATCGTACCAAGGGATACGGTTGACTCGCTGAACAGCGCCCTTGCGCATAGGGAACACAATGAATACCAGCAGAATCACCAGACCCAGGAACAGGGGACGGCGCTTGGTTTCGCTCCAGGTGGATACCAGATTCATCCACATCAGGAACAGGCTGAATGCGATCAGCAGGCCACTGACCACATACTTCGGCACACCTTCCCAAATACGAACGTTTGACTCACGGTCGTATTTTTTCATAATCTCATCAACATCGGCCTGCACATTTGCGCCATTTTCTGCCGGTGCGGTGTTTACAGTTTTCTTATCCTGATCTTCCACAGAGATGCCTCCTTTGCTAAAAATCGTATCTTTTGATAAAAGAAACTCTGCTTCAGGTCCGCTCTTTGGCCGCACTCGGCTGCGTCTTCCATTCCCTCTCCGAGATCACAACCAAATTTTTACAAAGCGTAAAGCTGGGGGCTTCTTTGATCTTCCAAAACGCTATGGAAAGATACGCGAATTTTCGTAGCTGATGTGGACCTTGGTATTCCGTCCGCACACATCCCGCAGACTGATCTCCTCTCCGCCAATCGATAGCGTGTGATCGGATACTGTGCCCACAAAAAGATAAAAGCTGGGAAGCTCCATATCAATCTTAGAGACCACCATGGCGCCTGTTCCCTCTTCATAGGTCAGCTCCATTTTAGGGTCCAAGTCAGAGGGCACCCCGGCACCAAACCCATAGTAGATGGTCTTCCGCAGCATGATTATGCCCCTCTCATCCACGTCATACACATCCGTCACAGGCGTCTTGTTGACGGAATGGATAAAGGTGATGGAAAATTCCTCTCCCCGCTCCAACGGATAAGAGATGTAGGTTTCCCCAGTCTCCGCATCACGAATGACCAGATGGCCTTCCGGGCGGAGCATAAACACTGCGGCCGCGATAACCAGACAGACTATCGCGGCCGCGGCTACCAAAACTTTGTTCTTATTCACAAAGCGTTATCAGTCGCGTCTAAGAACAGACACTCAGCTCAGAGTGGCACCCTGCTCGGTCAGATACTTCTCAGCGCCGGGATGATAGGGGATGCTGACGCCAGCGACAGCGCCTTCCAGGGAGAGCTCCTTAAACTTGGCGTGACCGTCAGCCAAGCTGGCCTGGTTGTCAAACATAGCGGTCATCAGTTCATACACCACATCCTCAGGCACGTCATTCCGGCACACCAGCATGGCGCGGATGCTGACGGTGGTGGTATCGCGGTCCAGGCCGTCATAGGTGCCGGCGGGGATCACGGTCTTAGCATAGAAGGGGTAAGCAGCCATCAGGTTTTCAATGTGCTCGTCTTCCAGAGTGATGACATTCAGAGGCTTGTTGGCAGTCGCAGCCAAGTCCACCAGAGCGGTGGTGGGGGCGCCAGACACACAGAAAGCGGCGTCGATCTTGCCATCCTTCATGCCCTCGGCGGAGTCAGAGTAGGACTGGTAAACGGGGTTTACGTCGTTAAAGGTCATGCCAAACTCAGCAAAAATCTGACCAGCGGCGAAGTTGTCGCCGGAACCGGAAGCGCCGACGGAAACGGTCTTACCCTTCAGGTCAGTGAAGGTCTTGATGTCGGGATTCAGGGTGAACACCTGGACCACCTCGTCATACAGGGCACACAGGGCGCCCCAGTCCTCATAGGGGTCTTCGCCGTCGAACAGGTCAGTACCAGTAGCGGCATAGTAAGCTACGTCGTTCTGGATAATGGCGAAGTTGACCTCATTATCCTGGAGCAGCTGAACGTTAGCGGCGGAGGCGCCGGTAGAGGTAACACCGATGTTCCCCTTGGTCAGAACGGGATTGAGGACGGTGGCCATTACGTTACCGATAGCATAGTAGTTTGCGCTGGTGGAGCCGGTGGCGATGGTGATATCCACCTTCTCACCAGAGGGAGTTTCGTTGTTGGGAGTAGAGGTGCTGGCAGAGGTATTGCTGCCACCGCTAGTGGAGCTGGTGTTGCTACCCTTGTCATTGTTCCCACAGCCGGTCAGTGCCAGACTGAGGATCATGACCATGGACAGAGCAAGTGCTAGTTTCTTTTTCATGTTCTCTTTCCTCCAATTCCATTTTTTCGTTTGCTCTTTCCACTTGGAAAGAGCAAACGCCCTATAGGGCGTTTCATGGTTGGTCCATAGACCCGCTTCCTATACTGCGGTCCCATTATATTACATTCATGTCAAAAATGCAATATCATTTTTTCCTCCCCCCTCTCCTCCACTAATTGTCTTGACATTTTGTATAAAAAATTATTTATTACATCTACTTTTTACTCCTTAATTTCCCTATATTTTTTCCTGTTTCTTTATTATTTCCATAGCTAAACGCCTATGATTTCTATGGATATTTTTTTATGGCATCCAGCCATCCATCCCCTCCTGCAGCTTTTCTAAAGCCCTCTTTTCAATGCGGGATACATAGCGACACGCCTACTGTAAGCGATTGGCTCCGGAAAATTACGCCGTCTCAAACGGCGCAATCCCTTGCGAATTCTGGCTTGCCTCATCCAGTTGGGCGAAACGGAATTTGATGATGACTTCCTTATCCTCGGTCAGCTCCACCCGCTCAATAAGGCTGACCAACAGTTCCCGGCTCTCTCCTGCCGTCTCGATAAATCGCTGTACCAGTTCCCTGGCCCTGTCCTCACTGCGGACGGGGCTTTTTTTCTGAAACTCCAGGGCCTGCCGCTTTTCCTCCAGCTGCTCCCGCTCCAGTTTGACCCTGCCGAAGATGCGCTGGAAGTCCTCCTCGGGCAGCAATCCGTTGAGCCGGTCGGTGTACATCCGGTCCAGGTTGGCCGTAAGACTGTTGATCCTGGCCTGGATGGCCTGGAGCTCCGTTTCCAGACTACTCTGCTTTTGGGCATGCTCCACAGCTTCCTGGGCCATGGGCAACAGTTCGTCTGGATCCAGATATGCCCGACAGACTTCCCTCACCTTGCGAATGACCGCATCAGTGACCGTCTTCTCCTTGATGGAATGACAGGTACAGACACCCGCTTTGGTAAAGCGCTGGTAGGTCCGGCAGACGAAGTACAGCACATCCTCTCCCCTGGCGTTTTTTCGGTTGAGTACCGCCAAAGGGTAGCCGCACTCGTGGCAGAAAATCAATCCCTTCAGAAGAAAATCGTAGGTCCGGCTCCGTGTGTGCTTGCGGCTGTTCACCAGCAGTTGCACCTTCTGAAAGGTCTCCGCATCCACCAAAGGTTCATGGGTCCCCTCTACGATCACCCAGTTGGCCGGGTCCTGTTTCAGGCACTTCTTGGACTTGTAGCTGATCTTCACACTGCGTCCCTGGACCATATTGCCAATGTAAGTCTCGTTTTTCAGCATTTCAGAAATCCGCTCGCTGCTCCATAAGCCGGTGTAAGGTCCGGGGGTTCCAACCTTCCAGCCGCAGTAGGTGGCCGGTGTGGGGATACCTTCTTTATTGAGTGTAGTCGCAATCTTACGGCAACTCATACCTGAAAGGGCCAATGCAAAGATCCGCCGCACCACCGGAGCTACTTCCTCATCAATGACAATCTTGTTTTTCTCCGTGGGGTGCATCTTGTAGCCATACACTGGCTTTCCGCCGATGAACTGCCCCTTCCGCTGCTTATCCCGCTTGACACTCTTGATCTTCTTGGAAATATCCTTGGCGTACATGTCGTTCATGATGGCACGGAACGGGGTGATGTCATTGGCGGTAGAGTCCACACCGGTGTCGATGCCGTCCAGCAGGGAGATGTACCGCACCCGGTGTTCCGGGAAGTACCGCTCCATGTAGTGGCCGGTCAGGATGTAGTCCCGGCCCAGGCGGGAGAGGTCCTTGGTAATGACCATATTGACCTTCTTGGCCTCGATGTCGGCGATCATCCGCTGGAAGCTGGGCCGGTCAAAACTGGTGCCGCTCCAACCGTCGTCCACATAGGTGTCGTAGACGCTCAGCCGGTGCTGCTGCACAAACTCCCGCAGCAGAGACTCCTGGTTCTGGACGCTCTGAGATGGTCCCTCGCTCTCGTCCTCCTTCGATAGCCTGATGTATAAAGCCACATGGTAATCCATGGTGTTGCTTACCTCTAAGTACATGCTATACCTCCTGAGATAAGCGGCCATTCATCATAAATATGATAACATTTCATAGCCGTTTTGTCAAAAAATTAGCGTTATTTAGGAGGTTTCTATCTATAAACGTGCGGAAAGACTCCAAAATCAAATCTTCCGCACATTCTCCTTCCTCCGCAAAGTAGCAGTGCACAGGGATGTCCTGCTTGTGTTTTTCCAACTCATCTTCCTCCTTTCCGGGATTGTAAAGAATATGCAGGAAAAAGGCCGTTTTGCTTGTCCGTTTCGGAAAAAACCGCACCGGATTTCCGGTGCGGTTCGACTGAGATTGACAAAGTTTTTCATTCCTTTTACAATGGGTCCAGGAGGTGGCGAAATGCATCCCGGTCTCAATCGATACATCCAAACCCTGCGAATGGCGGCAAAGGAGAAAGAAAATCGGAGCAAACCGCCCATCATCTCTTCGGATATAGTGCAAACCGCGGACTTTGTGTTCTCGCCGTTGCCGTACCACGGCAATGACAGCGGTCAACTTCTCTTGGCCAAATGCAAAGCAAACCGAAGGGAACAGTATCTGGTAAAGCATGCATATTCAGACTGTGCGGCAAATGAATTTGTTTACACAAAACTGACGCAGGCCATGGGCTACCAGATGCCGGATGCAGTTCTCTTCCAGCTCTCCCCCGGAGAGAAACGCTCCTATTTCAAAACAGAGTATATCATTGGTGAGAAATATTTGAACTTTACACAGCGTGTCCACTCTGCTGCCCAGGCGCGTGAATGTGCAGAAAATTGGAAGCAATTTTTCAGCTTTCAAGCTCTATACTCCATAACTGATGAGGGGGATAAGCTGGAAGTCTATCTGGCAGATGACAGTCAAATCTATCGAGTCGACACCACAGATGCCTTTCCGCTTCACAACGGACATTACGATAACGTTGGCACTTTGATGGCCTACCATTTCCATCAGCAGGGGAATATGGTGTCTCCGTTGGCAGATATCAGTCTGTCTCCGGTCTTTCGCACAGAGCAGTGTGACCGGGAACTGGAAGAAATCGAACGGCTGTGCCCGGAGGGCCGAACCCATTATCTGGAGCCATTTGCGAAAGTCCAAGAGATTTCCTCTGAATACATTGATAACTTTTTGAATGTGCTTTGCTATATCTACCCGGACTGTGTTGGAGACTTCTTCAAAAAATATCTCGAAGTCCTGCGGCATCAATGTTATGAATACTGGAAGGAAAAGCGGTGAGGTCGGGCCTCACCGCTTTTGTCCACAATGTGGGATACGATCCAATTTATTGGCAGACAGGATAGGAAACGGCCACTTTGGTTCCTCCCAAATGCTGCCTCGGAACAGGCGTGTCCGTTTTACCACCAGCACCGTGTCAAACTTTCCCTCTTTCCAGTCCGCCAGCATCTGATTCAGACCGGGCCGAGTCAGGTCGCGTCCGGGATATCCCGCATCTTCATAATATCGGGCAGGCTCCAGCCCTTGCTTCCGTGCAAAAGCCTCCAGTTTGCCGCGTTGCGCGGACAAGGCTCTCTGGTATGTCTCGCAATCTCCTCCGCCATCCACCCGGCAGTAAAGTGCCGCACGGTTGTTTCCCATCCGAATCACTCCCTTCTGTCCCATTATTTCATATAAGCGAGAAAGTTTTTGCCGAAAAAATCACCGCATTTCAATCAGCCCATCCAGGAACCGTTCGAAATCCGGCAACAGTTGAATATTCAGTTCGTAACCCCGCCGCACTTCGATCCGCTGCACGACGATAGCCAGCAGCATTTTTTGTTCCTCCAGCGTTCCACTGCGGAAAATCTGGTTCAGCCCGCAGTATTTCCGCTGCTTAATCTCAATCTCCCGGCGCAGTTGTTCTCCATTTTGGAGCCTGGCCTCCAACTCATACAACTGCTCTCTGGTTTTGTCGATTTCCACCTCTGTTCCTTGCAAAAGTTCCTGAAGAAGAGGTACCCCGAAGGAGCTCTCTCCGCGAATCGCCCGGGCTACCTCGCCGCGCAGAGTCTCCCGGTCCCGCTCCTTCTCGGATAAATACTGCTGCGCCGCCCGGTGGGCATCCCGCCGCTCCTGAAGTGCAATCTGATATTTATACTCCAAAATGGTTTCTGCCGGCAGTGCCTCCAGCTGCTCCAGTAAGGTGGAAATCGCAGTCTTGACCGCCGCTTCTATACGCTCGGCGTGATAGGTCCGGGGACCATCGCAGGCCGTTGGTTCCCCGTCCACGCTGGCATTACAGCGGTAGAGCCGCACATCCCGGCGATAGAGGGACCCATCCCGCTTGCGGCGGTACTCCTTCCGATGGATGGTGCTGTTCATGCGGGCGCCGCAGTGGGCGCAATAGGTTAGGCCGCTCAACAAAGCCTTTCCGTGTATGGGGCAGAAATGGTATTCATGTTGTTCTCCTTTCGGTTTCGGCTTTCTCTCAATTCCTGTACCTGTGCAAAAATCGCATCCTCCACAATTTGAAGGTGTGGCAGCCTTGGAGATTCCACGCCGCCTTTTTGTAGATAACCCAGGTATCGTTTGCTGGATAACATATGAGAGATGGATGCCTGATTCCACCGTTTTCCTTTGCGGGTTGTGATGTTTTGACTGTTGAGGTATTTGGCGATGCGCTGGCTGCCCAAGCCTTCCCGGGCTGCCTTGTCAAAGATGATCCGCACCACCCGGGCCTCTTCCTCGCAGATTTGAAGCTCGTACAGCGCCTGTTTCTTTTTGTTCAACCGTTCTCCCCGCACCAAACGGTATCCATAGGGACACTGTCCCCCGGTAAAACAGCCTTCTTTCGTCAACTGCCGGATGCGGGTACGGGTGCGTTCAGATATCTTCTCGCTCTCTCCGGCGGCCTGCCAGTAGCGGATGTAGTTGGTCAGCTTGTCCACATGGTTGTCAAATCGCTGCTCGCCCTCACAGACGCTCCATACAGAAACACCGTTGCGCACCAGCCACTCCACCACAAAGGGCGTCTCATCATCCCGCCGTCCGATACGGTCAAACATGTAAACCAACAAAATATCAAATTTCCCAGCCATGGCATCCTCACGGATCTCTATGACCGCATCCCGTTGCTGCATGGTCAGCTTATAGCCGGAGACGCCCTTTTCAGAGAACTCCCTTAAAATCTCCCAGCCGCGTTCCTGAGCAAAGGTCTGACAGGCAATTCTCTGCATAGGAATATCATTCTTTTCCACCTGTCCTCGGTCAGACACACGATAGAGGCAATAAACCCGGTTCATAGCGATGCTCCTTTCTGTTTGATGCCTCTATTCTAAATCGGTCGCTTCCATTTGAACAGGCGCCGCAGGTTGCTGGATCAGTACGGTGCAAACATAGTGCCAGATGCTGGTCTCCTTGGGCGTCACAGAAAAAGAGAGAGTCACCTTACACTCCGCCGTTTCCATCGTCAGGCTTTGTTTGCTCGAATCGTAATTCATGTGGATTCCTCCTGAATCAAATATTGTTGCATGATAAAAGCCGCCCTACAGGCGGCTGAATCTCTTTCATCAAATTAGGGTTGCGAACGCAATGGGAGCGCAAATGGGTCGCATCCCCAGAAGCCGAACGATTGCAGTTGCGCACGACAGGGTATTTTGATTGATGAAACGAGTGATGTATGGTATAATAAAACCAATCATTTACAGCGGCGAGGTATCACATGAGAAACAAAAAGCCTCCTTTTGAAATCACAAATCAGATCATTGACTATGTGGCGGAGATTGCCGAGCTGGTGGGCCGTTTGACCGTAATCTCTCCTCTATCCACGAGTCCCACGCTCCGCCGCACTAACCGTATCAGAACCATTCATGGTTCTCTGGCCATTGAGCAGAACACCCTTTCCCTGGAGCAGGTGACAGCAGTTCTGAACGGCAAGCAGGTTCTGGCTCCGCCCAAGGATATTGCCGAAGTCAAGAACGCCTATGAGATTTATGAGCGGCTGGATGAACTCGATCCTTATTCGGTGGATGACCTTCTGACTGCCCATGGAATTATGACACATGGCTTGCTGGAAGAATCCGGCGTATTCCGTACCCGACCTGTGGGCGTGGTGGATAGCGAAGGACATATCCTGCATTTTGGTACGCTTCCACAGTATGTCCCTGATTTAGTCATGGAGTTATTGGACTGGGCAAAGGCTAGTGACGTGCATATGTTGATTCGCAGCTGCGTGTTCCACTATGAACTGGAACTGATCCACCCCTTTGCCGACGGAAATGGGCGTGTGGGGAGGCTGTGGCACACACTGCTACTCTCCAAGTGGAATTCATCGTTTGCCTGGCTCCCGGTGGAGTCCATCATCCACGACCGCCAGCAGGAGTATTATGATGCCATCAATGCTTCCAATGACGCAGGAGAGTCCACAGTATTTATTGAGTTCATGCTCTCAGCCATCAAAGCATCACTCATAGATGCAATCAGTGCGAGTGATGGGATGAGCGATGGAAAGGTGGATAAGGTAACCCTTCGCTGGAAGAAAATTGAGGAGTTCCTGAAAACCCACGACTATATCATGAACGCCGATGTGCGGGAACTGTGTGGGGTATCAGCTGCGACAGCAAATCGCATCCTTGCAAGTTTGGTGACAAAAAACAAACTCATTAAAGGACGTAAAGGTAGTCACTGGGTGTATAAGTATTATATGATTTAAACTACGTTGTATAGCAATGCCCAAAAGCCAAAAAATATATATAATATTGCGATAGGAGGCCTATCTATGGACGAACAACTAATTCTTGATACATTTGAACCCCTTAGTCAAGAGGACTACATTAACAAATTTGAGCAATCCCAAGTCGAAAATGAAAGCGAAGAAGATATTAGCAATGTAGGAGGGCTATCTTTTTCTGATTTGGCTGTGACAGGTACGGACTGGACTGTAGAAACCATTATCAATCAGATAAAAAAAGGCAATATCCAACTTGATCCATCGTTTCAAAGAAGAGACGCTTGGACCACCAAGGTCAAAAGCAAATTTATCGAATCTCTCTTTATGGGATTACCTATCCCTCAAATCATTTTGGCTGAGCAGCGGGACAAAAAGGGCAAATTCATTGTTATTGATGGCAAACAGCGTTTGCTTAGTTTGAAACAATTTGCTCTACCAAGCAAAAACGAAAACGCATTAAAATTATCTGGATTAGAAGTCTTGTCTAAGTTTAATCGCATGACATATGCGGATATTGAAAACGGTCTGTTCTTTGATGATATAGATGCATTCAACAATCAAACCATTAGAACTGTCGTTATTAAAAATTGGAGAAATGTTGAAGTTTTGTACTTGCTTTTCTTACGTCTTAATACGGGTAGCGTTAAACTCTCTCCACAGGAGCTTCGTCAAGCACTATATCCCGGCGAATTCACTGACTTCGTTAACAGTGAATCCGGTAAAAATCAACAGCTCCAGAAAATGCTGAATATTAAAAAAGCAGATTTCCGTATGCGTGATGTTGAGATCCTAATCCGTTTCTTCGCTTTTAACTTTTTCGCTAAAGATTATTCTGGTAGTATGCAAAGCTTCTTGGATTTAACTTGCGACAAACTTAACAAAAACTTTGAAGTCAATAAACCTTTGCTCGTTAATTCAGTTAATTTGTTTAATTCTGCAATAAATCTCACTTTTGAAGTCTTCGGTGACAAAAATGCTTTCCGGAAATTTAAAAGTGGTAAATACGAAGAAAAATACAATCGTGCGGTTATTGATATCATGCTGTTTTATTTTTCTCGAATTAAAAACAAAGAGAATTTGATAAAATTGCGTACCGATATTAGTACCGCATTCGAGTTGTTGTGTACCTCTGATCAAGAGTTTCTTTCGTCTTTAGAGTCCACGACAAAAAGTCTTTCCTCCGTTCATTACCGTTTTAGAAAATGGGGTGAATCGCTTAGTGCAGTTACTGGCGAACAATTGCTTATCCCTGAAGGCTATTAATCCAATAAGGGGTGTAGCTTTATGCATACAGATAAATATATAGGGTTACAAAGTCGCCTTAGAAAATTGCAAAAAGTATATCTTCCTCGTACATTTTCACCAACAGGCTCATATTCTGATTCTGTGTTTGAAAAAGTACGAGCCTACAAGGTATTAGCACATGCAGAAATGGAATATTATTTTGAAGAAGTTGCTTTAGAGATAGCTCAAAAAGCGTATAGAAAATGGAGTTCAAGCAACAAGGCATCTACCCCACTGCTTAGTTTGGTTGCATATTATGATGGACAATTTCCGTCACCACCTGATATGCACGGTGGAAATAACGCTACAAAAGATATAAACTGGAGAGTCAACACCTCGTATACCAGCTATAATCGGCAAGTCCGTTCCAGCAACCATGGCATCAAGGAAAAAAACATTTTGAGTATTTTTCTGCCTATAGGCATTAAAATCTCGGAAATAGACGAGGATATGCTTATTGCGCTTGATAACTTTGGCTCAGAACGTGGATTAATTGCTCACTCCACACGAGCCAGTACATTAACTACGCCAGATGATGCTCTATCCAGTGTAAATAATATAATGACTTATATTGACACATTTGATCGATTTTTAGCTACTTATAAAAACTCAGTTCGCTGAACTTTTCATTTTGATGAATGGCTACTTATCTTCCTAAATTTTTTGCCGTTTACAATAACCGCGGCGCTACCCCAGTCACGCACGAAGCCCGGAAAACCTGTCTACATCAGGCTTTCCGGGCTTCGTTTACATTAGCGGCGGCGCGATACATAGGAACGGCTGATGCCGCACAGAGACGCGATTTCCCGTTGGGTGCGAGGCGGGCGGTCATCCAGTCCATATCTCAAGGTAATGACCGTGCGCTCTCTGGGTGTCAGGCAGGTATCGACACAGCGGCGGACCCTTACGCATGCGTCCCTGGTATCCAACTCCTCCAGCATATTATCGTCTACGGCGATTACATCCATTAGGGACAGGGAACCGCCCTCTCCCGCAGACTCCAGAGTATCCGCCAGAGAGACCTCGCCCTGGAGCTTGCGTTGGGAGCGGAAGTGCATCAGTATCTCGTTTTCTATACATCGGCTGGCATAGGTCGCCAACTTTACGTTTTTGTCCGCCTTAAATGTAGATATCCCTTTGATAAGCCCGATAGTCCCAATGGAGATCAGATCGTCCTGGTCCCCGGTTTGGGCATAGTATTTTTTCACGATGTGAGCTACCAGGCGAAGGTTGTGTTCCACCAGCAGATTTCGGGCCTCCAGGTCACCTTGGGCGCACCGTTCCAGATATTCCCTCTCCTCCGCCGCTTTTAGTGGACGGGGAAACGAACCTCCACCTCCGGACAGCCGAAGGGTAAAAAAAAGTCCGTTCATCATCAGATAGATCACAGGCGACAGCATAATCGATAACACCTCCGCCCCACTCTATTCCCGCTCTGCCCGTCCCCATTCCCCAAATATCTCTCCTGTTCTGTCGGACAGGCCAAATCTCTCCGAGGATCCCGCCTCCATCTCAGTTCTCCTCCCTTCATACCCTACAAATTCCTGGAGATTTCCTCTCCTTTTTCTCCGTTTCCTTCAAAATTTTTGAAAAATTTCAAGAACTCCTTTACCTGCCCCACTTCTTCTTATATAATTTATAATGTTAAGTTTGTGTAAAATTTTGGAGATGAGGACAGGGTGTCCTCATGGGAGGAAAGAAAATTGGGGATTCGTGGTGTCATTGCCCTGCTGGGCGCCCTGGCTATCTTCCTGTTCGGTATGTCAACCATGACTTCCGGCCTGGAAAAACTGACTAGTGGAAAACTTGCTTCCCTTTTGGAGAAGCTGACTGATAATATTTTTAAAGGTGTCCTGCTAGGCGCAGCGGTGGCTGGTATGGTCCACTCCTCCGCGGCTACTACCGTTATGTGTATCGGGTTTGTCAACGCTGGCATTCTTAAGCTGCGGCAGGCTGTCGGCGTCATCATGGGGGCCAACATCGGCACCACCATTACAGCCCAGATCCTGCGGCTGGGCGGCCTATCCGATGAAAATTTGTTTTTGGCTCTCCTGAAGCCTGAGATGCTAGGACCACTGACCGCCTTTGTAGGGATTCTGTTTTTCTCCTTCTTCAACAGCGGCCGCAAAAAAACAGTAGGTCAGATCCTGATCGGCCTTGGGCTGCTGTTCATCGGTATCAAATCCATGGAGAGCGCCCTAGCCCCCTTGACTGAGCTGGAGGCCTTCCAGCATCTGTTCATCCGCTTCTCCAACCCGGTACTGGGCATCGCTGTGGGTGCGGCTATCACGGCTTTGATCCAGAGCTCCACCGCCTCTGTGGCTATTCTACAGGCCCTTTCCGCTTCCGGCGTGGTCACATTTTCCACCGCCCTGCCCATCATCATGGGCCAGAATATCGGCACCTGCGTCACTGCCATCTTGTCCAGCATCGGCGCCAGCCGGAACGCTAAACGGACCGCTGCCGTCCACCTATACTTCAATGTGATCGGCACCGTGTTCTTCCTGGTGGTGTTGTACGGTCTCAACGCCCTGATAGGGCTGCCCTTCTGGCAGGATACCATGGACTATGGCTCCATCGCGAACCTGCATTCCTTCTTCAATATCGCTTGTACTGCCCTTCTGCTGCCTTTTAACCGGCAGTTGGTCAGCCTGGTGGAATGGACGATCCCAGACTCCGGTGCCGCTGATCCGGTAGCCACGGTGTTAGACCCCCGCTTCTTGTCCACTCCGTCAGTAGCTCTGGAACGGGCACGCACCGTGGTCCTCCAAATGGGTGAACTGGCCAAGAACAACTACCATCTGGCGGTGGAGCTTCTGTCCCATTACGATCAAAAGCAGTTGGATCTGCTTAACGAGCAGGAGGAGGCGCTGGACCATATGGAGAGCTCTTTGGACCAATATCTGGTCCAGCTCTCCCGCCACTCCTTAGATGACAAAGGCAGCGACCTAGTATCCGATCTGCTTCACGCCCTGTCTGATTTCGAGCGCATCGGTGATTATGTAGTCAACCTGTCCGAGTCGGCTACCGCGCTGAACGACGCCGCTCTCTCCTTCTCCCCCAAGGCACAGGCCGAGCTTGACTCCCTGTGCGCCGCCGTAGGAGAGGCCCTGAACCAGGTGCTGGAGGCCTACCGTGCCCACGACGCCTACGCCGCCTTCCAGGTAGAGCCTTTGGAGGAAGTGGTGGACCTAATCACCGCCGCTCTGCGGGAGCGCCATGTGGAGCGGCTGAAAACCGGAGAGTGTACGGTAGAGGTGGGCACCCAGTTCCTGGAGCTGCTAACTAACTTGGAGCGCATCTCTGACCATTGCTCCAATGCCGCCGTCCGCGTCATCCACCAAGCGGCCGAGAAAGGCTCCCTAGTCCGTTCGGACATCCACGCCTATCTCCACCAGCTCCACCAGGGCGGATCACCCCAATTTGACCAGCTGTTCGCCCAGGCCACTGAAAAGTACTACCAGCCCATCTCCTGACCTGTTTTCTACATGGCAAGAGCCGCCCTCACGGGCGGCTCTTGCTTCTATTTCGCGAGGTCCTGGGCAATCAGCAGCCGAACAGCCTCCACCCCAACTTGGATGGCGGAGGAGGTGTCGTGGGACTCCTCCTGATCCAAGCCCGCCTGCTCCCGCTCCTGGTTCCAAATCACATGGAACACAGATCCACACCGCACCCGGCGGCTGGCCGCCACAGCAAAGAGAGCCGCGGACTCCATTTCAGAGGCCAGCACCCCCAGGCGCTTCCATGCCTCCCATTTCTGCTTCAACTCATAGGACACCGGCATCCTGCCTGGAGAATGCTGACCATAGAAGGAGTCCTTACACTGGACCACCCCGGCATGCCAGGGGTAGCCCAAGGTCCGGCACGCCTGAACCAAGGCACAGGTGACCGCAAAGTTAGGGACCGCGGGCCACTCGATGGGGGCGTACTCCCGGCTTGTCCCCTCCATCCGGACAGCACCGGTGGCCACCACCACATCGTTGCTTCGGACAGCCAAATCGATTCCCCCACAGGTCCCCACTCGGACAAAGGTATGGGCACCGATGTTCGCCAGCTCCTCCATCGCAATGGCCGCGGAGGGTCCACCAATGCCGGTAGAACACACCGACACTTTTTCTCCCAACAGGGTACCGGTATAGACCACATATTCCCGGTTGGTCCTTATATGGACAGGCTGGTCAAAACAGCGGGCGATGGACTCACACCGCCCCGGGTCACCCGGAAGAATACAGTATCCCCCCACGTCTCCCGGCCTGCACTGGATATGGAACTGTATGTCCCGCTCCTGCTCATTCATGGGAATGACCTCCTTTTCCTGATATCTGGTTTATTTTAGCATGACTTTCCACTCGAAACAATATATTTGTGGCGGGCACCTAAAAGCCTATCTGTCAATCTTGACCTTTCTGTGGAACTATACTATAATTGGCCTTACTATAATTGTGCTATTTTACCTCTTCCTTGATTCATTCAGGGAGGGATGGGCCTGTCATTCTATTTACACCGCCATGAAGGAGGTCCTATTTTGAAGCGTTCTATATTCCCTGCGGCCGCAATCTGTCTACTGATTGGTTTTTTATTAGGTGGCATCTTTCCCTTTCCTTGGTCCCTTCGGGAAACTGTGATCCTTCCTCCTACCCCCAGCGCCCTGTCCAACGCTCCCGCCCCTGGCTCTTCTTCTGTCACAGACAGCTCCACCCAGACAGAATCATCTACCCCCCTGCCCCCGGACAACTTTCCCCTGCTCAACACCGCCTGTGCTGTTCTCCATGCCCTGAAAGAGGAGGATTACGGTCAGGTGGCCTCATTTGTCCACCCCGAAAAGGGCGTGACCTTTACCCCGTACTCTACCGTAAATCTTGAGCAAGACCTGACCCTTTCCGCGGCCCAAATCCAGGGGCTGGAAGAGGACCCCCGGGTCTACACCTGGGGCTTTGAAGATGGCCGAGGCAACCCTATCCAGATGACGATATCCCAATATGTGGACCGGTATGTATTCAACCAGGACTACACCCAGGCCAGTGAGATCGGCATCGACCAAATTATGATTAGCGGCAACGCCCTGGAGAATATTACTACGGCTTACCCCGGTTGCCGATTCGTAGACTTTTGTATCCCCAGTATTGACCCAGTGAACGAGGGGTTAGACTGGTGCTCCTTAAAGCTGGTATTCGAGCTGGGAGAGTCTGGCTGGCTGCTGGTAGGTGTAGTACACGGTGAGTGGACCATCTAAAGTCCGCTTCTCTGTCTCTATATGTTCTGAAAAACATTCCCTCCTGCTCTGGTGAAAGCAGAGTATGATATCATACGCGAAAGGATATTTTACATGAAAATCATCATTGTAGGCAGCGGGAAAGTCGGCTTCACGCTGGCAGAACAGCTGGTCCGGGAGCAGCACGACGTCACCATCGTGGATCTGCGGGAGGAGTCTCTGCGCCGGGCCTCCGATATGCTGGACGTCATGGTTATCCACGGGAACGGTGTCTCCACCTCCACTCTGCGGGAGGCCGGGGCGGATACCGCCGACCTGCTGGTCGCGGCCACCAATTCAGATGAGGTCAATATGGTCTGCTGCCTGACCGCAAAAAACATGGGCACCGGCTACACCATCGCCCGTATCCGTGACCTGGAGTATTCTAATAGCCTGGTAGAGTTGCGCCGGAATCTGAAGATCGACATGGTCATCAATCCAGAGAACGCCACCGCCATTGAGATTTCCCGCCTGCTCCGTTTCCCTCCCGCCGCCAACATTGAAACGTTCTTTCGGGGCCGTGTGGAGCTGATGGGCTTTCGCCTACAGGAGGGAGATTTTCTCGTTGGCACCCCCTTCTACTCTTTGCCTCCCCAGGTCAAGGAACTGTCCCTGCTGTTCTGTGCTGTAGAACGGGGAAAATCGGTGGTCATTCCCAATGGCTCCTTTGTTCCTCAAATTGGGGACAAGCTGTATCTGGTAGGACGTCCGGAAAGTCTGGATCAGTTTTTCCGCCTGCTGGGCCGATACGCTCAGAAGGTCCACCATGTCTTTATTCTGGGCGGCGGCAAGATCTCTGTCTACTTAGCACGCATTCTGGAGAAGATGGGGATGAAGCTGAAAATCGTGGAATTGGACGAGGCCCAGTGTCGTCTCATCAGTGAAAAATTCCCCAAGTCCATGGTAATCCATGGCGATGGTTCCGATCAGGAGCTGCTGGAGTCGGAGCGTTTTTCCGCTTCTGACGCCTTTGTAGCCCTCACGGACCGGGACGAGGACAATCTGATCATCTCCCTATATGCCATGCAGCAGGGCATACCCAAGGTAGTCGCCAAGGCCAACCGCCAGAATTATGCCGGCATTGCCCGGGCCATCGGTCTGGAAAGTGTTATCTCTCCCAAGGCCATCACTGCCGCCCAGATCCTTCACCGGGTCCGCGGGATGCAGAACTCTCAAGGCAGCGTGATGAATTCACTCCACCGCATCGCTGACGGCGCGGCTGAGGCCATGGAGTTTACCGTGCGTTCTACTACCCGTTATCTGAATGTTCCCCTGAAGGATCTCCGTCTGAAAAGCGGCATTCTGATCGCCGTCATCATGCGTGGGCGGGACATCATCATCCCTGAGGGTTCCTCCTCTATTCAGGAGGGAGATTCCGTCATTCTGATCTCCCGCGGCAGACTCATCCTGGATTTAAACGACATCTACGAGGACGATGGCCCGTTCCCCCACCCTGGAGAGCCTTAAACTTATTTTGAAACTGTTAGGGCAGGCGGAGCTAAAAGGGTTGGAGTCGGTCCTTCCCCCTGCCCTGGCGTCTTTCGGTTGCTTTCCCCTCCTTCTACTGGGGACCTCCCTGATCCTCTCTCTGGATGGGCACTCCTTTCCAGTCTCCCTCACCTCCGCTTTGACCAGTTTGAGCAATGTCTGGACCGGGCTGGATCTGATAGAACCTACCGGTCACTCTTCCTACCTGTCCAAACTGGTCATGTCTCTGTGCATGGCCATCGGCCGTCTGGAGCTCTTCCCCATCCTGGTCCTTTTCAGCCGTGAGGCTTGGCGGCACATCTGATCTTTTTTCCCGATATTATTTTCCCGGAGGCCCTATATGAATGTCAAGCTCATCCTGAAACTCCTCGGCCGCGTAGAGCTGCTAATTGCCGGCTCCATGCTGCTTCCTCTGGGGGTGTCTCTGCTCTATGGCGAAAGTCCTCTCCCCTTTTTGACCAGCATCGCCGTTCTCCTGTGCACCTGCCTTCCCCTCTCTCTAATGCGGACTGGGTCTGGCTTTTTTCTGCGGGACGGCTTCGCTGCTGTCGGCCTGATCTGGCTGCTGGTCAGCGTGGCCGGGGCGCTCCCCTTTTACTTCTCTGGGGAGTTTTCCTCCTTTACAGACTGTCTGTTTGAATCCGCCTCCGGCTTCACCACTACTGGTGCCACAATCCTAGCTGATATTGAGGCCTGCTCCAAAGGCATCCTCTTCTGGCGCTCCCTCACCCATTGGCTGGGCGGTATGGGCGTATTAGTGTTAGCCACTGCTATCGTACCCTCTCTCGGTATCCGCTCTCACTACCTGACCCAGGCGGAGAGCCCCGGTCCGGTCTTCTCCAAGCTGGTACCCAAGCAGGCCCAGACCTCTAAAATCCTGTACAGTATCTATTGCGTCCTCACCCTGACAGAGGTTGTGTGTCTGAAACTGGCCGGTATGCCGCTGTATGATTCCTTTATTCACGCTTTTTCCTCCGCCGGTACCGGGGGCTTTTCCAACCGGAATGCCAGCGTGGGCGCTTATGGCAGTGTGGCCATCGACTTGATTATTACCGTCTTTATTCTTCTGTTTTCACTGAATTTCGCGGTCTATTTCCTGCTGCTCACCCGGAAATGGCGGGAAGCCCTCTCCAGCGACGAGCTCCGGTTTTTCCTGCTAGTGGTGACAGGCGCCACCATCCTGATTGCCATAGACATCGCTCCCCTCTATACCAGTATTTGGGAGAGCCTCCGATATTCCGTGTTCCAGGTAGCCTCTATCATCTCTACCACTGGCTTCGCTACCGCGGATTTTGTACTCTGGCCCCATTTCTCCCAGACAATTCTAGTGCTCCTTATGTTCTGCGGCGCCTGTGCCGGCTCTACCGGAGGAGGCATCAAGTGCTCTCGGGTATTGATTCTGCTCCGTTCCATTCGGCGGGAGATCCACCGGGTTATTCATCCCCGGTCTGTCGAGGTAGTTAAGCTGGACGGCAAGGTGGTGGAAGAGGACACACTACGTTCTATTAGCGTTTTTGTCGGCAGCTATCTTTTCATCATATTAGCTGCCACCCTAATCATTTCTTTAGACGATTTTCCCTTCTCCGTATCTTTCAGTTCCGCCCTTACCTGTATCAGCAACGTGGGTCCTGGTTTGGAGCTGGTGGGTCCCACCGGTAATTTTTCCGCCTTCTCCCATCTGTCCAAGATAGTCATGTCACTGTGTATGATTATCGGGCGTCTGGAAATCTTCCCCATTCTGGTCCTTTTCAGCCGTCAAGCCTGGCGACACACCTGATTTTTACAAGCGGCCCGGCCATTTCCTTGGAAATGGCCGGGCTTTTTCGGCTCCTTCCGCCCTTTCTGTCACTGCTATCTTTTTTGAATCTCCCGTTATTTTGACTTGCAATTTTTTTGTTATGTGGTAAAATACTTTTATAACCTTACGATTAAGCAATTTGATTCTATATTTAGAATTTGCTTATCGTATCAAAGGAGCGTGTAAGATTTGGATAGATTGTTCTGGATCGGATTAGTGGGAGCTGCGGTGGCACTGTTGTTCGCCTGGCTCCAAAGCAACAGGGTCCGGGCCTTCTCCGAGGGCAACGACACCATGAAAAAGATCGCCGCCGCTATCCGGCAGGGTGCAAACGCCTATTTGAAGCACCAGTATGCCACGGTGTCCAAGGTCTTTTTCGTGGTGTTTTTGATACTGCTGGCTCTGGCAAGGTTCCATATGCTGGATAACTGGTTTATTCCCTTTGCCTTCCTCACCGGCGGCATCTACTCCGCTCTAGCCGGCTTTGTGGGGATGAAGATCGCCACCTCTGCCAACGCCCGCACCGCCCAGGCGGCCAGCGAGAGCCTGAACAAAGGGTTGAATGTAGCCTTTTCCTCCGGCGCAGTCATGGGCTTCACTGTGGTAGGATTAGGTCTGCTGGATATCTCGGTGTGGTTCCATATTTTGAAGTATGTGGCTCACTATGACGCCGCCAAAATTGCCCAGACCATGGTTATGTTTGGCATGGGCGCCTCCTTCATGGCTCTGTTCGCCCGTGTGGGAGGCGGTATCTTCACCAAAGCCGCCGACGTGGGCGCCGACCTGGTAGGTAAGGTAGAGGCTGGCATTCCGGAGGACGATCCCCGCAACCCCGCAACCATCGCTGACAACGTAGGTGACAATGTGGGGGACGTGGCCGGCATGGGCGCCGACCTGTATGAGAGCTATGTGGGTTCTATCCTGGCCACCTTCGCTCTAGGTGTGGCCGCTTATCCCGGCAGCAGCTGGGAGGCTATGCTACTCCCCATTGCTCTGGCTGTGGTGGGCATTCTGTGCTCCATTTTTGGCTCCTTCCTGATCCGAACCAAAGAGGGAGCCAGCCAGCGTGAGCTGCTGGGCACCCTGCGCAAAGGCACCTATACCGCCGCCGTCCTGGCCGCTGTCATCGCCGCCCCCTTGACCTATTTCATCCTGGGCAGTTGGGGCGTTTACATCGCTATCCTCTGCGGACTGATCGGAGGCTGTGCCATCGGCTACTTCACCGAATACTACACCTCCGACACCTATAAGCCCACCCAGGGGCTGGCCGACTCCACAGAAACCGGCGCCGCCACCACCATCATCGGCGGCCTGTCCCTGGGAATGCTGTCCACCATCGCCCCCATCCTCATTGTGGGCGCGGCAGTCATCATCTCCTTCCTGGCTGCCGGGGGCTCTCTCACTACCTCTGCTGAAAACTATACCGAGCTGTTCTCCAAGGGCCTCTACGGCATTGGCATTGCCGCCGTCGGGATGCTGTCCACCCTGGGCATCACCCTGGCGACCGACGCCTACGGCCCTGTGGCTGACAACGCCGGCGGTATTGCCGAGATGTCCGGCCTGGGTGATGAGGTCCGTGAGCGCACCGATGCCCTGGACTCCCTGGGCAACACCACCGCCGCCACCGGAAAGGGCTTTGCCATCGGCTCCGCCGCCCTCACCGCCCTGGCCCTGCTGGTCAGCTATGTAGATATCGTGAAGGCCAAGATGGATTATGCCCCTGACCTCTCCCTCACCAACCCAGCTGTGCTGGTGGGACTGTTCATCGGCGCTATGCTCACCTTTGTCTTTGCCGCTCTCACCATGAGCGCTGTCCAGCGGGCCGCCCAGTCCATCGTGGTAGAGGTCCGCCGCCAGTTCCGGGAGATCGCCGGCATCATGGAGGGCACCACAGATCCTGACTACGCCTCCTGCGTGGGCCTTTGTACCAAGGGGGCCCTGCGTGAGATGGTGAAGCCCTCCCTGCTGGCCATCATCGTTCCCATCTTCACCGGTCTGATCCTGTCTGTGGAAGGTGTGGTGGGCCTGCTGGGTGGTGTGTCGGTCTCCGGCTTTGCCGTGGCGGTATTCATGTCCAACGCCGGCGGCGCCTGGGACAACGCCAAGAAGTACATCGAGTCTGGCCACCACGGCGGCAAGGGCTCGGAGCAGCACAAGGCCGCTGTCATCGGCGACACTGTGGGCGATCCCTTCAAGGACACCTCCGGTCCCTCCCTGAACATCCTAATCAAGTTGGTATCTACCGTGTCCATCGTGTTCTCCGGCCTGATCGTCAACTTCCACCTGCTATAAAAACATAAAAACCGCCCCCGCACAAATGCGGAGGCGGTTTTTTCAGGCCATTTTGGAAACCAGCTTGCTGAAGGCGCGGGGATCGACGTTGTCCTCCGCTACCACATGGGCCTTCTTCCCGATCAGGGCGAACAGCCCCAGCAGGGAGCGGGCATCCAGCATTACAGTGCCGGAACTGAGCCACACCTCATAGGGGGCCTTGGCCGCCAGCCGGTTTATTTTTTCGATCTGAGCACCATTCTTGATCTCGATCTCACAAATCATATCTATTACCTCCTTGATATCCGCCCGCGCGTTCTTAAGGTGCGGGCGGCCGTCGTGCCTCACCTCCATGCCGTCGGCCCGTGGAGGGAGGGGGCAGTTTCCTGTCGCTCTTGCCGTCGAGCGGACCGCCTCCTTCTGCGGTCGCCCGTATTGTATCAGGAAGGACTTGCCTACGTCAAGGACGATTTTTGTTGAAGTCGCATAATTTATATCTTCATTTTTTGTATATAAATCACAATTCAAATCCTCAGCCACAGTATGGCCGAGGGTCTGATACCTCTAATCTTCCGGTCCGGCCATGAGGTCCATCTGCACTGTTTTAAAGGTTTCATCGTCAAACAGATGGATCTGCCGGTGCTCCCAGGCCGACAGCAGGGGATAGCACAGCCAGCTATTCTGGTGGGTGTAGTCCATCTGGGATAAGAAGTATATCTTATCCTCCCCCTTGCCCCCCACATAGGACACATAGCCCCGGCAATTCTCTCCCCACAAGGGCAGGGAGAACTGGGCGGACATGTCCCGCTGGAGGTTCGGCCCAAAGGAAAAGCCTCTTGAGGTATACTCATCCCACCCCAGGCTGGTGTACTCTCCCGTAAAGGTCTGTCCCTCCCGGTCATAGAGCAGCCGTCCGGAGAACTCTGTGGGGTACTCCTCCCAAGCCGCATACTGACTTTCCGCCGTAATTGCGGCGATTTGAAGGCGGATGCTCTCCGTCCCCCGGACCTTGGGCTCCTCCTGCCAGAGGAAGTGCTGGATCACCTTCCACCGCCCATCAGGAAGTTCCAGCGCCACACTGGTAAGGCGCAGCTCATACACATCATAGACCCGGCTGATGTGGGTGCTGTTCCCCACAGTTTCCCGCACCTCACGGCCCTTATTCATGGGAAATTCCCTTTGCTCCACCACCGCCCGGATACTTTCGGCACAGTCAGCCAGATCCTCCGGAGCCAGGTCGGATGTCACGTCCTCCGGCACCCCCAGGTCCAGAAGGTGGGCTGCGGTTTCCTCCCATCCCGTCTGCTCCCCGGCAGGCCGCGGGACCCACTCCATAGGGAACCGGCCAAAAAGGAGGGTGGCCAGAGGCAGACAGACCAGCAGAGCCCCAAGCCAGGACAGGCACACCGTCCTATCAGACAGGCGGACAGGGGCCGCATTCACTTCATATCCGGCTCCGTCCAGGAGATTGGCCAGCCTGGCCAGGTTGTGGAGCAGGGCGATATAGCAGACCAGCAGGACCAGCAGCATCGGCCAGCCCTCCGCATCCAGGAAGGCCAGTCCGGTCAGGAGCAGATAAAACACGACCAGCGCGCCGGCGGCGCCGGCTCTTTGTTCCTGCCCGGCTTTCCGCTGGACAGCCCTGATCCCCTGCCACAGGCAGATATACTGCAGCAGAGGAATAAGCAAGGTCAGATACATCCAGGTGGGGGTCCCCTCGATTCGCAACAGGGTGGCGTTAGCCAGCAGCCGGAAAAATTGACCCATAACCCGGTATAGACTGATGGCCCAGCCCAGGGCAAACCACCCATTCTCTCGACGCAAAGTTCGGAAACCCAGCCACATCAGCATCAGGCCGGCGGTGGGCAGCAGATACTGCAGCCACAGGAAATGGATTAAAATGGTGGTCAGCCCCACGCCCCAGACAACACGCCTAAGGGCCCGCTTCCAGGGCGTGATCTCCTCCAGCACTTCCGCCGGAGGCGGTACAGCGGACATCCCATCCTCTACCATCTGGTCAAAGCTCCGGTCGTCAGACATTCCACTCACCTCTCAATTCCTTGCGCAGGCGTAGGCGGATTCGGCGCAGGCGCCCCTCTACGCCGCGCTCAGTCAGCCCTAATTCGGCGGCCATCTGGGCAGCAGACTGAAGGTAATAGTATTTCCGGTAGAACAGACTACAATCGATTTCACTCATCCGACGCACTGCCAGCAACAGGCGCTGGGTACGCTCCTTGCGCAGCAGCTCCTCCTCCGGTCCGGGGGCAGGGTCCAGCATACTGTCGTCCAGCGGCTGACAGTCCCCGGTCCCGCGGCGGGCGGCCCGCCGCCGGTTTAGGGCTGTATTCCGAGCAATGGCCGACAGCCAGGCGGTCAGAGAACCCCGCTCCGGGTCGAACTGGTCTGCCCTCTCCCATATCTGGAGGGCCACATCAGACAGACACTCCTCCCGTTCTCGCGGGTCGTCCAGGATTGGGCACAGGATATAGCGCAGCAGCGGGCCGTGCCGGACCAGCAGCTGATCCAGCCCCCGCTGATCCCGGCTCCGCAGCAGCCGGAGCAGCTCCAGGTCGTCCATGGGTTCCCCCCTCTCTGTTCTCTCTACCTTACTATACACCCATTGGAGGAGATATCCCACGAAAAATTATTCTTTTTAATAAATGGAGAGAGGACACCGGTATGCGTCCTCTCCCCATTTGCTATTTCGCTCTTTAGAGCGCGAGATAGAGTTTTTCAATTTTCTCCACCGCTTCATCAGCAGTCTGTGCGCCCATGTCCAGCTCAAGATCACAGCCGCTTCCCCATTCCTGCCCTGTATAGTGCTCATAGTAGGCGCGGCGCCGCTTATCCATCCGTTTTACCATCCGGACCGCCTTGCCTGGAGAGAGCCCCTCTTGGGCCATCTTCCTCCGCACCCGGTATTCAAAAGGGGCACGGACAAAAACCTTCAGCAGCCGTACCTCCGCGTCCCGCAAAACGTAACCGGCGCAGCGGCCTACGAAGATACAGTCCTCCTCACTTGCCAGGCGGCGTATTTCATGGCTCTGAAGGGCAAAGAGCACCTCTGAGGTGGGCAGTCCCCGGACAATGTGCTGGTTTCCCTCATATACCCCTTGAAACAGGAATGGGTTGGTCGCTGTTTCGTCCGCCTTTTCCAGCGTCTTGACCGCCAGCTCCCCATATTTGCAGGCCAGATGCAGAATGTCCCTCTCATAGACCCTGATCCCCAGCTTCGCTCCCGTTCTGACCGCAATCTCATGGCCTCCGCTGCCAAACTGGCGCCCAATGCAGATGATCTTATGTACCATGGTCATCCCTCCTCTCTCTTGACCGCCTCCTCCACTGGCGCCGGTATCGAAATCTCCTCCGTTTCCTCAGGGAAGGTAAAGCTTCCGGATATAGACACAGGGGCGTTGATAGATAGGACATGGACACTGCCACGAACCTGGAATGAGATACGTTCGATTCCCTGGTCTGTCAGTTCGATCTGGAGCTTCCCGGCAGTCAGGCTGGTGTCCAGCCCTTCCGCCTCCGGCAGGAGCGCCTGGATCACCTCTTCGATTTCCTCCTGCCGGAGGGAAAGGGTGTACAGACCGGTCCCGTTCCGCTCCTCATATTCCAGGCCGCCCTCCAGCCAGAGATGGAGCAGCACGCCCGGCAGGCTGACCAGCTCCTCCTGTCCAGACACGGAGCCTCCCTGCTCATCCAGGACCCCTCCATCCACCATATACAGGGTCTGGCCGCTTTTTCTCAGCCCGACCACCTCTCTGCCGTCCACATAGGTCCGGAACAGCTCCAGTTCGCTGTCCACTACCAGTGGGCCACAGTCCGCCTGGTAGGACAGTCTGGATACCAGTGGGTCCTCCGCGTTCAATCTCCGCCAAGCCAGGAGCAGCCGGAGCAGGTCTGGGGCCGTTTCCTTCTGGTCCCCGGCCAGGATACGGGCCCGTACAGGCTGGGGCAGGTCCACCTTCCCCTCCGCGGTGTGTATTCTCAGCTCAACGGCCAGGGATATACAGTCGTGATCCGTCGTATCTGCTGTTCCCTTCGTCCAAAGTCGGAGGGCAGAAAGCTCATTCCCCTTCGCGACCAAGTCTAAGTTTAGGCTCTCCAGGGAGGCCAGATACGATGCGGAATCAGGAAAGAGCGCTTTCAGAATGGAGGAGACCCGCTCACCGCTTACTGTAACGCTGTATATGTTCTCTCCACTGTTGGAAAAGGCGGAAATATCCCCATCCCGGTATAGCCCTGCCACTGTGTCCAGAAGGGCCGCGTAGTCCGGGAAGCCCATATCCACACGGACGGAGGTTCCATCTCCTAAATAGAGCATCCCATCACTGTAATATACCGCCGCTCCATCACGTTCTAGCCTCGTGGTAAGATGCTCCCCCACCTGAACGATGTCGATCAGGGCATCGATGCGGTAGCGCCGACCGCCTGCCTCCGCCTGGGCATCCATCTCTATCGTCAGATCGGGCTGTTGGGCATACCGGTGCAGCAGACGGACAGCGGCGACGGTATTCCAGCCTCCAGAAACAAGGAACCACGTCGCTCCCCCTATCAAACAGGCCAGCACCAGCACTGCGGCGGCCAGCCGAGTCCTTCGGGTCTTTTTTCCGCCGCCTGCTGATCCAGCCGGCGTTTCCCTGTCCTGTGCTACAGCCCTTTGGAGCAGCCTGCGGTGTTTCGCCCAGCCCACCGCACAAAACACGAGTCCGGCCACCAGGGCCGCCGCAATCGGCCAGACCCACCATATTGGAGTCCGGGTCACTACCGCGATCTCAGGGGTATCCCCCTCCAGCCGGACCAGCAGATAGCTGCCAGCCGTTTCCGTATCCAGACGGGTCCATCTACCCTCGGAAACAGCATAGAACTCCGTCCGCTCCGTCTTTCCGTTGGGAGATAGGTAACGTACCGTATGAATAGACTGTCCATCCGCCGGTATGGTCACCTTCCACCGCTCTAAGACCCTACGGCGGTCCGCCAGGGTCTGGAGCTGTCTAGGATAATCCTCCCTCGTTTCCAGCAGCCTGGCTTCCAGACTGTCCCCCTGGTCGAACTCCCCCTCTACAAAGAGGACCGGCCGGCCGTCGTCCCGCAGTTGGGCAGAGGACAGCGCGGAGCGGTATGCGGTGTAGACCGCGGTCACATCTGTGTCAAACCGCAGATCCGTCAGATCCTCCCGGTCCCACACCGCAAAGCATCCCTCCTGGTGGGGGATCTCCGGCAAAATCGAATCGTCAAAGGAAGCGCCATAGTCAAAGGGGACCGTCTGGATCACTCGGCCATCCGCCCAGAAACGCAGCTCCAGCCGCTTCATAGGGGTGGGGATATCCTCCATCTGGAGCAGTTGTTCGTAGGAAATAGGTTCCGCTCGGCCGGCGGCACTGACGCGGTTTAGGCCAGCCAAATCGTCTGACACAAATCGGTTATTCTGGAATAGGCCCTGATCTGTGCCGGATATCGCACCGGCATACTCCTCATACTCTGGGATAAGGACGAAGGAACAGCACCCGGTGACTGATCCCCCGGAGTCCCTGGTTCCGGCGGCCCCCACGATACCGCCCACATAACGCTTTCCGGACAGGGCGCATTTGGCAAAACTCTCCCGTATCGTCCCCACCGCATAGCCGGCGACACCGCCCACATAGTCTCCGTTCTCGCTCTCCGCGCTGCCGTAGGCCTCACACTCCAGGATAAGCCCCAAATCCATCCGGCCGCAGACACTGCCTACATGGTCCCGCCGGCCAACTACGGCTCCGGTGTTGGTACACCGCTGGAGGATGGCCTTCAGCTCATAGGCTCTCCGGTAGATAGGCGCGCTGTTGGAAATCAGGTCATCCTCAGGGTCCAGCTCATACTCCACTGCCATGGAGCCAGCCACTCCGCCTACATTGAGATCCCCGGAGATGGCCGCCGTGTTGGAGCAGGACAGGAGCCTGCCGCTGGTCACCTGGTCGATATTCTCCTCTGAGGTATCCGAGATACTGTCTTCCAGGTCGCAATTTTCGATTTCCCGGATGGCGTCAATCAGAGTATCTGTCACCACCCCGACCTGGGCACTAATGGCCCGGATGTCGCCGGTCAAGTCGCCTACCGAGGCGGCAGCCGTGTCATTCAGGAGGCCCATCTGGTCGTTCAGCCGTTCCATCGTGTCATAGAGGGCGTCAGAGGCGGCGCTGACCTCCTCCCCAGGGTGGGCGATCTGGATAGGGTCCACCCCAGCCAAGTAGCCGAACAGATCCTCCAGCCCAGCAAACACTTCTGTCCCAGTTTCTCCCGCCTGTTCAAACGAGCTCACGGCATCCGCCAGGGCGTCCAGGCCGTCACTCAGTTCCTGCCCCACGGCCTTCAACTCATCCAGGGCATCCCCCAGGCTGTCCACCGCCTTCATGGCCGCGCCGGAGGAGTCCACCACGTTTTTCACACCACTCCGGATCTGCCGCAGGCCCTCCCGGATATCCTCCAAATCGAAAGAGATGTTCAGACGCACGGTTTCTGCGCCGCCGCCCACCTGGGTCAGGGCATCAGAAATCTGCCCCATCTCTCCCCCCAGCTCCTCCATGCTCTGGGCGGCCACGTCTTCCACCACGCCGGACTGGGCCGCCAGATCCATGGCTCTTCCCAGCTCCTCTGCCGCCTGGGCGGTCTCTCCAACCCCCTCCTCGATCTTTTCCAGGGCCTCCCGGCTGCCAGTCTCATTCTCAATGCGGACGAAGTTCCGCAGCTGTTCCAACCCGTCGATGATCTTTCCTATGCCGCTTTTCAGCAGCCGGCCGGCCTTCTCGATGCTGTCCGCCGCCCGCTCCAGTTCATCTACCGCCTGAGAGCCATCGATCCGGGCCAAATCCCGCAGGGCATCCTCCATCAGGTCCAAACTGTCCGTCAGTTCTTCCGCAAAGCCGGTAGCATCGCTGGAGATGTCCGCCATCTGATCTAGGGCGTCAGCCAGGATGTCGCTGCCCCGGTTGATTTCTGTAATCACCTCGTCCCCGTAGTCTGACAGACGATCTGTCAGGTCCTTGGCGTGTCCGGTGGCGTCATCAACGGAGGCTCCGATGGCATCCAGATTGTCTGAGATCCGGACGGCGGCTCCATCGGCGTGGTCCGCCGCCCGGTCTACCAGCCCTCCCAGGCGGTCCAGCTCCTTCTGAATGGTATCCAGCATATCCTCTGATAAATTCAGCACAATGTAGGGCTCTGCCTGGCCAACGATACCGCCGATATCCTTGCGGCCGAATACCTGTCCGCGGTTGACGCAGTAGGCCACATGGCCGCAGCTTCGCCCCGCAATGCCGCCTACGTTGTAGCCGATGTGGGGATATCCGACAACACCGGCATTGATGCAGCTGAGAACCATACCAGATGAGTACCCTGCTATACCTCCAGTATCCGTGGCGATATTCACCGTATCCAGCGCGCTCAGGGTAAACAGGGACTTGGACACATCCAGATCCAAATTCGTCAGCTCGAGCCCAGGGTCTGTGCTGGTAATATTGACATAGCTATTGTTTCGGCATCCCGACAGCACACCGCAGTTTTCGCCAGCGATGCCGCCAGTCATGCTCTTTCCAGTGATACCTCCGGCGGCAGAACAACCCTGGATCTTCCCTGTCAGCCCGTTCAGTCCGGCAATGCCTCCCACCCGGTCTGTCCCGGTAATCGTCCCGGAGAAGGAGCAGGCCGCGATCACGCCATAGTTCTCTCCCGCGATGCCCCCTATGGACGAGCCATGGCCAGACGGCTCAATACTGCCGGTCACATGGAGGTCCTTTACCACCGCGCCCTCCTGCAGGGTGCCGAACACGCCCGCCGGGGTCAGCCCGCTTGACAGGTCCAGCCCGCTGATAGTATAGCCGCCACCGTCAAAGGTACCGCCGAACGTGGGGATCGGGGTATATCCCGTACCCGCCAGAGAGATATCCGCTGTCAGCGCCACGTGCTTGCCCTGGGACCAGGTGTCCAGCGCACAATTACGGGACAGTTCCAGAAGGTCCTCGGCGCAAGTGATCCGGATCACCCCGTCTTCCACCGCCAGTATAGGGCCTGCTGCCTGGACACACAGGATAAGGGTGAGCAGGACACTGACCGCTCTCCTGATCCAATCAGTTCTCTTGCGTTTCATGCTCTGCCTCCTCCTGCGCATAACCTGAGATCAGGTTCAGATCCACATCTCCGTCTACGATGGCATGGACGGTGCCGCTGATGGTGCCAGATATCTCTCCCCGCACCAGCCCATCTACTCGGACCCGCCCGCTGGCCCTGTGTTTTTTCACCGCACTGGGCACGGAAAAGGATGTCTTTTCCACCACCGCGCCGCCAATCAACAGAATCTGAGGCAGGACAAACATGACCAGAACAATGGACAAAATCGTTCCCCGCCCAAGGCTTTGCCCAATACCCACGATGGCCGCCTCTGACGTCATCTGCCCGATGAGCAGGCCGGCCACGGTCAAAATACTGCCCGATGTAACAATGGTTGGAAAGGCAAAATTCATTGTTTCAATGATGGCCTGTCTGTGGTCCATTTGGTCTTTCAGCTCCATGTAGCGGCTAGCGATCACGATGGCATAGTCGATGTTAGCCCCCATCTGGATAGAACTGACTACCAGATAGCTGAGGAAAAACAGCGGGGTCCCGGTGAAGGCCGGAATGGAGAAATTGATCCAGATACTGCCCTGGATGACCAGGATCAACAGTACCGGCATCCCCGCAGATCGAAAGGTGAACAGCAGCACCACCAGGACGATGAGGATGGACACCACGCTGACCACCGTGTTGTCCGTGGCAAACGCGGCCTTAAAATCAGCCTCTGTGGTGGAGTTTCCAGCCAGGTAAATACTCTCTCCTGGGTAATATTTCTGGGCAGTTTCCTGGATCGTATCCAGAAAGGCGTAGGTCTCCTCTCCCCCCTCAGGCAGGGTCAGATAGACCAGCATCCGGTCATATTCGCTTCCTTGGAGCTGCAGCTTGGCATGTTCAATCTGCTCCCGCGCCTCGTCCAGATCGTCGGTCTGCTCCTTGTCTAAGGTGACATAGCCCTCGTCCAGCTGGTCACAGATAAACAGAAACATATCCATCAGCGGGACCCGGTAGGCGGAAATGCCGCCAATGATCCGTCCATAGTCCTCATTCTTGACCGCGTATGCTGTATAGACCAGCTTGGCCAACTCATAATCCAGATCCGCCAGTTCGGCAAACTGTCTGGGCGTTAGCCGGTCGGCCAGCATATAGCCGTCCATCGCCTCCACATTGGACAACCCCATGGTGTAGTCCACTTCCGTATATTGTTCCAACTCGTCCAGGATCATCCGTTCCTTCTCGTAGTCGCCGGTGGGCACCATAAGCGCCACAAGGTTTTTCGATGTAAAATTCTCCTCGATCATCTGGGAGGCAATCTGCACCTCATTCAGTTTCGGCGTTTCGATACTCCCGTACCCATAGACATAGGGACAGTCCGAGGAGAAATGGATACCCAGGACCACCAGGACCAGAAATACAGGCGGTATCACGAATCGGGACAGATAGGCAAATTTTCCTACAAAGGGGATCTTTGGGATAAAGCTGCGGTGCTGTGTCTTGTCCATCAGCGGACCGAACAGGATCAGCAGGCCCGGCATCACCACAAATACAGCCAGTAGGGCAAACAGGATGGCTTTAATCAGGCAGACCGCCATATCAGGTCCCAGCTTGAACTGCATGAACATCATGGCCACCAGCCCACCGATGGTGGTCAGTGAGCTGGCGCTGATCTCCGGAATGGCTTTGCTGAGGGCTATGATGGTCGCCTCCCGGATGGGCAGTGTCTGATGCTCCTCTTTGAAGCGGTTACAGAAGATCACGGCGTAGTCCAGGGACAGGGCAAGCTGGAGGATGCTGGTCACGGAATTGGACACGAAGGAGATTTTTCCCAGCAGGAAATTGCTGCCCAGGTTCAAAATCATGGCCGTAACAAAGGTCAGGATAAGCACAGGGACCTCGGCGTAAGTCTGTGAGGTCAGCAAGAGCACCACTAGCACGATCACCGCCACATAGACCATGATGACATTGACTTCAGCGTCAATGATATCCCCCTTGGTGTTACCCAGCTCCGTGGATACGAATACATCCCAGCCAGTGAGGCTCTCCCTGGCCCTGTCCAGGGCCTCCAGGCACCTCTCATCGTCCTCGTCATAGTCAAAGGTAAGCGAATAGAGGGCGGAGGCATGGGCATAGTGGTCTGTTGTGTCATCGAATTCCACGCTCTGCACGCCGTCCAGCTCCAGGAGCTCCGCCTTCACCCGACGGGCCTCCTCCAGAGAAATGTTGGCCACCATCAGATCCGCGGTACCGAAGGTGGTGAACTGCTCCTCCATCACATCCAGTCCCTGGCGGGTGGTGGAGTGGATGGGCAGATAGGAGGAGAGATCGTTCTCTACCTGCACCCAGTTCCTGGAAAACAGCGTGAATATGGTACCGATAATGACCAGCAGGAAAAACAGGTTCCGTTTGTCCACAACAAAGGTGGCAAGACGCACCATAACACTCTCCTGATCCTTGTTTCCTTTTTTCATCTCTTGGCGGCTCCTTTACTACCCGCAATACACCATTATCATAACACTTTATTATATTCAAATAGAGGCGGCTCCAGCAAAGGTCAATCCCGCGGCAGTGTCATAAATCGGTCCTCTGTCCCATAGATCAGTTGAGCCTCCAGCCCCTTTGTGCTATACTAACAGGCACAGGAGGGCATTCTATGGAGAAAAAATGCTATGTCGCTTCCCAGCAGACAAAATGGGCTCTGGCTGCGGCGTTAAAAAAATTGATGGCTCAGAAGCCTTTGGAGAAAATCACGATTTCAGAGCTCACCGACCTATGTCATATCAAGCGGCAAAATTTTTACTACCATTTTGAGGACATCTACGACCTGATGCGCTGGATGTTTCAGAATGAAGCCGTATCTCTGCTGGAGCGACGGGAAGGAGCTCTCCTGTGGCGGGAGGGCCTTTTGGAGCTCTTTCACTATTTACAAAGCAATCGTGCAGTCTGCCTTTGCGCGCTGCGCTCTCTGGGCCGTGGGCATATCCGCCGCTTCTTTGAGGAACAGCTCCATACCATCATCTCACAGACCATTGAAGGCTTTCTTCCCGACCTGCAAGACCCATCGTCCTCAGACCATGTGGCTCTTCTGGCCCACTTCTATGTGGTGTCCTTGGCCAGCGTCATGGAGAGCTGGCTATTGGGAGAGATCGATCAGACTCCGGATGAGCTGATCAATTTTATCAGCACTGTTTTGGAAGACCACCTCCGGGGAGCCGCATTACGCCGAGGGCAGATCTCCTCTATCCCTTCTGGCGATCCCTCTTTTCCAAGAGGCTGCTCCTTAGAAGAGGAATAATGCAAAAAACGTCCCGGAACTGTGATTGTTCCGGGACGTTTCCTATTTCGATATCAGGTTGACCAGACAGTTGCCCCTCGCGCGGATTCTCTTTGTGTTTCAGTCCCAATCCGCTTCCCAGTCAATGATCGCGCCGGTTACGGCATCAATTTCAAACTCATACTCCATCCAGCCGCTTCGCATCTCACCTTCGTACAGCACACGCCCGTCGTCTACCTCCAGCTTGAAGTCAGTGTAAACCCCTGTGGTACCGGCAGCCTGTTCCACGATCTGCTTTGCCTTGGCCTCACCGATGTAATCGCTGTCCGTGGTGGAGATGGTGTACCACTCAATATCATAGTCAAAGCCCAAGATTTCCCCCGTAGCCGCGTCGATCTTGTAGTCGTACTCCTTATTTTCAGAGAAGAACTCTACATCATAGACCCGTAGTCCGTCGTCATAGTCCAGCTCCGCATAGAGGAACACCGTGTCCTTCGCCTTCACACCGGCATGGTCCAGAGCGATCACCTTGGCCTCTTCGGCGCCGATATCGCCGCTAGCCTGGGCCGGGGTCCCAACACCCATGTACCATTCAACATCATAGTCAAAACTCAGGATGTCTCCACTGGTTGCGTCGATCTCGTAATCATACTCCTTGTTGCCAGAGAAGAATTCCACGTCATATTCTACACGTCCATGGTCATGGTCCAGCTTGACATGGATCCAGGAGAGCTGGGATGCCTCTATCCCGGCGTGGTCAAGGGCGATTTCTTCCGCCTTGGATTTTCCGATATAATCTGTGTCATTAGCCTGCCAGGGGCGGGATACATTGGCACCCATTACGGGGGTAAGCAGGGCCCCGGTCATCAGTACTGCGGTGGCGCAACCTACCAAAGTCTTTGAGAATGTCTTTTTCATTTTTATGTCCTCCGTCAAGTTGTTATTTCAGCAATTTTTGGGGGGCTGATTTGCTGTTCATCTATATAACGCACGGCCCTTCCATTTTATTGCACCAAAAGAAAAATTTTTTCTATCGGCTCCATTGGCCCGAAGGTCTGCGCAGATCCCTAGCTGATGGCACGATTATATCGCAAATTCGGAACTGAATAAATAAGCGGTGGTGGAGTCTCTGATTTCATAGCGAAAGCAAAATACGCAAGAATACCCAAAATGGTTTTCAGAAGAATAACAAAACCCCGGAGTCCTTTCAACGCAAGGATTCCGGGGCGTAAAGAGTACAAAAGACGGTTAAAGCCGATATTTTTTCAGAAACGAAAATAGCCGCCCATAGGGCGGCCCCAAATCAAAGCCCAACGCAGTGGGTTCGATTTGGAAAGGAGAAGCAAGGGAGCGGGCGGATGACGTCTTTTTGTGCCGTGGACATAAAAAGACGTCGGAGCAAAGCGCACTTTGCTCCGACGTGCAAAGGACGGTTAAAATCGATATTTTTGTTTTTGGTGCAGAAGGCACCGCAGCTTATAAAACAGGGCCGGTCTGCTCAATGCCAGCTTCCTGTGCTGGGGCAATATTCAACTCAGGCAGATCGTTCAGATAGCGTTCCACATTCCGGTAATGCACTCCATTTTCCAATGTGACATCCTCTCCGCGGTACAGGACATATCGCCCCCGGATCGGGCCAAACCGCTGTTCGGTCTTATCGCATTTTTCCTGATCGAGCAGATGCCGGTATTGTGCTGGGACCTGTTTGCCACTGTGCTTGATCTCGAAAATCTCGCAGCAGTTTTCCTTCTCATTATAAATCACCATGTCAAACTCGCCGACCGCAAACTGCAGCTTGAACACCCGGTGTTCTCTGTCAGCCGACTTCATGGTTTCCAGCAGGACGATATCCTCGAGCATCCGGCCCCGTACTTCTTCGAGGATCCTGCCCGCAGTCTGGGTCTTCTCCAATTCGCTGAGAGCTGAAAAGGTCTCGTCCTTCATCAGCGAGTGGACAAGGGCCTGTGCCTGGCAGTATCGCATCCCCGGCTGGGTAAATAGGATGTGTTCCACAGATTTTGCTCCTGGGTCAGCGGTTTCAATGGGACAGTTTACGATCAGTTCCAATGCGGAGAGATACTCTTTGATCTCCCGGATATGGGTATCTGTGATACCGATGGACTGTTCCTCTTTGTTGCGGATATCCAGCAGCTCCATCAGGCGCTGGGTGACCGCTTCTGTGTCAATGTTGTCCAGTATCTCGGTACGCTTTTCGGGGTCACGCTCTTTCCGAAGATTCGAGGCGGTCAGCCGTAGATCGTGAGATTGGAAATCATCAGTCAGAACTGAGATCAGGAACCGGTGGTTCATGTCCTCGATGATCCGGTTGATGGCGCTGGTCAGCTCACCGGCCTCATACAGAGAGTACAGGTGGCGGAAATGCCCGCCTGCCTCATAGCAGGCCAAGGAATGCTGAATGTTTTTGCAGATCGCTGTATCGATGTATCGCCGTGTGGACTCATCATCCCGGAAGGAGGCGTCCTGGGCGTTGACATCTTCATCGTCAAAGGCAAGCTCACCGGCCCGCAGCGTCCCGCCATAGCGGATATATTCATCAATGCTGTCGATCCCCAGCAGGCGGCTGTATTCCCGATATGGGATGAAGGTGGTGTGGATGGGCTTTGCCCGGTCATAGAGTTCCTGATCCATCGCCAGCCAAAAACCGAGGGAGTCCGTACCGGAGAGGATGATCTTCATTCCCATCGCTGCAAACACATCGGAGAAGAGAGCCGCAGAATCGATGAAATCCCGCATCAGGGTGACCTCATCAATGAATACGTAGCGGAAGCCCGCATCGAACAGTTTTTTCAGATCCCGGTTCATCATGGCCATGGTATCGCTTCTGCGGGCTTTGATATAGACCGTGCGGCTGAGATCCTCTCTGCTCATTCGGGCGATGGCCTGCCGGAGCATGGTAGTCTTTCCGGTCCTGCGCAGGCCAAAAACCAGGCAGACCCTGTCGCTTTCATTGCTGTAGAGATAATCCTCCAATTGCCAGAAGCAGTCACGGAGGCCCCAGCCCTTTACGCCCTGCGACATGGCGTCCAATCCTTTACCAACAATTACACTGGTTTCAAAGTCCAGCTTTGGCTGGCGCACTTTTGGCATCTTGGCTTGCAGTTCTTTCAGTTGTGCCTGCAATACTTTGCGCTGCTCTATTTGCTCCTGCAGCGGCTCCAGTTCGCCATCCCGCAGATATTGGCTGTGCTTCTTCCCATTTTCTGTCCACTGATGATAGTAGCGTGTCTTTCCGTTGATCGTCTTCTTGGAAATATAGCCGATGGGAAGGGCGGCGATCTGCCGCTCCAGTTCCTGAATCTTTTCTTTCATACCGCACCTCCATTCTGTTAAATCTATTATACCCCATTTCCCTTATGCATTCAAGGGGTTATAAGGGGTTATATTGTTGTGAGCAGTGCCGCACAGAGCAATTTCTGTGCGGCACTGTTATGATTTTCTCGTTTACTCAAATTTCTAATCCGGAAATCTGCTCCCACTGGAGGATATATCTGTCATCGATGATCCGGTTGTCGTGGTAATGCCCGAAGAACCAGTATGTAAACTGGCACCGCTGATTGACCGTTTCCAGAAAATCGGTGAGCTGGTCACTTCCATAGGAGGGGTCGATTTTCCGCACGGCACTGCTGGGACCGCAGTGGGACAGGATGCAGTCTACCTTCCAGTTTACCTGCTCCAGATTTCTCAGTGCCTCTGCATATTCACGGGCATTTGGCATTTCTTCCGCCCACCAGGAGCGTCCTTTGACCCGGAACATTCCCCGCATTCGGCGCAGCAGCCAATACTTTTGTTCGAAGTCGGGGTCCTCCGGATCAAGGACGCCATCCTGAATGTCGTGGGAGGAGGCTCCTCCCATCGTGAACCATGTGAGACCGCTGAAGGTGAATATCTGGCCCCTCATCAGGTGGAGGATATTTTCCCTCACCTCATGTACTCTGCCGCCGTGCCATTCTTTTTCCGGCAGGGCGTTCAGCAGATCAAAGTTTTCATGGTTTCCATCCACAAACAAGGTGGTGAAGGATTTCTCATCCAGCCAGTCCAGCCAATGCTGGTCTTTCTGGCCGCCGTCCCACAGCCCTCCGAAATCGCCACAGATGATCATGTAGTCATTTCGGCCCATCTGCGTTTGCTGGGGGAAGTATTTGCTTCCGAACCGCTGGAAGCCGCCGTGGGTGTCACCGGTGATATAGATCATGCGGTCTGCCTCCTTTGCATGGCCTGAGTAATTTCTGTGCCGTCCTTGAAGCAGATGAGCAGGCTATCCTTGTCCAACATCTTGATGTTGCTGACCAGCTGACGGACAGTGAGTTCATCAAAATCCGTAAGGGTACCGCTGGCCTGCTCCAATGCCATGTCAAGTTCTGCCAGCCTGCTCTCGAAGGCCGCCGCGCCTCGCTGTTCCTTTTCCAGCTCCGCTTTTTGGGCCATGAGCCTTGTCTTGGCCATGTTGACCTGTTGAAGCTCCTCATCATAGTCGGTACAGTCAGCGCCGGCACTGACGATCAGCTGGAACAGCTCCAGCTGGCGTTCCTGCAGGTTCCGGATCTGAAACTCCACGGCAGGCAGGCTCATCGTCTGTTCTTCTCCGGCAAGGACTGCCGCAATACCGGCTTTCACCGCGTCCTTGGCTGCCTGCATCCGGAACAGTTCATTCATGGCGGAGATGACGGCGTCGTGGATGTTGCCCTCATCCAGAGTGGGAGACTGCTTACAGATCTTCCTGCCATGCTCCAGCCGGTTCTGGCACCGCCAGACGACCCGTTTGACCCCTTTCTGCGTCCAGATCACCCGGCGATAAGGGCTGCCGCATTCTCCGCAGACCAGCAACTCGCTGAGCACATACTTTCCGCAGTATTTCCCAAGCTGCGTCTTCGCCTTGGAGGATGTTTTCTTGAGACTGGACCGACGGGCAATCTCCTCCTGTACCTTTTGGAAGGTTTCCCGATCAATGATGGCCGGGTGGCAGTCATGGACATAGTATTTGGGCAGTTCGCCGTTATTCACCCGCTTTTCTCTGGTGAACAGGTCCGCGATGTAGGTTTTTTGTAGGAGAGCGTCACCGATGTATTTTTCATTGCACAGCATTTTTTGAACCACGCTGTCATGCCATACTGTTTTCCCTGTGGCTGTTTTGATTCCATCCGCCATCAGGTCGGTGGTGATCTGCCGGACGCTGTGTCCCAGCAGAAACCGGGAGAAGATGCGCCGGACAATGGCAGCCTGCTCCGGGTCGATCTCCGGCTGGCCATCCGCACCCCAGCGGTAGCCGAGGAAGGTCTTGCAGTGGTAATAGACTTTTCCATCCTTGAAGTTCTTCCGGTGGCCCCACCTCACATTGCCGCTGAGGGATTCGCTTTCTGCCTGGGCCTGGCTCATCATAAAGGTGAGGATCATCTCGTTGTCCATGAAGAGGGTGTTCACATTCTCTTTCTCAAAGTAGACTCCCACGCCGTGCCGTTTCAGGCGGCGGACATAGTTCAGGCCATCCAGTGTGTTTCGGCAGAACCGGGACACCGATTTGGTGATGACCAGGTCGATTTTTCCACGCTCACAGTCCCGGATCATTTGGAGGAAATCTTTGCGCTTTTTGGCCGAGGTGCCGGTGATGCCCTCATCCGCATAGAGGCGGACCATTGTCCAATCCGGATTGGCGTCGATTTTTTCCGTGTAGTATTCGATCTGGGCCTCATAGCTGGAGAGCTGCTCCTCCTTGTCAGTGGATACCCGGCAGTAAGGCGCAACTCGCAGGTGCTTTTTTCGAAGATCCCGTTCTGTCATCTGAGGGTCAGCCGGAATCATAGTGACCAGTTTGGGGGTGGGGGCGGTTTTCTGTATGTTCATGAGGCACACTCCTTTTGATCTTTTTGGGATAGGCTGATCTCTCCGCCTTTGCCGATGCACACATGGGTTACTGCCGACTCAAAAAGTTCCCACAGGGTTTCTTCGTTCTCCGGTTCCAGCTCCAGCTTCTGCCGCAGCAGTGCCAGCCTGTGGGCCGGCGTTGGATCGTTCAGGCCGGCATACCGCTCGGCAGCGGCGGCCATGATCAGTGTTTTCATATATTCCGGGTTGATATCGGCCCGGTTAAAGCAGAGGGCCAGTTCATTTTCGATGCGAAGGGCATCTGTTGAGGCAGGGGCGGCTTTAGGAAGCTGGATACACGCAGGAGAATGAGCCAGCACTTTGAGCTTCTGCACCACTCGTTCCAAAATGATGCTGTCATCAAGATATACACTGCCGCCGCACTCTGGATTTTTACACCGCCAGCGTGGGCGGCCATGGGATTTGGTATCCCGTGCCATCTTTTCTCCACAGAGGGCGCAGACCGCCTTGTCCCGTATAGGGATGATCTCGCTTGGGCATGGAGCGTAGGTGTTCTGTTCTCCCCGCCGCAGGCGGACAGCGAGAAATTCCTCATCTGTCACCAGCTGGGGATAGCCATCCATCCCGAGATACCGTTCATTCTCCAAAATCCGCTTGACCATGTGTTTGTTCCACTGGGCATTATGTTGATGATAGCGCACACCTTGCTGGGTCATCTCGTCAGCGATCTGACTGTAGGAGCCGCCCAGCAGATAGCGGGAGAAGATAGCCCTTACAAGCTCTGCTTCCTCCGGATGGCAGTTGATCCTGCCGTTCCGGACCTGATAGCCGAAAGGAATTTTTCTTTGCCACGCCATTTATCGCACCGTCCTCTCTATGTTTTCTGCCAGTTCCATCCCATTCAGCAGGCGGAACTTCAGCCGTTCCGGGCTGATAATGATGATCCGCTCAATCAGTTCCCCAAACAGTTCCGCGGGAACCTCATCCAGCCATTCCGGACCATCCTCCAGATACTCCATCATTCGCTCTGTGTCATGGATCTGCCGGTCTTCACCGGCTGCCTCCAGAAGACGGCGTCGCAGCTTCCTGAGCTCCCGCAGCTTACGGTCGATCTCATCCATCTGGGATAAATAAAGAGCAGAATCCACATACCCTTTCGACTTCAGCCGAACAAGGACGAGATTCTGCTCTGAGATACGGGCTATTTCATTGTCAATATCACTGATCTTGCGATTGGAGCGGAGTTCCCGTTCCCTAAGCTCCTGCAGTTGGCTGAGGACAGGCCGCAGGACGGTTTCCTGACCAAGTTTCAGCTTGTGGTAGAGCCGCAGGACAGCCGCCGTAATTTCTGGTTCTGGAATCTGCGGGGTAGGGCAGTCTGCTTTGTTTCCATCGTGGCGGCGGCAGACCCAGTAAGTCTTTCCCACTGTGATTTTTTTGCGGCAGAGAGAGCCGCATCCCCCGCAGTAGATGTGTTTATCATAGAGGCTGCCCTTACTTATACGGTGCGTCCCATGGAACTGCCCCTTGCGGGAGGACATCAGTTCCTGTACCCTCTGAAAATCCGCACAGCTTACGATGGCCGGGTGGCTGTGCTCCACAAAGTAGCGGGGCTTCTGGCCAAGGTTTCGAACCTGCCGGAATGGAATCGTATCTGTGGCGCAGCTTTTTTGCCAGATCATATCTCCGGTGTAGGAGATATTGGTCAGGATGTAGGCCACCGTACTGGGATGCCACTTCTCACGGTTTCGGCCTCGATCTACCCCGAGCTGGTTCAGCTCCCTGGCGATATCATCCTTTCCCTGGCCGCTCAGATAAGCGGAGAAGATGCGGCGGACCACCTCGGCCTCCTCCGGTATGATCTCCAGATCCCTCCCTGCCAGCCGGTAGCCATAGGGGACAGAGGATGGGACAAACAATCCCTTTTCCATCCGCATACGAACGCTGAAGCGCATATTACTGGAATGGTTGGTGGATTCCATCTGGGCGAAAGCCCCATAGATTTGGGCAACCTGCTCCGAGGTCATCTTCCCGGTATCGATGTTCTCCTTTTCAAAGTGGATCGAAATACCCAGCCGGAGCAGTTCCCGCACGAACTGGATGTACTCCTGTGTGTTGCGTGCAAAGCGCGAGATAGATTTGCAGAGGACCCGGTCGATCTTTCCCTCCCGGCAGTCTGTCATCATCCGGTTGAAATCATCCCGATTCCTGGCTTCCAGCCCGGAGATACCTTCATCGGCATAGATGTCTACCATCTCCCACTCCTCTTTACCGGCGATGTACTTGGAGTAGAAGTCTACCTGGGCGATGTAGGAGTTGACCTGATCTTCGGAGTCACTGCTCACTCTGGCGTAGGCCGCTACCCTCAGCTTTGCTTTTTCGGGGATTCTGGGGTCGATTACTGTGACCTGCGGAACTCTTGCTGTACTTATGTTTGTTTCCGTCATATCTTTTTTGACCTCCTTTCAGCAACACACACTACCACAGTCCTTCCGCAATAGCCATTACCAACACCAACGAAAAAGAAGTGGAAAAACTGGGCAATCAGCTATTCTCGCATAGAGCCTGTTCAGGCGAACAGCAGAGTGGGCCGGAGCTTGCGCTCCAGTTCAATGCGGGACTTCTCCGCCTCATCCACTGTCAGCAGGCCCTTTTCGGTGAGCTGCTCCAGCAGCTTCAGCGCTGAAAGAAACACAAGGTTATCTTGAAGTTCTGTCTTAGTCATAAAAGCACCCTCCTGTTATGGAGGGGCCGCCCACCGGAGCCGATGAACGGCCCCGATTGTATGTTTCTCTTTAAATGGCAGTATCCTGAGTGCGGGTAAAATCAGATGGTATTATACAGTGGGAGAAGTCCCACGCTGACTTCCAGCGCATGATCAAGCTTGCACATTTGGTCTTCTCCAAGAGAACCGACCTTACCTCTCAATCTGCTTTTATCAATGGTGCGAAGCTGCTCCAGCAGGATGATAGAGTCGCGGTAAAGACCTGGAACTGGAGCATCCAGGTTTACATGGGTAGGAAGTTTATGCTTACCTTTCCGGCTGGTGATCGCGGCGGCGATCACTGTGGGACTGTGCCGGTTGCCCACATTGTTCTGGAGAATGACCACAGGACGTATTCCGCCCTGTTCAGAGCCGACCACCGGGCTAAGGTCAGCATAGTAAATATCGCCCCGGCGGATGTCCTCTTTGCGGTATGTTTCCATTGCTTGCACCTCCTGACTTTCTTGCTTAATACCACAAAAATAGGGACCGCTTCCGCATCTCCCGCACCTGGTTGGAATGGCTGCTCATACGGCATGTTCCGGTCAGTAAACGGGTTTTGGATAGAAGCGATCCCCATAGCTTCTGATATTAAGACTTCACATTTGTGTTGTCTTCTGCTGCGCTCGTATTCGACACTACTTCCCCAAGCGCAAAAGCCTGCGCCACTGGCGCTGGCTCCGTAGGGCGACCATCTGAACCGCGGCTGGCTTCACCGCGTCATGGGACTCTCACCCCCGGCAGGATCTCTGTCGGCCGCCCTCATTGCTTGATCCCCATTTCGGTGGGGGCTGTGACTGGACGGAAGTATCATTATCCCTGGCGGAGTCATTGCGATACAGCTTGCCACAGGCTGTTTTTTGGACGGATGGACCCGCTTGGCACCTTATTTGGCCGTCGTTGATAGAGGGGAAATCTGGCAGGCTGTCATAACCGAACAAAAATGTATAGGTGACTTCGTTTGCAGCCTGTACCAGAACCTCTACAGGTGGTTTTCGCGCATCCTCCAGCGTCGCTTGCCCCTGTCCAGCAGGGGCCCCGTCAGGAAAGTATTCAGACAATCGGATATTCGGTTTTCAAGGAACAAGTGAGAAGCATTTCCTTCTCGCTTGTATAGGGGAAGATGTCGGCATTTTAATAACCCTCCAATTTCAATTTTCTAAAAGTTTTTTCAAAGACTTGAGAATACGGACTTTCCGCTTATGCACTGCAGGCTGTGAAACGCCAATCTCTCTTGCATAGTCAAGTTCACTTTGTCCCTTAAAAAACAACCCCTGTACCAATGCCTGATCCGCAGCAGGCAACGCTGAGATCGCTTGGTACAGGGCCTCTTTCTTCATTTGTTCAAGGATGATGTGTTCCGGGGTGTTGATAGCGTCAATAAACTCCCGGAAATTTTCATAGGTGCCATCCTGACTTCCAATCATCCCACTCGTCTGGATCTCATGGTCAAAAAAGCTCTGATCATTGTCCTTGATGTTCCACCGGGTTCTGCAGTAAGTGCGATAGACCTCCTCTGTCACCATGACTTCTTCATATTCCCGAGTGCAGGTGTTAAAAACAATAAGGGTAAACTTCCCGTTTGATTCCATGTGCCTTTCCTCCAAATTTCAAGATTTTGATGGCGAATCAAAATCTTGAAATCAGGGGTACTTGGCGATATAAGCCTCCCATCCCATGCCGGCCCTCCCAGTGCCGGGCAGAAAAATAGCCGGGGACGCATTTCTGCATCCCCGGCCGATCCCCGCCGCCATATTGCGGCAGGAATACAGCGGGCCGGGACACTTTACAGCGTCCCGGCCCTTGTCAGCTGGTCCTATTCATTTTTGCGCATACCTGCCACTGTACTGAGTATAGCAGAGGCAAAGTCGGAAGGGAGTAGGGATTTCGTCGGTTTTTCATCGGGAATCAGTCGGGATAAAGTCGGGGCATCTCCAATTCTTCCTGAAGTTCCGGCACAGCATAACCAAAAAGGCAGAGGGACAATAAGAAGATCGCCTCGCGCTTCCGGTCATAGAATACGCTTCGCTCCATATTCAGCTCATCCAGCAGTTCTTTTTCTGTGCTGTTAAAACGGTGGATAAATTGTTTGGTCAAGATCTCATAGTAAAGTTCACCCCGGTCAGGGTATCGTTTCAAGCGGAGAAGGGCACGGTCGATCACATCCACCAGCATCCGGTTTTCTATCACGCAGCAGACCCGTTCCTCAAACTCCTGCAGATCCATATCCGGGGCGAAGCTTTGCAGATAGATAAGCCCGGTATCAGCGTCCTGAGCGCCCAGCTCCCAGGCATACTCATGCAGTTCCTCCACCCGCTCACTGAGGACCCACACCACATCCCGGTAGATTTTCAAAATCAGCTTTACCCGGTGATAGGCCAGCTGGCTGTCAAATCCAAGGGTCGCCATCTGCCTTTTACATTTCTGCACAGTGGAGCTTTCTTTTCTCATGCCATTCTCCTCCTCCCATGTTCGCTAAACTGCGAACAAAATGCATACAACAAAGCCTGTGAACATTGGTGCGGCTGCGCCCCTCTCTTTAGGAGGGGGGGCTTGCCGTACCAACCTTATATGAGATTGCGTGTTTCCAACCGAATACGCATGGCCTGCTTGGAGACTTGGAAGATCTGAGCCATTTCCGCAACCAGCTGCTCATTGCTTCTGCCTGCACGCAAACGGTAAAAACTTCTTTTGATTTGCGGCAGGGGCATGAGGAGAGCCGTAGCCAAGGCATCCGCCTGCCATTCGACCAGACCGTGGCTTTCATCCAAAGATGTCTTTCCTTCATAGGCAGCCACATCGCCTGTGCCGGAGTACAGCTTCTGGTGCAGGACCCAGTGTCCCAATTCGTGAGCACAGGTGAACCGCAGCCTGCCGAGGAGCCTGTCCACACAAAGCCGCTCCTCCACCAAGATCGTTCCGGCTTTGACGGCGATCAGGCGGTAGCGTTTTTCATCTTGGTCGTATAAAATGGCCGCTCCTTCATCAAAAATCGTTTCCCCAAGGATGCTCCCGTTTTTGCGTAGGCAATGATATTCCAGAGTTAGATCAAATTTGGTCTCTATGATAGTTTCAATGGGGACTGCCTGGGGAGGCCCGTCCAACAAAACGGGATCATACTCTTGCAGGATCTTCCGTCCAATGGTTTCAATTGCGTCCAATCGATACTTTGGTACAGACAAGAAAATCCCCCCTTAGTTCTGGCGGTTCTGCAGCATTTCCATAAATGCCTTCCATTCTTCATCGGTAGCATCTACTTCCTTTGCTACTCTCAATGCTGCGCGGACGATGTCATGCTGGCGGATATAGTCAGGCAGGTCGGCCGGAACCGTCTGTCTGGAATCTGCGGCCAGATCCAGCAGCATTTCATGCTCCTGCTTATCCAATTCCAGAAAAGAAGAGATCCGCTCTACAAACGCTCCCTCTGGCGCCGGCCGGCGTCCCTGCTCAATATCACACAGGTACCCATTGGAGATACCGAGGTGTTTCGCGGTATCCCGGAGGTTTAATTTGGCCTCTTTGCGCCGTGTGCTGATGAAAGCTCCAAAGGTCACTGGTCTCCCTCCTTCATAGAGTTTCGCTGGTTTGCGAACATCTTGTTTATATTATAGCCAGTACATCCGCTCGATACAAGGATAAAAAAGGAAACGAAGGCCAGGTGTTAAAATTCCATAACACCTGGCCTCTGCTTTAGAGAAACCTGCGGGCGATCCGCTTCATTTCTTCTACACACTCTTGGGGTGCTATAATCTGAATCCCGCCCATAAATTTGAAGACCCAGCCGTAAAAGGTGCCGCTTGGGTCGACTTCGATGTTTGCAGTAAAGTGTTCCTCGTCATATGCACGGGTTGGCACAGCTTCTCCATAATGGTCTATGATGGTTTTCATCAGCTTGTTCTCACAGAGCAGTTCAACAGAAACTGTGCGGTCAGCAGCAAACATATCAACGATCTTGTTGGTGTAGCCCGCCACATCAAAGCCTTCATTGGGTGTAAAGCCGGAGGGAAGTATCTTGATCCCCGACAGGCGGTCTACTCGGAAGTGGGCCATCCGCTGGTGTTTGTGAGAAAAGCCAATCAGGTAATAGTGGTCATTCTTCCATTCCAAAGCGTAAGGGTCCAGTTTATAGAGGTAACCGCCATGCTTGAGAACTCGTTTTTTCTCTGGCGTATATTCATAATACTGGAACTGGATCTGTCGCTTCTCCAAGATCGCCGTTTGGATGGCATCAATGATGTAATAGACTTGCTCGTTGTCCGGTTTCACCCGGCTGGACAGGCTGGCGAGCTGCCGAAGCTGCTCTGCCTGATGTGTGCTGGTCAGACGGCATAATTTCTGTACCAGTTCCTCGGATTTCTTGGCAGAAATGATCTTCGAGGATGCTACTGCGTCTGTCAGCATTTTCAGTTCTGGATACTCAAACAGGCGGCTTCCCATAAAATATTGGTTTTGGGTACTCTTGGCCACCACAATATCAATTCCTGCATCGATCAGCGCATTGGTATCCGCGTAAACAGTCTGCCGCACTGCCTGAATTCCTTTTCCATTCAGATGGGCAATGATGTCAGATACTGTGGCGGGATGGTTTTCATCGGTCCGCTCATAGAGAAACCGGAGTAATTCCAGTATCCGCATATTTGTTGAATTCTGCATACTTCACCTCCTCGATTCTTAAAATGGCCTATTTTGTATGGTGTCCAGTCCCAAAGACCAGGATCAGGGCAACAAGACAGAGAAGCAGGCCAATCCAATTTCGATCCATAATCAGCTTGATTACCGCCACAAGCAGCAGTCCGCCCACCAGGAGCACAACGCCGTTCATTCAGCGTCCTCCCGAGGCATAGTTCCCCATGTGGATGTCCAGCACCCCTCTGGGCGGCTGGATCAGGGAATCCTCATACTGGCACTTCCACTGAATCTCCCGGCTCATCTGGCCATCTATAATGCCGTCAACGGTCTCCCCATCCTCAATGGGGTTGTCATTGGCCAGAATGTAGGACACCGCATTGTAGGCGTGGTTTACCACCCAGTTGGGGTCCATGCCGTGGAAGTGGTACTGGAGGTCGGGCAGGAACAGGGTACTCATGCCCACAGTATCGATGAGCATATCCTCGGTGCCCTCAATGTTGAAGAAACGGACATTGACGCCGAAGCGGATGAACCGATCCGAACCCTCGATCTGGTGAGAACGCACATCCTCCGCCAGAAACAGCTTGCCGCAGTTCTGGAAATAGAACGCCTCACAGGTAGGGTACAGTTCCGCAAGGGCCTCCACGAAGTCGGCATCCAGGTTGGCCCGTTCAAGAGCTGGGAGCGCCGCCGCCAGCATATCGGTGGCCACCACCTGATACCGGCACTCTCGGAAGATCCGATCCCGGTCCTCCTGGCAGTCCCACATCTGGATCAGCAAAAAGGCATCAAAGCCTTTGCCCTTGAACTTGTCGCATTTCATCACCATCAGCTGCACCGGGCATTTTCCGTCCTTGAACTCTGCAATATGCTCCTGTGCGGCAAAGCCGGCCATTTTCTTATCATAACAGAAGCACTCTGCTGATCCGATGTGCTTTTCCATTACGGCAGTCATTTTTTCTTTATCCGGCATTTCTACCGGCTCTTTGAACAGCATCTGAATGAGATAGGGGCCTCCGGGCTGGGGGCCTTTTTTGTCATCCAGGTTTTGTTGGAACACTTGATTGCTCATTTGGTTTCCTCCTTCTTGTCTGGGAACAGCTTCCACCGGAACTCCAGCTCTTTCTGGACGAACTCTTTCGGCAGGCCCCGGGGATTGGCGATGAGATACCAGGCCCGAAAGGTGCGCTTCTCTGGGTCTGTCTCCTGCCGGTAGAGATGATAGCCCGCCTCATCCTCCTGCATCCACTGTCCTGTCTGCCGCTTGGCCTGCACAAAGGGTTCCACCACCTGGTCCAGTTCCTCTCTGGTGCGGCTTGATGCCCAGGCATGATCTACATCATGGGCGTGGGAGAGATGGAACAACATCGAGCCCATCCCGTTCTTTGCCTTATGCTCCGGCGTTCCTCGCAATTCCAACTGATGTCGGTACTCCTCCAGCTGTTCCGCTGTTCCGTACCGTTCCACCATCTGTTCCCGCACATGGATGCACCAGCTGTAATCCTCCGGCTGGGTAAAGGGGGCACAGACCTTCTGGAGCGCCGCTGTCGAGTCTGCTTCAAAGCAGTCGATAAAATCAAGGTAGTGGGCTTTGATCAGGGGCAGGAAGGTGTCCAGCAGCCCGGTGTCCAGCAGCAGGTCCTCTGTCAGCATCCGAAAGAATGAACCGCCTGTTGTTGGTTCTATTTTGAAAGAGTAGAGCCGGTCATCTCCCTGCTGTATGATACAGGTGAAGCCCACTTCCACATTTCCATGGCCGATTTCGTAGTCTATGTAGTTGTAGCGTCTCCGGTCAAACCAGATCTGATAGGTCAGCCCGTTTTTCATTTTCTTTTTGAAGTCGCCCTTTTTCAGACGCTTCCAGCCCTTTTCCTCCAGGCCCAGGCCGCTCCATAGGTAGTCCAGAAGTTCCTGAAATATATCTGCTGGGCGTTTTTGCTCCACGGCCTCCACCTCCTGACGAATCCTCTTTAATAGTCAAGCAGGATGGGCACCTGCTGTTCCTCGGCAAACCGCATGGCCCGCCAGAACATGGAGAAGGCGAACTTGGCAAGGGACTGGGTGTCATACTGGGTGTGCTCCGGGATGTCCGCCTTGCTGTACTGTCCATCTGAGTCTACGGTTCCGTCTACCGGGTAGCCCTCCGTGTCTGCCCAGCCAAGGATGGTGTCCTCATCGGCCTGCCACGCCAGCTGGTTCAGCTTCTCCAGCTCCTTCCGCAGTCCGCCCAAGGTGGCGATAGCGGCGGTGTCATCGGTGGGCAGAGGGCCTTGGAACAGAAAGCTGTCGGTGAGGGGAAGCCACCAAGTCGCACCCCGAAACAGGGACCACACCCGCTCCTCATCCGATGCAAGGCGGGCGATCAGGGGATGCTCCCCGAAGTCCCAATCCTTCTCCACAGTGGGAGGCACCGGCTCATCGTATGTATGGCAGGCGGCCACCAGCAGCATAGCGCCGAAGGCGTCCCAATCCGGCTTGTCGGTGTAATAGGGCTTCTTGTTATCCTCCGGCCAAGGAGTATAGGGGGGATGACCCGGCTGGGAAATGGCGCTCAAAATTTGATCCCGCCAGTTCTCCATCGCCGCCTGGACCTCAGCCGGGGACAGTTCTTCTTCGTTGTCAGCGGGTTCCCCGTCCGGGGTGATGCGGTTGAAGGAATATCCGTTTTCCTCCGCCCACTGCTGGACAACGGTCTTCCAGTTGTGAGAATAGTACCGGGTCAATGTCCCGGCGTAAATGTCAAGTCCCATAGCATTGCCTCCTTTTTCTGTTTGGTCAAAGCCGTTCCAGGGTACAGTCGTGCCCGGAATGATCCGTATCCAAAATGATTTCTGTAATGGTGTCCATAGTCTCTTTTCCGAGATCGCGGACGCTTTTTTCATAGGCCAGCCACTGGATGCGGATGGGCTGGCCATACTCATGCCGCCCAAAACCGCCCCGGAGAATGTCATTGAAAGCGTCCAGGTTCCGACCGATCTTCCAATCTAAGCCGCAGGTGAACACCTGCTCCACCTCGTCATAAAAACCGGCCATGTTAGAAAAGCGGCGACCGTCAATGGTGAACACCTCTCTCATGTCCATATAAACGGCTCCTTTAAGTCATATTTCTCCATGATCTTATTTTCCAAGGCTTCATAGGCATCCATATCCTCTGGCTGCGCTGGAATACCCTTTTGCCAATAACCGTTCCCATAGTAGAAAAACATAGCCCAGTAATAAGGCAGGTCATGGCTGAATATCGCCACTCCCATGGCATCGGCCACTGGCTCTGCCAGCGGTGAGCATTCCACTATCTGGGAGGCTTCCTCATAGGAGATCCCCACCAGCTCCACCAGCAGGTGCTTCACCAGTTCGCAGAAGCTGTGCTGATTGAATATGACCTGACCATCCTCATCTTTGAACACAAGTCCATCTCTCACCATGGTATTCTGCTCCGTTTCTTACTCCTCGTCCCCGGCCTTGAAGTTGTAGATGGGGCGGATGACCTTTACCACATCCGCCGTGGGGCCGATATTGTCCAGAATGTCCTGCATCCCCTTGTAGGCCATGGGGCACTCGTCCAGGGTGGCCTTGCTCACCGAGGTGGTGTAGACCTCTGCCATCTGCTTTTTGAATTCAGACACCGTGAAGGACTGCTTGGCGTCCGCCCGGCTCATCAGGCGGCCGGCGCCGTGGGGAGCGGAGCAGTTCCAGTCCTCGTTGCCCTTGCCCACACAGAGCAGGCTCCCGTCCCGCATATTGATGGGGATGAGCAGCTGCTCCCCCGCCTTGGCGGACACAGCCCCCTTCCGCAGGATCATGGCGTCGGTATCGATATAGTTGTGGATGGTAGTGAACTGCTCCTCCACATGGAGTTTCATGCCCTTGACGATCTCGTCCATCATGGCCTGCCGGTTGAGCATGGCGAAGTGCTGGACGATCTTCATATCGTGGATATACTGCTCAAACAATTCTCCAGACACATAAGCGAGAGCCTTGGGGATGTTGGTTTGCTTGATGTTTTTCAGTTTCTTCAGTTCTTTCTGGATCTCCTTCTCCCGGCCCTCTGCCTTCATCTGGGCCACCAGCGTCTGCAGGGAGGCATCATCAGTACGGTTGAGTACCTTATAGCCCGCCTCTTGGTAATAGCTGGCCACCTCTACACCCAAGTGACGGCTGCCGGAGTGGACCACGATGTAGAGATTTCCCTCGTCGTCCTTGTCCACCTCGATGAAGTGGTTCCCACCGCCCAGCGTACCGATGCTTTTTTCTGCCCGGAGGAGATCCACATGGCGGGCACAGCACAGTTCGCTCAGGTCGATCTCATTGAGGTAGCGGTGGGCCTTATCCCGGATGGAGAAGCCGGAGGGGATTTTTTCATAAATCAGCTTGTCCAGCTTTTGAAGCTCCAGCCGCCCCTCCCGGATGCGGGTGGTCTCCATGCCGCACCCGATGTCCACACCCACCAGATTGGGCACCGCCCTATCGATGATGGTCATGGTGGTGCCGATGGTACAGCCCTTGCCGGCGTGAATGTCGGGCATGAGCCGGATGCGGCTGCCCGCCGTAAATTCCTGATTGCACAGCTCCTGAACCTGTGCGATGGAGGCGCTGTCCACCACATCGGTGAAGATCTTGGCCTCATTGTATTTTCCTTTGATTTCGATCATAATTTCCTCGCAATATTCTATGGGGCATGGCCCCGTCAAGTCATTTCATACAGCAGGGCAGCGTCGCCCTGCACCAGTTCCAGATGGGAACGCAGCGTTTCCAGTCCGCTTTGCACCGCCTCGGTGGGTAGGTCCCACTCCGGGGCGATCTCGGCTGCCAGCTCCTGGAGGTCCTGCTCCCGCAGAGCGGCCAGCAGTTTAGACGCCAATTCTCCCTCCAACAGAGCACAGTCCAGGGTGTCCTCCGTCTGGGGAGCAGGAAAACGAACATCCAGATCCAGCTTGTACTCACACCAGTCCCAGATAGCCATGTATACCGCACCGGAGCAGTTGCCGTTGGACAATTCCTGCCGCCGGTTATTTTTTATCAGATAAAAGGACGCAATCTGTGACATGGTGATTCCTCCTGATTGTTATTCACATTATTACTAATAAGTCGAACAAAATTAGGGTATTGGATTAACTAATTACAATCAATGATAATACCAGCGTCTTTCGCCCATTGTTCGCTTTCATTAGCAGGCACCACAATAATTTGATTTTTTAATTGATATTTCCATCCTAATTTTATTGCATATTGTATCATTGTTGATACAACAGAAGGTTGATAGAAGTTAATAGCCCATGTAGCAATTCCCCAATTAAAAATCACCTCGATGTATGTTGATTTCAAACTATAACATCTGACTTTTACATGGGTAGCAGTCTCATTGACAATCCAAGAAAAAGCGTGACCATCTATAATAATTTCACGCTTCTTTTTTCTAAAGACTTTCATGTTTTTCTCCAGATATGTAGCTTATTGTAAGTGCTTTTTGCCTTCCATCAGCCCTTCTGCCTGCATCCGGATCACATAGAAGGCCCGCACCCAGTCCAGCTCCTGCTCCATGGATTCCTCCAAAGCCAGCAGGCGGCGCTTTCCCAGCCTTCGATCCAGGAGAGCAAAGATGCGGACAAGAGGATTCTCGCTGACAAGGCTTTTCTCGATGCTCTGGTTGTCAAAGATACCAAACGCCTCATAGAACACCTTTTGGTCAAAGGTGCCCTGCTCCAGCGCAAAGGCATGAGCCTGGTTAATGGCCTCTTTTGCGGAGTCGCAATCTTTCAGCGTTGTGGACCGCAGGTGATGAAATTTCGTCCACACATTCTCAAAATAGGTGTAGTAGTTGCTCCGCAGCACTTCCACACCGTCCATGCGAATGGCTGCCCGGCCCTCATGGTCAGCGCTTTTGCTGTAACTGGTGGCAAAATACTGGATGTGGCCCCGAAGCGCCGGGCACAGGTAGTCATTCTCCAATTTGTTCCGGATTCCGCTCCAGGTTGACATAGGTACTTGCCTCCTTTCTGAACTTGCTTCGGAATTTCATATCGGCGGGCGAAAGATTTCCAATCCCATAGCCCTCAATTTCTTTATTTTAGCAATCCATCTGTTTTTCATCACGAATTGGCGGAATAGTAAAGAAACTATCATCTATCTTTATTTGGGCATAAAGCATTCCGTTTGTATAACAATATCTATGCTTATTTCCTTTATGGACAGATCCATTATCATTTCACCTTTACTATCTGATTCCTTTTATCTGTGGTGGGGTTGAGAAAGTTTTTTTCGCAAATTGCAAGTGTAAGTTGGACACCTGCACGGTAGAACTTAGTGAATCAGAGCGTCGGTCAGGATGGAAGCCGCTGGCTTCCGTCCTGGGCGATGC